>NZ_JAIOKW010000041.1:0-49056 GCF_020093335.1 Pseudomonas fluorescens group sp. | reverse complement strand
AAACCAGGCGACTTGGTTTATCAGGCGCTCGGCGGTGTCTTTGTTGGGGCGGCTTCGCCACCCAGCGCGGGGCAAGCCCGCTCACTACAAAAGCGTTTTCTATCGCGTACTTAGGGTGACTGGCAGGTCAAATTACACTTATTTGACCCATCGACCCATTAACGGTTGACACCTCGCCGCTGGGCTGTAGAATGCCGCCCACAGACGCGGGATGGAGCAGTCTGGTAGCTCGTCGGGCTCATAACCCGAAGGTCGTCGGTTCAAATCCGGCTCCCGCAACCAAACATCAAAAAAGGCTACTCGAAAGAGTGGCCTTTTTTGTATCCGGTAAAAAAGTTCTTCTGAAACAATGGCATGGCATCTTTCATGAAACCCCACACGGGTTGTAGAGTCCATGTCATTGCAAGCTATGCTGAATGCTCAAGCACTACCCTCTACGACCAATGGCCGCTGTCGCCGACCCCGGTGATACGCGTTAATATTTGTAATTATTTTGTCCATAGGGATTGGTAACTTGGCTGGATACCTCCATCCTGTCGCGCACAATCCACGAGGTGATTGATGCGCGCCAACTCGTCTGAACCACAAGACACCGTCACAGCAGAACAACCGATCCCGCCAACGCGTTTGCGTTGGCTGGACCTGGTGAGCAAGTACCGGCAACCCATCGGGCTGGCCGTCACGCTGCTGCTGTTCGCCATCGCCCTGATCGCTTGCCGACACCTGCTGCTGGAGCTGGACCTTTACGCCCTCCACGACTCGATCCTGGAAGTGCCCAAGCCCGCCCTGCTCGGCGCATTTGCCGCGGCCGTCGCCGGCTTTGTGATCCTATTGGGCTACGAATTTTCCGGTGCGCGCTATGCAGGGGTGAAGCTACCCGCCAAGACCCTGGCCCTGGGCGGCTTTACCGCCTTCGCCATTGGCAATGCGATTGGCCTGTCGATGCTCTCGGGCGGCTCGGTGCGTTACCGTTTATATGCACGCCATGGTATCGGGGCGTCGGAAGTTGCCCACATGACGGTGTTCGCCAGCCTGGCCCTGGGCTGCGCACTGCCGCCCCTGGCTGCACTGGCCACCTTGAGCAACCTGCCAGCGGCATCCACCTATCTGCATCTGCCGCAAAGCCTGCTTGGCGGCATCGCCGGCGCAGTGCTGCTGTTGTCGGTGGTGTTGTGCATCGGCATTTATCGCCGTCGCCTGCCGGAACAGCCCTACCCGGACAACCTGCTGGTCAAAGCCGGCCGTCGTACCCTGCGCCTGCCGGGTCGCCGCCTGACCTTCCTGCAACTGATCATCACCGCACTGGACGTCGCCGCTGCCGCCACCGTCCTTTATATGCTGCTGCCGGAAGCGCCGCCCTTCGGGCCCTTCCTGCTCGTGTACCTGCTGGCCCTGGCCGCCGGCGTGCTCAGCCATGTACCGGGCGGCGTGGGGGTATTCGAAGCGATCCTGCTGGCGGCCTTCGCCGATAAACTCGGTGCCGCGCCATTGGCTGCTGCCCTGCTGCTGTACCGCATGATCTATGTGGTGCTGCCGCTGCTGATCGCCTGCGTGTTCCTGCTGGTCAACGAAGCCCAGCGTCTGTTCCAGACCCAGCAAAGCCTGCGGGTCGCCTCGGGGCTGGCGGCGCCAGTACTGGCCGTACTGGTTTTTTTGTCCGGCGTGGTCCTGCTGTTTTCCGGCGCCACGCCCGAAATCGACTCACGCCTGGAAAACATCGGCTTCCTGATTCCCCACCGCCTGATTGACGCCTCGCACTTCGGCGCCAGCCTGATCGGCGTGCTCTGCCTGCTGCTGGCCCAGGGCCTGCGTCGACGCTTGTCAGCCGCCTGGATGCTGACCATGGTGCTGCTGCTGGTGGGCGCCCTGCTCTCGCTGCTCAAAGGCTTCGATTGGGAAGAAGCCAGCCTGATGACCATGACCGCCATCCTGCTGGCAATCTTCCGCCGCTCGTTCTACCGCGCCAGCCGCCTCACCGAGCTGCCCTTCTCGCCGCTGTACCTGGTCGCCAGTGTCTGCGTGCTGGGAGCCTCGATCTGGCTGCTGCTGTTCGCTTACCAAGACGTCCCTTACAGCCACCAGCTGTGGTGGCAGTTCACCCTGGACGCCAACGCCCCACGCGGCTTGCGCTCGCTGCTGGGCGCCGCCGTGCTGCTGGTGATCGTGTCGCTCACCTGGCTGCTGCGCACCGCGCGCCCGGTGATCCACCTGCCGACCCCCGACGAACTGGAGCGCGCCAGCAAGATCCTGATGGCCTCGTCCCAGCCCGACGGCGGCCTGGCGCTGACCGGTGACAAGGCGCTGCTGTTCCATCCCAATGATGAAGCTTTCCTCATGTACGCCCGTCGCGGGCGCAGCCTGGTAGCCTTGTACGACCCAATCGGCCCGACCCAGCCCCGCGCCGAAATGATCTGGCAGTTCCGCGACCTGTGCGACATCCACCACGCGCGCCCGGTGTTCTACCAGGTCCGCGCGGAGAACCTGCCGTACTACATGGACATCGGCCTCACCGCGATCAAGCTGGGCGAAGAAGCCCGCGTCGACCTGAAACGCTTTGACCTGGAAGCCAAGGGCAAAGAGATGAAGGACCTGCGCTACACCTGGAACCGCGGCACCCGGGACGGTCTGTCCCTGGAGATCTTTGAACCGGGCACGGCGCCGATGGATGAACTCAAGGTCATCTCCGATGCCTGGCTGACCGGCAAGAACGTGCGGGAAAAAGGCTTTTCCCTGGGACGTTTCAGCGACGACTACCTCAAGCACTTCCGCATTGCGATCATTCGCTTCGAAGGGCGCCCGGTGGCCTTCGCCAACCTGCTCGAGACCTACAACCATGACCTGGCCAGTCTCGACCTGATGCGCGCCCACCCGGACGCGCCCAAGCTGACCATGGAGTTCATGATGGTCGGCCTGATTCAACACTATAAGAGTCACGGCTACGCGCGCTTCAGCCTCGGCATGGTGCCGTTGTCGGGCCTGCAACCACGCCGCGGCGCCCCGCTGACCCAACGCCTGGGCTCGATGGTGTTCCGACGTGGCGAGCAACTGTATAACTTCCAAGGTTTGCGCCGCTTCAAAGACAAGTTCCAGCCTGACTGGGAACCCCGTTACATGGCCGTGCCCGCAGGACTTGATCCGCTGGTGGCACTGGCCGATACCGCCGCCCTGATCGCGGGCGGCTTGACTGGATTGGTGAAACGCTGATGATTCGACGTTCCTGGCGGTATGTATTGGCCTTTGTAGTGCTGCTCGCCCTGATCCTGGGTGGCGGCTATTGGTACTGGAACCGCCCTGCCCCGCAGCCGACCCTGGAGCAACTGCCCCAGGCCGACGGTTCGGTGATGACCCGCGTGACCCCGTACGGCACGCCCAAGGCCCGTGTGGCCGTGGCCGTGATGGCCGATGAAACCCTGACGGACAGCCAACTGATTGCCTTGAGCCAAGGCGGCAAGGCGCAGATTGTCCAGGTGATCCTGCCCAAGGACGACTGCAAGCTGCAGGAACAAGCCCTGCAAAACGCCCTGGGCCAGCTCAAGGGCCCCGCGACGCTGGTCAGCGGCATCGGCCCTGGCGCAAGCCTGGCCTGGCGCTGGCTGGCGGCACAAAGCGACGACAAGGCCAACGCCATCTCCGTCGGTTTCGCCATGACCCAGCCAGGCTGCAACGACCCTTTGCCAAAAACCTCAGCCCACGGCAATTGGCTGGTGGCCTGGAACGACAACCCTGAGGATGATGCCGCCAGTTTCGTGCGCGATACCCCACGTGCCACGACCAGCATCAGCGACTACGACATTCATTACCCGCAAGTGCTGAACAACGAGCTGCGCAAGCAACTGGTGGGCTCGGACAACGGCGGCCTGGCGATTCCAGTGGTTGAAGTACCGGCGGGCCAAGCCAAGGACACCGTCACCCTGTTCCTCTCCGGCGACGGCGGCTGGCGTGACCTGGACCGCGACGTGGCCGGTGAAATGGCCAAGATCGGCTACCCGGTGGTGGGCATCGACACCCTGCGCTACTACTGGCAGCACAAGAGCCCGGAACAAAGTGCCAAGGACCTCACCGAGCTGATGCAGCACTACCGGCAGAAGTGGGGCACCAAGCGCTTCGTGCTGACCGGTTACTCGTTCGGCGCCGATGTACTGCCGGCCATCTACAACCGCCTGCCGGAAAACGAGCAACAGCGCGTGGACGCGATCATCCTGCTGGCATTTGCGCGCACTGGCAGCTTCGAGATTGAAGTGGAAGGTTGGCTGGGCAACGCAGGCAAAGAAGCCGCCACCGGCCCGGAAATGGCCAAGCTGCCGCCTGAGAAAGTGGTGTGCATCTACGGTGCGGAAGAAGTCGACGAGAGCGGCTGCACGGACAAGACCGCCGTGGGTGAAGCCTTGAAGTTGCCAGGTGGGCATCACTTCGACGAGAACTACCCGGCGCTGGCCAAACGGTTGGTGGACATCATCGTGAAGCACCAGGCTAAGGACAAAGCCGAGTAATTTCTGCCATACGCAAAACCAAATGTGGGAGGGGGCTTGCTCCCGATAGCGGTGGGTCAGCCAAAGATCAGTTGGCTGGTCTACTGCCATCGGGAGCAAGCCCCCTCCCACATTGGCTTTGTGGTGTTGCTTAGATCTAGCGTGGCTCGATGTGCGCGATCATCAGTTGCACGGTTTCATTCCCGCGAAACTCGTTCACATCCAGCTTATAGGCCAGCTCCACCCAACGCACCGTCGGGTTCGGCCAGACCTCACGGTCCACCCCAAACGCAATGCCGTCGAGCTTCACCGACCCGCATTCGCTCTTGAGCACCACTTTCAGGTGCCGCTCGCCCACCACGCGCTGTTCCACCAACTGAAACACCCCGTGAAACAACGGCTCGGGAAAGTGTTGCCCCCAAGGGCCCGCGTGCCGCAATGCGCGGGCCAGTTCCAGGTGAAACTCTTCCACTGCCAGAGTACCGTCGGACAGCAGGCGCCCGGTCAGGTCTTCTTCGCGCAGCTGCCGACGCACTTCGGCATCAAAGGCCTCGGCAAACAGCGGGAAGTTTTCTTCGGGCAGCGTCAAACCGGCGGCCATGGCATGGCCGCCGTATTTGGCGATCAGGTGGGGATGCTGGCTGGCGACCACCGCCAGCGCATCGCGGATATGAAACCCCGGCACAGAGCGCCCTGAGCCCTTGAGCAGGCCATCTCCGGCATCAGCGAAGGCGATGGTCGGGCGGAAATAGCGCTCTTTCATGCGCGAGGCGAGAATGCCGATCACGCCTTGGTGCCATTCCGGGTCGAACAGGCACAGCCCGTAGGGCATCGACTCCACCGGCAAGTCCTTGAGCTGGGCCAGGGCCTCGCGCTGCATGCCTTGCTCGATGGATTTACGGTCCTGGTTCATGCCGTCCAGTTGCGCGGCCATTTCACGCGCGGCGGCAACGTCGGTGGTGAGCAGGCATTCGATGCCCAGGCTCATGTCATCCAGGCGCCCGGCGGCATTCAGTCGCGGCCCGAGGATAAAGCCCAGGTCGGTGGAGGTGATACGTGCCGCGTCGCGCTTGGCCACTTCAAGGATCGCCTTGATCCCCGGCCGTGCGCGACCGGCGCGGATGCGCTCCAGGCCCTGATGCACCAGGATGCGGTTGTTGGCGTCCAAGGGCACTACGTCGGCCACACTGCCCAGGGCCACCAGGTCGAGCAGTTCGCCGATGTTGGGTTGAGGCTTATGCTCGTACCAGCCCAAGCTGCGCAGGCGCGCCCGCAGGGCCATCAGCACGTAGAAGATCACGCCCACACCGGCCAGCGCCTTGCTCGGGAACTCACAGCCCGGCTGGTTCGGGTTGACAATGGCATCCGCCGCCGGCAATTCATCGCCAGGCAAATGGTGGTCAGTCACCAGCACCTTCAGCCCGGCCGCTTTCGCCGCCGCCACGCCTTCGACGCTGGAGATACCGTTGTCCACAGTGATCAGCAACTGCGGCTCGCGCTGCAGCGCGACTGCGACGATTTCCGGGGTCAGGCCGTAGCCATACTCGAAGCGGTTGGGCACCAGGTAATCGACATGGGCGGCGCCGAGCAAGCGCAGGCCCAAGGTGCCTACGGTGCTGGCAGTGGCGCCGTCGGCGTCGAAGTCGCCGACGATGAGGATACGCTGGCGCTGTTCCAACGCGGTCACCAGCAAGTCCACCGCTGCGTCGATGCCCTTGAGCCGCTGATAGGGAATCAACCGCGCCAGGCTTTTGTCCAGCTCGGCTTCGGACTGCACCCCGCGCGCGGCGTAGAGACGGGTCAACAGCGGTGGCAAGTCACCGAGAAACGGCAGGACGGCAGGCAACGGGCGAGGATCGATACGCATGGGGCGACGGGAGCTTCTCTTTGATAAAACGGTTAAACAACAAGGCTACAAACGACACAGGTCATTGTGGGAGGGGGCTTGCTCCCGATTACGGTGTATCAGTCGATGTGGTGCTGACTGAACGCCGCGATCGGGAGCAAGCCCCCTCCCACCGTTTCAACCGCGTTCGCCGACCAGCCATTGCAGTTGGACTTCATGCTGGCCACGGTCGTCGGTGACGAAAATCGTGCCTTCGCTGATCATCACGTCCCACTTGATAACGCGAGGCATGTCCTTGGCCAGCGTCTCGAGGACTTCCTGAGGCACGGCGGCGATGTGCACGTTTTTCAGGTTATTCGCCACAGGCACCACCTTGCCTTCCCACACCCGCAGGCTGCCGTAGGCCAGCAGGCTGGTGCGTTCGGTGCGGCGCGAGCACCAGGTGAGGCGGTCGGCATCCGGCTGGCCGACTTCAATCCAGTGCAAAACCCGGTCATCCAGGCTTTTTTCCCACAGGGCTGGCTCGTCTACATCTGACAGGCCACGACCGAATGCCAACTGCTCGTTGTACCAGAGGGCGTAGGCCAGCAGACGTACGGTCATGCGCTCTTCGGTTTCCGAAGGGTGGCGGGCGATGGTCTGTTTAACGCTCTCGTACACCGAGCGGTCAAGGTCGGTGAGGTTGAGTTCGAATTTGTAGGTCGTGGACGGCTGGGCCATGAACGGACTTCTAGAGACAGGGAAAGGCGGCCAGTCTAACCGATGGCGAGGCCATTCAACGAATCCTGCGCTGCATCATCCTTATCCCTGGGCCGCTCGCCTATGTTAAAAGGCATCACACCACCGCCCCGCGCAGACAAGGATCCTCATGTCGTTTAATGCCAAACCGCTTGCCGGCCTGAAAGTCATCGAACTCGGCACCCTGATCGCCGGCCCGTTCGCCTCACGTATCTGCGCGGAATTCGGCGCCGAGGTGATCAAGGTCGAATCGCCGGACGGCGGCGACCCGCTGCGCAAATGGCGCAAGCTGTACGAAGGCACGTCGCTGTGGTGGTTTGTGCAGGCGCGCAACAAGCAATCGCTGACGCTGAACCTCAAGCATCCGGACGGCCTGGCCATCCTCAAACAGCTGTTGGCCAACGCCGACATCCTGATCGAGAACTTCCGCCCCGGCGTGCTGGAGAAACTCGGCCTGAGTTGGGAAACCCTGCACGCCCTCAACCCCAAGCTGGTGATGGTGCGCCTCTCCGGCTTTGGCCAGACCGGGCCAATGAAAGACCAGCCTGGGTTTGGTGCGGTGGGTGAATCCATGGGTGGCTTGCGCTATATCACCGGGTTCGAAGACCGCCCGCCGGTGCGTACCGGCATTTCCATCGGCGATTCGATTGCCGCGTTGTGGGCGGTGATCGGCGCGCTGATGGCGCTGCGTCACCGCGAAGTCAACGGCGGCCTGGGCCAGGTGGTCGATGTGGCGCTGTATGAAGCCATCTTCGCCATGATGGAAAGCATGATCCCGGAGTTCGACGTGTTCGGCTTTATTCGCGAACGCACCGGCAACATCATGCCCGGTATTACGCCCTCCTCGATCCACACCAGCGCCGACGGCAAGCATGTGCAGATTGGCGCCAACGGGGACGCGATCTTCAAGCGCTTCATGTCAGCCATTGGCCGTGAGGACTTGGCCAACGATCCCTCGCTTGCCAGCAATGACGGACGCGACAGCCGTCGCGATGAGCTGTATGGGGTGATTGATCGCTGGGTGAACTCACTGCCGCTGGATCAGGTGGTGGAGCGGCTGAATAAAGCCGAAGTGCCTGCCAGCCGGATCTACAGTGCCGAGGACATGCTGGGCGACCCGCAATTCCTTGCCAGGGAGATGTTCCTCAAGGCCCAACTTCCCGACGGCAAGGCGTTCAAAATGCCGGGCATCGTACCCAAGCTGTCGGACACGCCGGGCAGCTGTGAATGGGTGGGGCCACAGTTGGGTGAACATAACAGCACGGTGCTGGGCAGCCTGGGTTATGACGCGGCCGCGATTGTGCGTTTACGCGAGGACGGCGCGATCTGATGGCTCGTCGGCTTATTCAGCTAGGCCTCAGCGTCATGTTCGCCTGCGGCTGGCCCCTGCCGGCCAGCGCTGAAGACACGCTGATCTGGCTAGTGCGTGACTTGCCACCTTTGACCATTTTCGAAGGCCCGCGCAAGGGCCAGGGCGCGCTGGATCAACTATTGCCGATACTGATCGAGCGCCTGCCGGAATACCGGCATCAGGTGCTGCACGTCAACCGCGCTCGGGGCACGCAAATGTTGAGTGAACCCTCATTCACCTGCGATCCATCGCTGCTGTGGACGCCGGAACGGGCCAAGTACGTGGTGTTTTCTCGCCAGGCGTTCGTTACCCCCAGCAATGGCATCGCGATACGGCGCAGCCAACAGGACGCCATGGCGCCGTTCATCGTGGACGGCCAGTTCGACCTACAGGCTTTTCTCGACGCCCGTGGAACGCGGGTGGGTGCCACGGCGGAGCGCAGCTACGGCCCGGTTATCGATGAGCAGCTTAAACACGCCGATGCGCGCACACTGGCGCTTCATTACGGCAACGACGCCCTTGGCAGCTTGTTGCAAATGCAGCGCCGGGGACGGCTGGAAGCGGTGTTGGGGTATTGGCCGGAAATCCGCTATCACGCGCTGCAACAGAGGATTGCTTCGGACGACCTGAGCTTTTATCCGATCAAAGGCTCATTGCCCTACCAACGTACGCATATCGCCTGTTCGGATACCGCCCTGGGCCGTCATGCCATTGAACGAATCGACCAAGTGCTGCGCGACATCCCACAGGAACAGGTGCAGCAGTCCTATGCTGCTTGGCTGGATCCGGTCATGCGCGAACAATACCTGCGCGACAACCCGCGCTTTTTCCAGGACTCACCCGAACCATGACAAATTGCAGGCAAAAAGAAACCCCGAAGGGTGGGGAGACACCTCGGGGTTAAACGTGGCCTACAAAGACCCGCACAACAATGCACAAACACCGGAGCACAATGTTCGCTCTTGCTGTTACGAAATCTGACCGGCCACGTTGTAGGAAGTTTCCATAGTTAAACAATTCTTCATGCGACGGCGGGGCTGCGCGTCTGGGCAGCGTTGCGCAAGGCTGCAATGACCGACGGTTCCAGGCGCCCTTCGGCAATCTTGAGGTCGCGCAACAGGCAATCCACCACATCCACCAGCACGCGCTTGTCCATCAGTTGCGCACGATCGACTTCACGCTCGACCACGATAGCGCCAGCAGGATTCTTCACCGTCACCAGGCACTCGCCCTGCACACCAGAGGTGGTCAGCGTAACCTGATAAGGGCTCAGTGCTTCTTCGAGCAATAGGCTGATACTTTCCATCTCGATCACCACTCAATAGTTCGGGAACAATCGTTTCAACGGGAGCTGCATCTATCCTAAGTGACTGTTTGTGACGTAGGAAAGTTCGCTTTATCGTCTTTATGGGGCCGTCAGGGGGTGACGGATTCCAGCATGCGCTTGCAACATGACAACCAAAAAACGGCCGCACACAAGTGCTTACGCAATGGTGGGCCGTTTTGAGGTTTGCGGAAGGCTCGGACCAGAGGTGAATCCTATACTCGGTGAGCGCCGGTGGCTCCGCCACGCAGATAACGCGCAGGTCAGAAGGCCCTTGTTGATTGCGAAGGATAAAGACGATGCTGGAACACGATAAAGAGCAAGCTGCGTTAGAGAAGATTCACGCCGACATATCACGCATTTATGCGGAGCAACGCAAACTCACTGCTGAGACACACAAGATAACCCGTGAGAATTTCTGGTATCCCTTAGGGGTCGTCATGGCCATGTTTACAGCGTTCAGCACCGTATTGGCCATCGTGCAGAAACTGCTCACCTAGTCGCTTGCGCCAAGTGGGGCCTGCCAAAACAAAAAACGCCGCTGACCCAAGGAAGGGAAAGCGGCGTTTTTGTCTACGCGGTGTGCGTTACAGCGGCTTACCCCGGTTGCCGTGCTGGCTCACAAACGCCTGCACAGCCTTCAGGTCATTGGCCAATACGGTGCAACGCTCTTCACGCTCGAACAGGTTTGCCAGGTGCACCGGCAATTCCAGTGCCTTGCCAACCCCGGCCTTCTCCACCGCTTCCGGGAATTTCACCGGGTGCGCGGTGCCGAGTATCACCATCGGGATGTCCAGGCTGCGACGGCATTCGCGCGCGGCCTTCACACCGATGGCGGTGTGCGGGTCGAGCAGCTCGCCGGTCTGGGCGTAGACTTCAGCGATGGTTTCGCAGGTCTGTGCGTCGTCCACGGCCAGCGAGTCGAACAGCTTGCGGGTTTCTGTCCAGCGCTCTTCGTCAACGCTGAAACCGCCACCGCTCTTGAAGGTGTCCATCAAGCCGGCAATCGCCGCGCCATTGCGACCGTGCATGTCGAACAGCAGGCGCTCGAAGTTCGAAGAAACCATGATGTCCATCGACGGCGACAGGGTCGCGTGCAGGGTTTCCTTGACGTACTGGTTGCCGCTCATGAAGCGGTGCAGGATGTCATTGCGGTTGGTGGCGACGATCAACTGGTTGATCGGCAGGCCCATGTTGCGCGCCAGGTAACCGGCGAAGATGTCGCCGAAGTTGCCGGTTGGCACCGAGAACGACACCGAACGCGCCGGCCCGCCCAACTGCAGGGAGGCATGGAAGTAATAGACGATCTGGGCCATGATCCGCGCCCAGTTGATCGAGTTCACCGCCACCAGGCGCGTGCCTTTCAGGAAGCTCTGGTCGGCGAAGCTGTTCTTGACCATTTCCTGGCAGTCATCGAAGTTGCCTTCGATGGCGATGTTGTGGATGTTCTCGCCAAAAATGGTGGTCATCTGGCGACGCTGCACTTCCGACACGCGCTTGTGCGGGTGCAAGATGAAGATGTCGACGTTTTCGCAGTGCTTGCAGCCTTCGATGGCGGCCGAACCAGTGTCACCGGAGGTGGCGCCAATGATCACCACGCGCTCACCGCGCTTCTCCAGCACATAATCCAGCAAACGACCGAGCAGTTGCAGGGCGAAGTCCTTGAACGCCAGGGTCGGGCCGTGGAACAGTTCAAGCACCCACTCGTTGCCATTCAGCTGGCGCAGAGGCGCGATGGCGCTGTGGGAAAACACGCCGTAGGTCTCTTCCAGAATCTTTTTAAAGTCCGCATCGGGAATGCTGCCGGTGACGAACGGGCGCATCACCCGGAAGGCCAGCTCGTGGTACGGCAGGCCGGCCCACAAAGCGATTTCTTCCTGGGTGAAGCGTGGCAGGTTTTCCGGCACATACAGGCCGCCGTCAGTGGCAAGGCCTGCCAGCAAGACATCTTCGAAATTCAGGGCCGGTGCCTGGCCGCGGGTGCTGATATAACGCATGACTGGCTCCTCTAGAGCATTCTTGAACAAGGGCCGCCGAACCTGCGGGGCCCTTGCAGCAAAACCATTAGTTCAGGTGTTCGACGCGAATCCGCACCACCGGCCCGACGACGCCCTGCAGGGCTTCCAGCGCGGCGATGGCATCGTTGATGTGCTGTTCGCGCACGCGGTGAGTCAGCAGGATCATCGGCACCTGGCCGTTTTGCTCCTCGACTTCCTTCTGCATGATCGACTCGATGTTGATGCCGCGCTCCGACAGGATGCTGGCGACCTGGGCCAACACGCCCGGATGGTCTTGGGCCTGGATGCGCAGGTAGTAGGCGCTTTCGCAGGCTTCGATTGGCAGGATCGGGTGGGCCGACAGCGAATCCGGCTGGAAGGCCAGGTGCGGCACGCGGTTTTCCGGGTCGCTGGTCATGGCGCGGACCACGTCCACCAGGTCGGCGATCACCGACGAAGCGGTCGGCTCCATGCCGGCACCGGCGCCGTAGAACAGCGTCGAACCCGCGGCATCACCGTTGACCATCACCGCGTTCATCACGCCATTGACGTTGGCGATCAGGCGGTCGGCCGGGATCAGCGTCGGGTGTACACGCAACTCGATACCGGCCGGTGTGCTGCGCGCCACGCCCAGGTGCTTGATGCGATAACCCAAGGCTTCGGCGTAGTTCACGTCGGCGGTGGTCAGCTTGGTGATGCCTTCGGTGTAGGCCTTGTCGAACTGCAGCGGGATACCAAAGGCAATGGACGCCAGGATGGTCAGTTTGTGCGCCGCGTCGATGCCTTCCACGTCAAACGTCGGGTCGGCTTCGGCATAACCCAGGGCCTGGGCTTCGGCCAGCACGTCTTCGAAGGTACGGCCCTTCTCGCGCATTTCGGTGAGGATGAAGTTACCGGTGCCGTTGATGATGCCGGCGACCCAGTTGATACGGTTGGCGGACAGGCCTTCACGGATCGCCTTGATCACCGGGATGCCACCGGCCACGGCGGCTTCGAACGCCACGATCACGCCCTTCTCGCGCGCCTTGGCGAAGATCTCGTTACCGTGCACGGCGATCAGCGCCTTGTTGGCGGTGACCACGTGCTTGCCGTTCTCGATGGCCTTGAGCACCAGCTCGCGGGCCACGGTGTAGCCACCGACCAGCTCGATGACGATATCGATTTCAGGGTTGGTGGCAACGGCGAAGACATCGTTGGTAATCGCAATACCGGTCGTTTGGAACTGAGGCTTTGGCGAACGCGTGGCAATTTGCGCCACTTCAATCCCGCGGCCTGCGCGACGGGAAATTTCTTCAGCATTACGCTGAAGTACGTTGAAGGTGCCGCCACCGACGGTCCCTAACCCACAGATGCCTACTTTGACCGGTTTCACTGAAGAACTCCCCATGAAACGGCCGACGCTAGGTCGGCCGTGGAAAACAGCCGCACAACTGCGGCTTTCAATTAATGGCCCGTCGACTTAGCCACGGGCCATGATCGTCAAAGGTTCGACGATGCTGGTTTATTTGGCACTCAGCGCCAGTTTGGCAACTTGTGGTGCCGGCTGGTAGCCCGGAATCACCTGGCCGTCAGCCAAAACGATGGCCGGTGTACCGTTCACGCCAATGGACTGGCCCAGGGCGAACTGCTTGGAAACCGGGTTGGCGCATTTGGCCGCCTTGATTTCCTTGCCGTCGACCATCTTGTCCATGGCCGCCTTCTTGTCGGCTGAGCACCATACGGCTTGCAACTGCTCGTCACCCGGCGAACCCAGGCCCTGGCGCGGGAACGCTACATAGCGTACTTCCACGCCCAGCTTGTTCAGCGCAGGCACTTCGGCGTGAAGCTTGTGGCAGTACGGGCAGGTGGTGTCGGTGAACACGGTGATGTGCGTCTTGGTCTCGCCGATGGCCGGGTACACCACGGTTTCAGCCACCGGGATGCCGTTGATCAGCTTGGACACGCCCAGGCGCTCGGCCTTCTCGGTCAGGTTGACCGGCTTGCCGTCCTTCAACTGGAACAGGTAGCCCTGCACGATGTACTGGCCGTCGGCACTGGCGTACAGCACGCGGCTGCCCTTGAGCTTGACTTCGTACAGGCCGGCCATCGGGCTGGCGCTGATGCTTTCGATCGGCGTGTCGAGCTCCAAGTTGGCCAGGCTCTTGCGAATGGTCTGCTCGGCCGCGTCATCGGCGACAACAAAGGTGGAAACCAACGCAATGGCTGCGGCGGCAATAATCTGGGTCAAGCGCATGGGAACTCCTGAAGGCAGATGCAAGGACGGGTGCAGGTACGCCGATATGAAACCCGGGTGTGGGCCGTCCCCTTTGCTAACCGGCAAAGCCTACCACAGTTGGGCCGCAGGGCAGCCCGTGGCGGGATAAAATGGCGGTTTTCACCCCCGCGGGTGGTGCTTGGCGTGCATATCCTGCAAGCGCGCGCGCGCCACGTGGGTGTAGATCTGGGTTGTGGATAAGTCGCTGTGCCCGAGGAGCATTTGCACCACCCGCAAATCGGCGCCGTGGTTGAGCAAATGGGTGGCGAATGCATGCCGCAGGGTATGGGGCGACAGGGCCTTGCCGATTCCAGCGACCTTGGCCTGGTGCTTGATGCGATGCCAGAAGGTCTGGCGGGTCATCTGCTCGCCGCGCAAGCTGGGGAACAGCACATCACTGGGGCGCCCGCCCAGCAGTTCGCCACGCGCATCGCGCATATAGCGCTCCACCCACACAATCGCCTCCTCACCCATCGGCACCAGCCGCTCCTTGCTGCCCTTGCCCATTACTCGCAGCACGCCCTGGCGCAGGTTCACTTGCTCCAGGGTCAGGCTGATCAGCTCGGTCACCCGCAGCCCGCAGGCATACAACACTTCGAGCATGGCGCGGTCACGCTGGCCGATGGCTTCGCTCAGGTCAGGGGCGGCGAGCAAGGCATCCACGTCGGCTTCCGACAGGGACTTGGGCAATGGCCTACCGAGTTGCGGCATCTCGACTTGCAGGGTGGGGTCGAGGGCGATCAGTTTTTCTCGCAGCAGATAGCGATAAAACCCACGCACACCCGAGAGGAATCGCGCCGTGGAGCGTGGCTTGTAGTTCTGCTCCAGGCGCCAGGCCAGGTGATCGAGGATCAGCTCGCGGCCGGCGTTGATCAGTTCGAGGTTTTTCTCCTGCAACCAGCCATTGAACAGCGCCAGGTCGCTGCGATAAGCCTGGCGAGTGTTGTCCGACAGGCCTTTCTCCAGCCAGAGGGCGTCGAGGAAGCGGTCGATCAGGGGGTGGTCAATGGCGGGCATGGGGGCTCAGGCAAAATTATGTGGCGTCTGTCAGATCCTATCGCAGGCAAGCCCGTTCCCACAGTGGATCATCGTCGGTCACAACATGGGGGGCAGGCAACACAGCCTGCGATAGCCGTAGGTATATACACAACACTGTAGTGAGCGGGCTTGCCCCGCGCTGGGCTGCGAAGCAGCCCCAATAAAAGCACTGCCGCGCTCCAGATAGAGCCAATTCGCCTGGTTTGGGGCCGCTTCGCAGCCCAGCGCGGGGCAAGCCCGCTCACTACAAAGATGTGTAGCCATCCAGGCTGTGTCAGCGGCGAATAGTTAACAAATTTCAGGCACAAAAAAGCAGCCCGTAGGCTGCTTTTTTCTGCATCGGGAAGCTGGACTTAAGCCAGTTTTTCCTTGATGCGAGCTGCTTTACCGGACAGGTCACGCAGGTAGTACAGCTTGGCTTTACGTACGTCACCGCGACGCTTGACGGCCATGCTGTCGATTTGCGGGCTGTAGGTCTGGAAAGTACGCTCTACGCCAACACCGTTGGAGATTTTACGAACAGTGAAAGCACTGTTCACACCACGGTTACGCTTGGCGATTACCACGCCTTCGAACGCTTGCAGACGCGAACGGTCGCCTTCCTTCACTTTCACCTGAACGACAATAGTGTCGCCCGGGGCAAAGGTAGGGATCTCTTTGGTCATCTGCTCTGCTTCGAGTGCAAGGATGATTTTGTTAGTCATGCTGTGCTCCTAAGGTAAGTCAATGGACCTACCATCGATACGTTGTTAACTATCGTCCCGCGCGAGGATGTATTCCTCGAGCAGCTTCTTCTCTTCTCCAGAAAGCGAGCGGCTTTCCAGAAGATCGGCGCGTCGTTCATAGGTCCGACCAAGGGACTGCTGTAAACGCCAACGCCGGATGTGTGCGTGATTGCCACTTAGCAATACGTCGGGAACACGCTGATCCGCATACACCTCCGGACGGGTGTAGTGCGGGCAATCCAGCAAACCATCCGTGAAGGAATCTTCCTCCGCGGAGTCCGCATGCCCTAAAGCTCCAGGCAGCAGTCGTGTAACCGCATCTATCAGGACCATCGCCGGCAGCTCACCGCCAGACAGGACATAGTCCCCAATCGACCACTCTTCATCGACATGAGCCTCAATAAAGCGCTCGTCAATGCCTTCATAGCGACCGGCAATCAGGATCAGTGCTTCCTCATTCGCCAGTTCGCGCACCCCAGCCTGTTTCAGCTGGCGGCCTTGAGGGGACAGGTAAATTACCTTCGCCTTCTCCCCGGCGGCGGCCTTGGCCTGAGCCAACGCGTCTTCCAGGGGCTTGATCTTCATCACCATGCCCGGGCCACCGCCAAATGGGCGATCGTCCACAGTGTGATGTCGATCCGTCGTGTAGTCTCGCGGGTTCCAACAGGTAAGCTGCAACAGCCCCTGTTTCACCGCCCGACTGGTGATGCCGTACTCGCTGATGGCGGAGAACATCTCGGGAAACAAACTGATCACTTCAATGCGCAAATTAGCCACGCTTAGAAGTCCGCGTCCCATTCCACCTTCATCTCGCCTGCTTCCAGGTCGACAGCCAACACGCATTGCTTCGTATAAGGCAACAGGCGTTCGCGATCATCCAGGCTGCCAGCGCAAGGCTTGACCACCATTACATCATTGGCGCCGGTTTCCAGAAGATGATCGATTTTCCCGAACAATTGCCCGAGTTGATCAATAACCTTCAGACCTTCCAGCTGGTACCAGTAGTACTCGCCGTCGGTCAATTCAGGGAACAGGTTGCGCGGCACGCAGATCTCATAACCGGCCAGAAGACGAGCTTCTTCACGGTCATCAAGACCCTTGAGCTTTGCGACCAGGAACTTATCGCTCCCGCGTCCACTGACCAGCTCGACCTGTTTCACACTACCTTCGCGCTTTAGCGTCCAGGTCTTGTACTGCAACAGGTTTTCAGTCGGATCAGTAAAGGAATACACCTTCACTTCGCCGCGAACGCCATGAACAGAGTAAATCTTGCCGATAACGATCAAATCATCAGCAACAGCTGGCGTCGCGTTCATATTGCTCAGGCTGCGGCCTTAGCCGAGTCCTTCAACAGTTTTGCAACGCGCTCGGATGGCTGTGCACCCACGCTCAGCCAGTAGGCTACGCGCTCTTGGTTCACGGACAGACGAACTTCTTGACCACGAGCAACAGGGTTGAAGAAACCAACCTGTTCCTTGTGCGAACCGTCGCGCGGGTTGCGGCTGTCGGTTACGGTCAAGTGGTAAAACGGGCGCTTTTTGGAGCCGCCAAGGGCAAGACGGATTGTTAGCATGTGAACATCGTTCCTGTAGTCGGTGCTGCAAATCTAAATGCACAGCGGGCATAGGTGCCCGAAAGGCCGCATATTCTAAGGAATATCCGGACTTTTGCAAATGTCTTTTTCTGGCGCCTATCAGCGTGCCATTCAGATCTGCTATAGAGCCGTCGGTTAAAACGGCGAGTCAGCGCCCGCCAACGGCGGGTTTGCTGGAGATCCCACATCCCTGTGGGTCGGAGCAGGAGCCGGGCTCCCGCTCGAATACTTTACATTTTAGGCATGCCACCGCCGGGCAACATACCGCCCATGCCGCGCATCATCTTGGCCATTCCGCCTTTTGCGGAGAACTTCTTCATCATCTTCTGCATCTGCTTGTGCTGCTTGATCAAGCGACCGATGTCCTGCACCTGCGTGCCGGAACCCATGGCGATCCGACGTTTGCGCGAACCGCTGATCAGCTCAGGGTCGCGGCGCTCGGCCGGGGTCATGGAGTTGATGATGGCTTCCATCTGCTTGAACTGCTTCTCTGCCGCGCCCTGGGCATTGCCCATTTGCGCCAGGTTCACACCGCCGATGTTCGGCAGTTTGTCCATCAGGCCGCCGAGGCCGCCCATGTTCTTCATTTGTTGCAGCTGGTCGCGGAAGTCTTCGAGGTCGAAGCCCTTGCCCTTCTTCAGCTTCTTGGCCAGCTTATCGGCCTTGTCCTTGTCGAGGGTCGCTTCGGCCTGTTCGATCAGGCTGAGCACGTCGCCCATGCCGAGGATGCGCGAGGCGATACGCTCCGGGTGGAACGGCTCGAGCGCGTCGCTCTTCTCGCCCATACCGATGAACTTGATCGGCTTGCCGGTGATGGCACGCACCGACAGCGCCGCACCGCCACGGGCATCGCCGTCGACCTTGGTCAGGATCACGCCGGTCAGTGGCAGTGCGTCGCCGAAGGCCTTGGCGGTGTTGGCCGCATCCTGGCCGGTCATGGCGTCGACCACGAACAGCGTCTCGACCGGGTTGATCGCGGCATGCAGCGCCTTGATCTCGCCCATCATCTCTTCGTCGATGTGCAGGCGACCGGCGGTATCGACGATGACCACGTCGATGAACTTGAGCTTGGCTTCTTTAATAGCAGCGTTGGCGATGTCGACCGGCTTCTGGCTCAGGTCGGACGGGAAGAAGGTCACGCCCACTTCGCCCGCGAGCATTTCCAACTGCTTGATGGCCGCCGGACGGTATACGTCGGCCGACACCACCATCACGGACTTTTTCTTGCGCTCTTTAAGGAAGCGCGCCAGCTTGCCGGCGGTGGTGGTCTTACCCGCACCCTGCAGACCCGCCATCAGCACGACGGCCGGTGGCACGGCGCTGAGGTTCAAGTCTTCGTTGGCCGCGCCCATCAGGCTTTCGAGTTCGGCCTGGACGATCTTCACAAACGCCTGGCCCGGGGTCAGGCTGCGGGACACTTCGGTGCCCACTGCGCGCTCTTTGACCGAGTTGACGAAGTCCTTTACCACCGGCAAGGCGACGTCGGCTTCCAGCAACGCCATGCGCACTTCGCGCAGGGTGTCTTTAATATTGTCCTCGGTCAGCTTGGCCTTGCCGGTTACGTGGCGCAGCGTCTGCGAGAGACGGTCAGTCAAGTTTTCAAACATGCGCGATCCTTTCAGGCCCTATTCATCGAAATGCATTGGTAGACCGAGGTAATGGCGGCCCAGGCTGCGGTAAATCGCTATTAAAAACAGCGCTCGGCGAGCCTGCGGCGTGGGCAGGTCGCGGATTATAGCGAAGACTGCGCCCATGCACACCCGCTGTCTGGTCCGGGAGTCTTTCGTGTTACGCAGGGGTATGCCAAACTCAGCGCCTTTCGGGCCTGCTTAACAGGATTTATGCTCCCTTTGTCACCCAGTTTGCTACCCAGCCTCGCCGCCGCCATTTTGTATGCCGCTGCGACTTTCTATCAGGGCACTCGTCTGGCCCAAGGCACCAAGGCGGACAAACGCCTGCTGGTGGGCCTTGGCGTCCTCGCCCTGCTGGCTCACGCTGCCAGTTTGTTTACCCACCTGATGACGCCCGTCGGCCTGGGCCTGGATTTTTTCAGCGCCGCCAGCCTGATTGCCGCCGCCGTCATCGCACTGACCCTGATGGCCTGCTATCGGATTCCCGTCGAGAACCTGCTGGTGCTGTTATTCCCGCTGGGCGTGCTGACGGTGCTGCTGGCGCAATTCGCGCCCACCGGCACGGTGCAGGTGATTGATGAAGAACCGGGCATCCTCGCGCACATCCTGCTGTCGATCCTGGCCTACGGCATGTTCACCATCGCGGTGTTCCAGGCCCTGCTCCTGCTGTTGCAGGACCACCAGCTCAAGCACAAGCACCCCTCCGGGCTGATCAAGAACTTCCCGCCGTTGCAAACCATGGAGAGCCTGCTGTTCGGCTTCCTGTGGGCCGGCTGGACGCTGCTGTCGTTGTCGTTGATCTCCGGCTGGCTGTTTGTCGAAAACCTGTTCGCCCAGCACCTTGTGCACAAAACCCTGCTGGCGTGCCTGGCCTGGGTGGTGTTCAGCGTCTTGCTGTGGGGGCGCAACCGCCTCGGCTGGCGCGGGCACAAGGCGATCCGCTGGACGCTGGCCGGTTTCTGCCTGCTGATGCTGGCCTATTTCGGCAGCAAGCTGGTTCGCGAATACATCCTGCATATCTGACGGGCAGCAAAAATGGACAACTTGCCCCTGGGGCCGATGCTCGCGGTAATTGCCTTGCTGCTGTTATGGGCGGCACTGTTTACCGCCATCGAGGCCGCGCAACAACACCTGCTGGCCCTGCGCCCCGGAACGCGCCAGGGCGACAAGGCCGCCGCCCGCCTGAACTTCCCGCGCCATAGCCTGATCCTGTGCAACAGCCTGTGCCGCGCAGCGGTGGTGATCCTCTGCACGCTGCTGGCGATCTACGCCTGGGCGCAGAATGGTCCATGGCTCGGCTGGCTGATCTCCTGCGCCCTGCTGCTGATCCTCGCCGACTACTTGCCGCGCACTCTGGCCACTCGCCACCCTCAAGCGGTGCTGGGCTTTGGCAATACGCTGCTGGGCGTCCCGCTGAAAATCCTCTACCCCCTGGCCTGGCTGCTCAATGGCATCAGCCTGTTGCTGCTGCGCCCGTTCGCACGCACATCCGGCGTGGTGAAAAAGAGCGACGAACCGCAGCCCGACCACGACGACGAACCGGAACCGGAGGCCGACGAAAACCGTACCCCCGGCATGCCAGGCATCCACGCCCTGGACAACATCACGGTCAACGACATCCTGGTGCCCCGCAGCGAAGTGGACGGCATCAACCTGGATGACTCGGTCGAAGAGATCATCGAGCAACTGCGCACCTCCGAGCGCACCCGCCTGCCGGTGTTCCACAGTGATATCAACCAAGTCCAAGCCGTACTCAACACACGGCAGATCCAGCACCTGCTGCCTGACGCCAGCCTGACCAAAGAAGCGTTGCTGGCGGCTTGCCACGAACCCTACTTCGTCCCCGAAAGCACGCCCCTGCAACTGCAATTGCTGAATTTCCACAAGCAACAGCGACGCCTGGGCATGGTGGTGGACGAGTACGGCGAAGTGCTGGGCATTGTCACCCTGGAAGATATCCTCGAAGAAATCGTCGGCGAATTCGAAAGCGAGCAGAGTGCAGACAACCCGCATATCGAAGCGCAACCGGATGGCCGCTATATCATCGACGGCGCCGCCTCGATCCGCGAACTGAACAAGAGCCTGAACTGGCACCTGCCCAGTGATGGCCCCAAGACCCTCAACGGCCTGGTCACCGAAGCCCTGGAGACCATCCCGGACTGCGCGGTGTGCCTGAAAATCGGCCGCTACCGCCTGGAAATCCTCGAGACTGAAGACAACCGGGTGAGCAAGGTGCTGATCTGGCACACCAGCAAAATGCCCGTCGCCGCTTAGTTTCCAGACAAAACACAATCAAATGTGGGAGGGGGCTTGCCCCCGATGGCCGAGTGTCAGTCACTGCATCAGGTGACTGATACTCGGCTATCGGGGGCAAGCCGAATCGTCTCACTACTCCCCACATTTTGACTTGTTGTCTGTTCAAACCCCTTCCTATAATCCCTGCGGCTTATCCAAGCCCCGCCCGACCGCGTGCTACCCGCACCCAACGCGTCCAGGCACCGCTTTATCGTGTCTGACCGGTGTTCGCTCCCATCCCGAGCCACCCCGCGTACACCCCTGATCCATGGGTGTTCGACCAATAATAATCCGCGTCCAAACGCGCAATGACCGTCAGGGATATCGCCATGAGCACCACCTACAACGAGGCCGCGACCGCCGCCCCGACCAACTCGACTGCACGGGTCGCCACGGCGAGCATCGTCGGCACCGCCATCGAGTTCTACGATTTCTATATCTACGCCACGGCAGCTGCGCTGGTGATCGGCCCGGTGTTCTTCCCGCAGACCTCCGGCACCGCGCAGATGCTGGCGTCGTTCCTGACCTTCGGTATCGCCTTCATCGCCCGCCCATTGGGCTCGGCGCTGTTCGGCCACTTCGGTGATCGCATCGGGCGTAAATCGACGCTGGTGGCTTCGCTGCTGCTGATGGGCGTGTGTACCACGCTGATTGGCTTGCTGCCGGGTTATGACAGCATCGGGGCCTGGGCGCCGATCCTGTTATGCATACTGCGGTTTGGCCAGGGCTTGGGGCTCGGTGGGGAATGGGGCGGCGCGGCACTGCTGGCGACCGAGAATGCGCCCAAAGGCAAGCGCGCCTGGTTCGGGATGTTCCCGCAACTGGGCCCTTCGATTGGCTTCCTGGCGGCCAATGGCTTGTTCCTGATCCTGGCGATGAGCCTGAACGACGAGCAGTTCCGCAGCTGGGGCTGGCGCATCCCGTTCATCCTCAGCGCTGCGTTGGTGATGGTGGGCCTGTATGCGCGCTTGAAGCTGCATGAAACGCCAGTCTTCGCCAATGCCGTCGCCAAAGAAGCGCCGGTAAAAGTGCCGTTGGTGGAACTGTTCAGCCAGCATTGGCTGCCCGTATTGCTGGGCGCCGCGTCGATGGTGGTGTGTTATGCGTTGTTCTACATCACCACCGCGTTTTCACTGAGCTACGGCGTTTCGACCTTGGGCTATAGCCGCGAGACCTTCCTTGGCTTGTTGTGCTTTGCCGTGCTGTTCATGGGCCTGGCCACGCCGCTGGCGGCCTTGGCCAGTGACCGTTACGGGCGCAGGCCTGTGCTGATCGTCGGTGCGATCCTGGCGATCCTGTCGGGCTTTACCATGGAGCCATTACTGACCCACGGTTCGACCTGGGCGGTGGCGCTGTTCCTGGCCTTGGAGCTGTTCCTGATGGGCGTGACCTTTGCGCCCATGGGCGCCATGCTGCCGGAATTGTTCCCCACGCGTGTGCGTTATACCGGCGCGTCGGCGGCGTATAACCTGGGTGGGATCGTGGGGGCTTCAGCGGCACCGTTCTTCGCGACCAAGCTGGTGGCGATGGGTGGGCTGAGTTATGTCGGCGGGTATGTGTCGGCGGCGGCGTTGCTCAGCTTGATTGCTGTGCTGTGCCTGAAAGAGACGCGGGATAATGACCTGAACAAGGTTGCCTGATAGACCGCCTTCGCAGCCATGCGGCGACCCGACAAGCCCGCTCCCACATTTGATCGGGTTCACACATTTTGACTTGTGAACTCATTCAAGTGTGAGAGCCGGGCTTGCCCGCGATGGGCGCGACGCGGTTTAAAGCTCTACGACAACAGCCTTGGAAGCACGAGTAGCCTTCGCCCGAGCCGCTTCAATCGACTCATCCCGCGCCAGTGCCACACCCATGCGACGCTGGCCATTCACTTCCGGCTTGCCAAACAGGCGCAACGCCGTGTCCGGCTCGCTCAACGCGGCGCCCAAGTTGGCGAACGCGGTCTGGGTCGACTGCCCTTCCACCAGAATCACCGCCGAAGCCGAAGGCCCGAACTGACGGATCAACGGGATCGGCAGGCCCAGGATGGCGCGAGCGTGCAAGGCGAACTGCGACAGGTCTTGGGAAATCAGGGTCACCAGGCCGGTGTCATGCGGGCGCGGCGACACTTCACTGAACCACACCTGATCACCCTTGATGAACAGCTCCACGCCAAACAGGCCACGACCGCCCAGGGCCTCGGTCACAGCTTTGGCAACGCGCTCGGACTCGGCCAGGGCAATCGGGCTCATGGCCTGCGGCTGCCAGGATTCCTGGTAGTCGCCCTTCTCCTGACGGTGACCGACTGGCGCGCAGAAGGTGGTGCCACCGATGTGACGCACGGTCAGCAGGGTGATTTCGTAGTCGAAGTCGATAAAGCCTTCGATGATCACGCGGCCTTTACCGGCACGACCGCCTTCCTGGGCGTAATCCCAGGCTTTCTGCACATCGTCTGTGCTGCGCAGCAGGCTCTGGCCCTTGCCCGACGAACTCATCACCGGCTTGACCACGCACGGGAAGCCCAGGTCCTGGACGGCCTTGCTGTAGTCTTCGAAGGTATCGGCGAAGTGGTACGGCGAGGTCGGCAGGTCCAGCTCTTCGGCGGCCAGGCGGCGGATGCCTTCGCGGTTCATGGTCAGCGAGGTAGCACGCGCGGTCGGGATCACGGTGAAGCCTTCAGCTTCCAGTTCCACCAGGGTGGCGGTGGCAATGGCTTCGATTTCCGGCACGATGAAGTGCGGTTTTTCCGCCTCGATCACCGCACGCAGGGCGGCGCCGTCGAGCATGTTGATCACGTGGCTACGGTGCGCCACCTGCATGGCCGGCGCGTTGGCGTAGCGATCCACGGCAATCACTTCAACGCCCAGGCGTTGCAGTTCGATTACCACTTCCTTGCCCAGCTCACCGCAGCCACACAGCAAAACGCGGGTCGCGGTTGGCGACAATGGAGTTCCGATTCGGGTCATCTCAGGTCCTCAGGGGAGCGGATCATGGGGAGAAAGGCGGGCATTTTACATGAACTGTAAAAATTGGCCTCAGTTGGCGACGGCCCGCTTGCGGATTCGCCAAGCCATGATCAGCCACACCACCGTGACCCCGGCGAATTTCGATACCAGCGCGGTGCCCGCCACGGCCGGGGTGAGCGCGCCGATCAGGCCGAAGAAGATAAACGTGTCGAGGGGAATGCTCAGTGCTGAACTTATCCACAGGCGATCGTGCAGCGGGCGCTTGGTGATACTGAACACCAGCCAGTCGATGCACTCGGACACTGCGAACGCCGTGGCGCTGGCCAGGGCAATGGCCGGGTCGGACGTGACATACGACAGCACCAGCGCCGCCAGCATGGCAATGATTGCACCGTGGCCGAAGCGGGTTTGCACCATGTCGCGCAAGATGAAGACCAGGCCACCCCAGGCGGACCAGATGACGTCCAGGTGCGGGGCGGTGGAGAAGGCGAAGTTGATCAGCACGACGCTGCTGATGTAGGCGATCAGGAAGAGCATGGAGGACGGACCTGTGGGTGATGCCGCACAGGGTACTTCACAGCAACCCTTGTAGCGAGCGGACCTCTTGTGGTGAACGGGCTTGCTGTGGTGAGCAGGCTTCTTGTGGTGAGCAGGCTTCTTGTGGTGAGCGGGCTTGCCCCGCGCTGGGTGGCGAAGCCGCCCCAAACCCAGGCACTCAGTTCTAACTGGAAAAACTCAGTGCCTGAAATGGGGCGGCTTCGCCACCCAGCGCGGGGCAAGCCCGCTCACTACAAATCAGGCACCGGATTCCCCGGAGACCATAAACACCAACCCACTCGCCACCGCCCGCTCATGGCACAACCCCAACACCACCCGGCGCTCGGCATTGTCCATGCGGCTCCAACGTGTGATCTCATCCACCGTACGCTGGCAGCCGGTGCATATGTCGTCATCGTCCAGCGCGCAAATGCTCACGCACGGCGAGGCGACGGGGCGTTCAATGGGGCTCATGCTTCCTGCTCAACCAGGTCACGCGCATAACGCTGCGAGTTGTGCACATAGTGCGCAGCGCTGGCTTCGAGCATGCGTTTTTGCGCGTCGGTCAGTTCACGCACCACCTTGCCCGGCGAGCCCATCACCAGCGAACCATCCGGGATTTCCTTGCCTTCGCCGATCAGCGAGTTGGCGCCGATGATGCAATGTTTGCCGATCTTCGCGCCGTTGAGGATCACAGCATTAATGCCGATCAGGCTGTAATCGTCGACAGTGCAACCATGCAACATGGCGTTATGACCAATGGTCACGCCAGTGCCCAGGGTCAGCGGGTAGCCCATGTCGGTGTGCATCACGCTACCGTCCTGCACGTTACTGTTCTTGCCGATCAGGATCAGTTCGTTGTCGCCACGCAGCACCGCGTTGAACCAGACGTTGGCGCCCTCCTCCAGCTTGACCTTGCCCACCAGTGTGGCATTCGGTGCCACCCAGCTCTGTGGATGAGTCTCGACACGGGCGTCGCCCAGGCGGTATTTCATGGTTTTCCCTCACGGCATTGCCATTCAAGCGATGGCTTAGGTATTGATGAAGCTCTTGGGCGGCTGATGCAGGCTGATCTGAGCGTCGTCATAGAGCAGATTGATCAGCTCGACGATCATGATTGCCGTCAGCCCCCAAATCTTGTATTCGCCGAACCGATAGCTGGGCACGTACCAACTGCGGCCCTGGTAATCAATCCGATGGGTATGTTCGCGCGGATCCTGTCGGAAGAAGTCCAACGGCACGCTGAAAACGGCGGCAATCTCGGCATCGTTGGCCAGGTATTCGACGTAATCGGGGATAACGCCCACATACGGCGTGACGCGAATGCCATGCAGGGAGATCAACGGGCTCAGGGGGCCGATCACTTCGACCAGCCCAGGCGGCAGGCCAATTTCTTCTTCGGCCTCGCGCAGCGCGGTGAAGATCAGGTCCGGGTCTTCGGGGTCGCGGCGCCCGCCGGGGAAGGCCACTTCGCCACCATGGGTCGACAGGCCGCTGGCGCGCAGGGTCAGGATCAGCTCAGGTTCGTCACTGCGGGTAATCGGCACCAATACAGCGGCCTCGGGGAAACGTCCGTCCGTTTCCAGCGTATGCGGCGTGTGATTGCTTACCCGGCGAAGTAGCTCGTCCAGCATGAGTCATCTCGGTCTGTTGGCTACCTTGCATCATGCACCAAAGCGTGCGGGTGCCCAACCCCAAAACCCGCGCAGTGTCGCTAAACGACAACTTGCAGCGCCCTGCCCGTCACGCCAAGATAGACGCACTTTCCAGGAACCCCAGCATGAATTTCTGCAGCCAGTGCGGTAAACCGGTTACCCAACGCATCCCCGAAGGCGACGGCCGCCTGCGCTTTGTGTGTGATCACTGCTCGACCATCCACTACCAGAACCCCAATATCGTCGCCGGCACCGTACCGGTGTGGGGCGATAAAGTGCTGCTGTGCCGCCGCGCCATCGAGCCGCGCCTGGGTTACTGGACCCTGCCCGCAGGGTTTATGGAGAACGGCGAGACGGTGCAACAGGCCGCCGCCCGCGAAACCCTGGAAGAAGCCTGCGCCCGCGTGCACAACCTGAGCCTCTACACGCTGATCGATGTGCCGCACATCAACCAGGTGCATATCTTCTACCGCGCCGAGCTGGTGGACCTGGACTACGCCGCCGGCCCCGAAAGCCTTGAAGTGCAGTTGTTCGACGAAGCCGACATCCCTTGGTCCGAGCTGGCTTTCCGCACCGTGGGGCGTACCCTAGAATACTTTTTCGCTGACCGTCGGCAACAGTCGTTCCCGGTGCGCAGCGAGGCCGTGCCGCCAATGGGCAAGCCCACCCCATAACACTCCGGCAGATGGCCTTTAAAGGGATACCGTTTCAATGCGTTGGTTGCTTGCTCTTATCTGCCTGTCGTTCGTTACCCTGTCATCGGCCTCCACCGTGGAAACCCTGGGCGGTAAAACCGTCGAAAAAGTCCTGGTGCTCAAGTCCGCCCACCAGCTGCAGTTGATCAACGACGGCAAGCCCTTTAAGACCTACCGTATTTCCCTGGGCAAAAACCCCAAGGGCCACAAGTTGATCGAGGGCGACCGCCGCACGCCGGAGGGCCTGTACTGGATCGACTGGCGCAAGACCAGCGAGCGCTTCAACCTGGCCATGCACATCTCCTACCCGAATATCAGCGACGCCGCCCGCGCCCGCCGCGAAGGCGTGAAGCCGGGAAGCATGATCATGATCCACGGCACCCCCGACACCGAGGATTACCCGGAGCAGTGGTTCCACACCCTGGACTGGACCGACGGCTGCATCGGCATGCGCAATGTGGATATGCGTGAAGTCTGGACCCTGGTCAAAGACGGCACCCTGATCGAGATTCGGCCGTAATCTCGTACCGTTCGTAAAATAATCTGAAAATAATTCCTGCCCCTGGCAGCGCCTGCCGGTGAATACCAGTTCACCGTGCGGGCTGCGCACTTCTGCGCGCGATAAAGACCTCTCTAATACCACTTGATACCAGGCACCAATAGAGCGCCCTAAAACCGGTGCTTGCACCGTTTTGGCAGCATTGACATGGTATTTAAGTGGTATTAATTTCCGGCCCACACCGGGCGACAACACTCCAATAACCGCATCGGAAACCTCACAGATGAACCCCATCCTGACGCTGCGTCCCGACGACAAACAATCCACGCCGCTGTACCTGCAACTGGCGCGCAACCTCGAAGCGGCGATCCATGCCGGCCAGTGGAAATCCGAACAGGCACTGCCGTCGGAGCGCGCCCTCAGCGAGCAGTTGAGTATTTCGCGAGTGACTGCGCGTAAAGCGCTGGAAGTGCTGTTTGCCCAAGGCCTCATCCGCCGCAGCCAAGGCTCCGGCACGTTTATCACGCCGCGCCTGGAACAACCGCTGTCACGCCTGTCGGGCTTCAGCGAGATGCTGCGGCTGAAGGGTTTTGTCCCCACCTCCCAGTGGCTGGAGCGCGATATCACCCCGCCGACCCACGAAGAGCTGATCCGCCTGGGCCTGTCGCCCACCGACAAAGTGGCGCGCCTCAAACGCCTGCGCAAAGCCGATGACACGGTCATGGCGATTGAAATGACCGCCATGCCCGCTTCAGTGCTGCCCCACCCGCAAGCCATCGGCAATTCGCTGTACGAATACCTGGAAAGCATCGGTAAGCCTGTGGTGCGTGCCCTGCAGCACATCCAGGCCATTAATGCCTCGGATGAGTTCGCCAAGCTGGTAGGTATTGCTCCCGGCACCGCCATGTTGCTGATGACCCGGGTCGGCTACACCGCCGACAACACGCCGATTGAAATCACCGACACCTACTGCCGCAACGACTACTACGACTTCGTCGCAGAACTGCGCCGCCATGACTATTCCGCTGAACTGCGAATTTAGAGAACTGCCCATGTCCGAAGACAACATCCTCACGCCCAGCGGCTGGATTCGCGGCCGCCTGGTGCACGAGCACGGCAAGGTCGTCGCCATCGAAGGCACGCCGTGCGACCCGGCTGACAACGACTTGCCCTACTTGCTGCCCGGCTTTATCGACCTGCATGTGCACGGCGGTGGCGGCAAGGACATCATGGAAGGCGTTGAAGCCTTCGAGACCATCACCCGCACCCACGTGCGTTTCGGCACCACCTCGCTGCTGGCCACCACCATGACGGCACCGGTGGATGAAATCTCCCGCGTGCTCGGCCAGCTCGGCACCTTCTGCGAGCAACGTCCTACAGGCAGCGCCCGTGTGCTCGGCGTGCACTTGGAAGGTCCCTACATCAATCCAGGCAAACTCGGCGCCCAACCCAACTTCGCCCACACCGCGTTGATGGCCGAAGTGGAAGCCTACCTGCGCCTGGCGCCGATCCGGGTGATCACCATCGCGCCGGAAATCGCCGGCCACGATGCGCTGATCCGCGCCCTCAGCGAACGCGGCGTGCGCATGCAGATCGGCCACACCCTGGGCAGCTATGAAGAAGGCGTCGCCGCCCTCGCCGCCGGTGCCACCAGCTTCACCCATTTGTACAACGCCATGAGCCCGCTGCATCACCGCGAGCCCGGCATCGTCGGCGCCGCGCTGGCGCACGCCCAGTACGCCGAATTGATCCCCGACCTGCTGCACGTCCACCCCGGCGCCATGCGCGTGGCACTGCGCGCGATCCCCTGCCTGTACTGCGTCACCGACTCCACCGCCGCCGCCGGCATGCCCGATGGCGAATACAAGCTGGGCAGCCACACCGTGACCAAATGCCTGGGCGGTGTGCGCCTGGCCGACGGCACCCTGGCCGGCAGCACGCTGACCATGGACCAGGCGCTGCGCAACCTGGTGAAGATCGGCCTGCCCATCAGCGAAGCCTCACAACGCCTGTCGCAATTTCCTGCGGACTACTTGGGCCTGGAAGAACGCGGCCGCCTGCAACCCGGCAGTTTTGCCGACTGCGTGCGCCTGGACCGCTCCCTGACACTCACCGACGTAATGGTCGAAGGAGAAACCATTGACTTCAAAAATGCTTGAAGAGGCCCTGGCCTCCTGCGACGCCGTCGCGGCGCAGCTGCAACGCCTGGACCCGTTGCTGGAGGAAGTCGCCGGCCGCCTGCGCCGCCAGCCGCCGCAAGTGGCGATGACCATCGCCCGTGGCAGCTCGGACCATGCCGCCAGCTACTTCGCGTACTTGGCCATGCAACATGTGGGCATTCCGGTCGCGTCATTGCCCATGTCCGTGGTGACCTTGTTGCAAGCGCCGATGAAAGTCAGCGGCCAGGTCGCATTTGGGTTCTCCCAATCGGGGCAGAGCCCGGACCTGGTCAACAGCCTGCGCCTGCTGCGTAAACGTGGCGCCTTGAGCGTTTCGCTGGTCAACGCCGAAGATTCGCCCTTGGAAGCCGCCTGCGAGTTTCATATACCGCTGTGCGCCGGGCCGGAACACAGCGTGGCCGCCACCAAAAGCTTTATCGCCACCCTCAGCGCCAGCGCGTTGTTGATCGGCCACTGGAACCAGGAAGCCGATTTGCTCGAAGCCTGCCGCGCCCTGCCCGACGAGCTGCGTACAGCCGCCAAGCAGGATTGGACCACAGCCATCGACGCCCTGCGCGATTGCCAGCAATTGATGGTCATCGGCCGAGGCGCCGGCTTTGCCATCGCCCAGGAAGCCGCGCTCAAGCTCAAGGAAACCTCGGCGATCCAGGCCGAAGCGTTCAGCAGCGCCGAAGTGCGCCACGGGCCGATGGCGTTGATTGGCGATAACTATCCGCTGTTGGTATTCGCCCCACGCGGCGCCGAGCAAGCCGGCCTGCTGAGCCTGGCCGCCGACATGCGCCAACGCGGCGCCCGCGTGTTGCTGGCCGCGCCGGACGATATCGCCGAGCGCGACCTGACTTTGAGCCGCGCCGAACACCCGAGCCTGGACCCGATCCTGGCGATCCAGAGTTTCTACGTGATGGCTGCAGGCCTGGCGGTCGCCCGGGGCATGGACCCGGACCAACCGCGCCACCTGAGCAAAGTCACTCGCACTCACTGAGTCGAGTGCCGTGTTTTCCTGATGAGTACCGTGCCCATGTCCAACAACAATAATGATCTGACCCTCTGCGCCCCCCTCAGCGGGCCGGTACTGACCCTGGGCAATGTTCCCGACGACGTGTTCGCCAGTGGCGCCATGGGCGACGGCATTGCCATCGACCCGCTGAATGATTGCCTGCACGCGCCGTTTGACGGGGAAATCATCCACGTCGCACGCACCGGGCACGCCCTGACGATCCGCGCCAAGAACGGTGCCGAGGTGTTGATGCATGTGGGCATCGATACGGTGGAACTGAATGGCGAGGGGTTTGCCTTGCTGGTGAAGAACGGCGCGCGGGTGAGCCAGGGCCAAGCCCTGGTTCAGTTTGACCTGGACCGGATTGCGCGCCAGTGCAAGAGCCTGGTCAGCCTGATCATCCTGACCAATGGCGAGCGCTTCGAATTGCGTGCGCTTGCCGGGCGAACGGTCAAGGTCGGCGAGCCGTTGTTGCAGATCGTGGCGCGTTCGGCGGCGTCGGCTGAAACACCTGTGGATAACTCGGCAGGTGAAGCCAGCGCCAGCGTACGCATTACCCATCGGGGCGGATTGCATGCGCGTCCGGCGGCATTAGTGCGCAAGGCCGCGCAGGGTTTCAGCAGTCAGGCGCAACTGCATTTTGGCGACAAGTCGGCGTCGTGCGACAGCCTGATTGGCTTGATGGGCCTGGGCATTGGTGAAGGTGATGAGGTCCGTGTGAGCTGTCGTGGCAAGGACGCTGAGGCGGCGCTGCAGGCGTTGGTCGCGGCCTTGTCCGCCGTCATTAAAGAAGAACACCACGCCCCCGCCGCAGCCGCCGCGCCGCGCCGGGCGAATACCGAAGTCGGTGTGTTGCAAGGCGTGTGTGCTGCGCCGGGCCTGGTGTGCGGGCCGCTGTTCCGCCTGACCGGCATCGAACTGCCTGCCGACACTGGCAACCACTCTGCCGATGAGCAACTGCAGCGTCTGGACGCGGCCCTGGAGCAAGTGCGCAGTGAAATCCGCAGCACCCTCGACCACGCCCGCCAGCGCAAGAACACCGAGGAAGAGGACATCTTCGCCGCCCACCTCGCGCTGCTGGAAGACCCTAATTTGCTCGAAGCTGCGACCGGCTCGATTGAACAAGGCAGCGCGGCTACCCATGCCTGGCGCGATGCAATCCAGGCGCAATGCGCAGTGCTGCTGGCCCTGGGCAAACCGCTGTTCGCCGAGCGCGCCAATGACCTGCGTGACCTGCAACAACGGGTGCTGCGCGCATTGCTGGGTGAAGCCTGGCACTTCGAATTGCCGGCCGGGGCGATTGTCAGCGCCCATGAACTGACGCCGTCTGACCTGCTGCAACTGAGTGCGCAACACGCCGTCGGCCTCTGCATGGCCGAAGGCGGCGCCACTTCTCACGTAGCCATTTTGGCTCGGGGTAAAGGCCTGCCTTGCGTAGTGGCGTTGGGCGCCGACGTACTCGACGTGCCCCAGGGCCAACGCGTGGTGCTGGACGCCGCCAACGGTCGCCTGGAACTGGCCCCCAGCGATGCGCGCCACGCTGAAGTGCACCAGATTCGCGACGCGCAAAAGTTGCGGCGCCAGCAGCAACAGGCCCAAGCCCAACAACCCGCTCACACCACCGACGGTGTGAGCATTGAGGTCGCCGCGAATGTCGCCTCCAGCGCCGAAGCCCAGGTTGCTTTTGAAAACGGTGCCGATGGCGTCGGCCTGCTGCGCACCGAATTTCTCTTCGTCGACCGCCGCACCGCGCCCGATGAACAGGAACAACGCCACGCCTACCAAGCCGTGCTGGATGCCATGGGTGACAAGTCAGTGATCATCCGCACCATCGACGTGGGTGGCGACAAGCAACTCGACTACCTGCCGCTGCCCGTCGAAGCCAACCCGGTGCTGGGCCTGCGTGGCATTCGCCTGGCCCAGGTGCGCCCTGACGTGCTCGACCAGCAACTGCGCGCCCTGCTGCAAGTCAGTCCGCTGGCGCGCTGCCGGATCCTGCTGCCGATGGTCAGCGAGGTCGATGAACTGCTGCACATCCGCCAACGCCTGGATGAGCTGTGCGTGGAGCTGGAACTGACCCAGCGCCCCGAATTGGGCGTGATGATCGAAGTGCCCGCCGCTGCACTGATGGCCGAGCAGCTTGCGCGGTATGCAGACTTCCTGTCCATCGGCACCAATGACCTGTCCCAGTACACCCTGGCGATGGACCGCGACCACGCCGGCCTCGCCGCCCGCGTCGATGCGTTGCACCCGGCGCTGCTGCGGCTGATCGCCCAAACCTGCGCGGGCGCTGCGAAACACGGGCGTTGGGTCGGCGTGTGTGGCGCCTTGGCATCCGACCCGCTGGCCACACCGGTGCTGGTTGGCCTGGGGGTCAGTGAACTGTCCGTCAGTCCGCTGCAGATCGGCGAAATCAAGGACCGCGTCCGCCACCTGGATGCGGCGCAATGCCGGCAACTGAGCCAGGGCCTGCTCGACCTGAGCAGCGCCAAGGCCGTTCGCCAAGCCTGTCAACACCACTGGCCGCTGAGCTGACAACAACAAGAAAAAAGGAGACACGCCATGTACCAACATTTTATTGAAGGCCTGCAACGCCTCGGCCGCGCGCTGATGCTGCCGATCGCAATCCTGCCGATCGCCGGCCTGCTGCTGCGCCTGGGCGACACCGACCTGCTGAACATCGCGGTGATGCACGACGCCGGGCAGACGATCTTCGCCAACCTGGCGCTGATCTTCGCCATCGGCATTGCCGTGGGTTTCGCCCGCGACAACAACGGCACGGCGGGGCTGGCCGGGGCGATTGGTTACCTGGTGATGGTCTCCACGCTCAAGGTGATGGACACCACCATCAACATGGGCATGCTCGCGGGGATCGCCAGCGGCCTGATGGCGGGCGGGCTGTATAACCGCTTCAAGGACATCAAACTGCCGGAGTACCTGGCGTTCTTTGGTGGGCGGCGTTTTGTGCCGATTGTCACCGGGTTTTCGGCGGTCGGCTTGGGCGTTATTTTTGGTTTGATCTGGCCGCCGATCCAGCATGGCATCAACAGCTTCGGCGTCTTGCTGATGGAAAGCGGCAGCCTGGGGGCGTTTGTGTTCGGCGTGTTCAACCGCCTGCTGATCGTTACCGGCCTGCACCATATCCTCAACAACATGGCGTGGTTTGTGTTTGGCACCTTTACCGACCCGGTGACCGGGGCGGTCGTGACCGGTGACCTGACCCGCTACTTTGCAGGCGACCCCAAAGGCGGCCAGTTCATGACCGGCATGTTCCCAGTGATGCTGTTTGGCCTGCCGGCTGCGTGTTTGGCGATGTACCGCAATGCATTGCCGGAACGACGCAAGGTGATGGGTGGGATTTTCCTGTCGATGGCGCTGACCTCGTTCTTGACCGGGGTGACTGAGCCGATTGAATTTGCGTTTATGTTTCTTGCGCCGTTTTTGTACCTGATTCACGCCGTGCTGACGGGCCTGTCGATGGCTGTCACCAATATGCTGAATATCCACCTGGGCTTTACCTTCTCCGGTGGGTTTATCGACATGGTGCTGGGTTGGGGCAAGTCCACCAATGGCTGGCTGGTGTTCCCGGTTGGGTTGGCCTACGCGGTGATCTACTACAGCGTGTTCAACTACTGCATTCGTCGCTTCAACCTGAAAACGCCGGGCCGGGAAGATATCCAGGTGGTGCAGGCTGAGGTGATGACGGATAACCAGCGGGCCACGGCATACATCCAAGCCCTGGGCGGCGCGGAGAACCTGCTGAGCGTTGGCGCCTGCACCACACGCCTGCGGTTGGACATGGTGGATCGCAACAAGGCGGTGGATGCGGAGCTGAAAGCACTGGGTGCCATGGCTGTGGTTCGACCGGGGAACGGCGGGAGTTTGCAGGTGGTGGTTGGGCCGATGGCCGACAGCATTGCTGATGAGATTCGCTTGGCCATGCCGTCGTTTGTTGCCAGCACACCTATGACGGTTGCGCTTGTGGATAAGCCGCTGGCAGTGAATGTGCAGGAAGCCGAGAAATGGCTGAGCGCCTTGGGTGGCCGTGGGAATGTGCGGCAGCTGGAAGCCGTGGCGATGACCCGGTTGCGGGTGGAGTTGGGGGATGATTCGGGGTTGTCTGAAGCTGATCTCACTGCACTGGGTTGCCAAGGTGTCAGCCAGCTGGAAAGCGGTGTTTGGCACCTGTTGATTGGTGATAAGGCCTCCGGGTTGAGTGAGGCGCTGGAGCGGTTGGTGACCCGCCCAATCAACGCCTGATCCCCCTGTGGCGAGGGAGCTTGCTCCCGCTGGGCTGCGTAGCAGCCCCTTGTTCAGAACACCCCTTTTTTCAGACAGAACGCTGTGGCAGGTTTTGGGGGCGCTTCGCACCCCAACGGGAGCAAGCTCCCTCGCCACAGGGTGTGGTGTATTCAGTGACTGACCGACACTGGGTTGCCAAGGTGTGAGCCAGCTGGAAAGCGGTGTTTGGCACCTGTTGATTGGTGACAAGGCATCCGGGTTGAGTGAGGCGCTGGAGCGGTTGGTTACCCACCCAATCAACGCCTGATCCCCCTGTGGCGAGGGAGCTTGCTCCCGCTGGGCTGCGTAGCAGCCCCTTGTTCAGAACACCCCTTTTTTCAGACAGAACGCTGGGCAGGTTTTGGGGGCGCTTCGCACCCCAACGGGAGCAAGCTCCCTCGCCACAGGGTGTGGTGTATTCAGTTGCTGATCGGCACTTCCTGTAGGTCCAACACCCGATCGACCATCAACTGGATACCTTCCACCATTCGATGAATCCCCAGCACCGCATCACGCTGGGGGCCGTCGACGTCAAACGCCAGATTGCCCGCCAGTGCCTGGACTGATGCCAGGTCTTGGGAAGCATTGGCGAGCAGGGTTTCGCTGTTCAAGTTGGGTAGTACAGTGAAGAGTTGGTCGGCGGGCTGAGAATCAGATGGAGGATTTGGACTGTTTTTGATCATGGTAAAACTCCTAACAAAAAGTGGGAGCTACCGACATCACTTGCAGATGATGGGTGGCAGCTGTGTACGGGTCTGCAAGACCGAGTTGTTAGGAACCTCGGCAGACCCGAGGGTCTCCCGCACACAGCCACCATGAATCAATAACCGCTTTATGAAAGCGGCATGATTATAGGTGCGCTGTTCAGCACTAACAAATTATCGGCGGGCTTGCAGTCCCGGTCACTGAATTGGCAGCGACGGGAAAAGGTTAGTGAGGTGAGTTCCGAGGGACAACCTGAAAGGCTTGTAGGAAATCTCTGAGGCGCCTGTACCGACGCCATCGCAGGCAACGAAAACCCGGCCAAAGCCGGGCGCTTTAATCTCGGTTACTCAATCCGAGCAAACCGCTCAATAACAGGCTGTTCTCTATGCTCTGCCTGCCACAGGTCATAACTGCTCTGCATTGAGAGCCACATCTGGGCCTTGCTGATGCCCGCGCGCTCAAGCCGCACAGCTAGATCAGGGCTAACAGGCGCATGCCCATGAAGAATTCTTGAAAAGGTTTCCCTAGCGAAACCCAGGCGGCGAGCAACTTCAGTGATCGTCATTCCCAGCCCGGGAATGACATCCTCAAGCAGTATTTCCCCTGGGTGAGGAGGATTGTGCATACCCATAAACAGACCCCTTCTCAGTGGTAATCCAGATAGTCGACCAGCTCGACTTGATCGTCATACATGCGAAAAATGATGCGCCAGTTACCACTGATGCTCACTGACCAGTAGTCGACAAGATCCCCCTTCAAGCGATGGAAGCGCCAACCTGGCAGTTCCAGATCGCTCCAATGAATCGCGCTGTCTAAAATCAGCAAGACACGGCGCAAGCGATTCACGTGGTTGGCATTGATCCCTTTCGTTGAGCCCGTTTCATAAAAGATGCGAAGGCCTTTATGTTTCCAACTAACGATCATGGCGCGATTGTGATGTGATACATCACGCCATGCAATAGCCGCATATCAGTTCTGGTCGTCAGACTCATAACATTCCACCACTGAGAAAATGCAAAGCAGGGAGGCTAGGGAGATGGGTTCCGAGGGACAACCTGAAAGGCCTGTGGGAAAGATCTGACGCGCCTGTCCCAACGCCTTCGCGAGCAAGCCCGCTCCCACATTCGACTGCATTCCTTCAGGATAAACGCGGTCGAATGTGGGAGCTGGCTTGCCTGCGATTGGCCCTTACAGCCAACAAAAAACCCGCTGACCAAACTGGCCCAGCGGGTTTCTTGTTTCTACAGCCAACAGATCAAAAATCCGCCAGCTGCCACACCTCATACGCCGGTGTCTCATACGGATGGCTAAGCTTGAGTGCAGCCACGACAGCCACAATCAACTCATCCGCCACCACCAGCTCAACCTTCCATTCCTCAACCACTTCAACCTGGCCCACCTGCCCAATAAACGGCTGGCTGCCGTCCAACGCGCGGAATTGGCCCTGGCCCAGCACTTGCCAGGCGCAGCTGTCGTAGTTGCCGATGCGCCCGCCGCCAGCTGCGAAGACGGCGGTTTTCACCGTCTCCACGTGGCTGTCGGGCACGAAGAAGCTGAGCTTGTACACGGCCTTAGTTCACCCACACGCGGGCGTTGCGGAACATGCGCATCCAGGCGCCGTCCTCGTCCCACTCTTCCGGGCGCCACGAGTTCTGCACGGCGCGGAATACACGCTCCGGGTGCGGCATCATGATGGTCACGCGACCGTCGCGGCTGGTGAGGCCGGTGATCCCGCGCGGCGAGCCGTTCGGGTTGGCCGGGTAGGTCTCGGTGACCTTGCCGTGGTTGTCGACGAAACGCAGGGCAACGGTGCCGGACAGGTCAGCCTCAAGCAGGGCCTCTTCGCTGGCGAACTCGGCATGGCCTTCACCGTGGGCGATGGCGATTGGCATGCGCGAACCGGCCATGCCTTGCAGGAAGATCGAGTTGGACTCCTGCACCTGCACCATGGCAACACGGGCTTCGAACTGCTCGGAACGGTTGCGCACAAAGTGCGGCCAGAACTCGCTGCCTGGGATCAGTTCGCTGAGGTTGGACATCATCTGGCAACCGTTGCACACACCCAGGGTGAAGCTGTCGTTGCGTTCGAAGAAACCCTGGAACGCATCACGGGCACGGCTGTTGAACAGGGCCGATTTGGCCCAGCCTTCACCGGCACCCAGCACGTCGCCGTAGGAGAAACCACCGCAGGCGACGAGGCCTTTGAACTCATTGAGGTCAACGCGACCGGCGAGGATATCGCTCATGTGCACGTCGATCGCATTGAAGCCGGCGCGGTCGAACGCGGCCGCCATTTCCACCTGGCCATTGACGCCCTGCTCACGCAGTACGGCAACTTGTGGGCGAATGCCTTTCTTGATGTAAGGCGCGGCGATGTCCTGGTTGACGTCAAAGCTGAGCTTGGTGCTCAGGCCCGGGTTGTCTTCTTCCAGGATCACGTCGAATTCCTGCTCGGCGCAGTCGGCGTTGTCGCGCAGGCGTTGGATCTGGTAGCTGGTCTCGGCCCACTGGCGTTGCAGCAAGCGGCGCTGGCCGGCAAACACGGTGTCGCCGTTGAACGAGATGTTGATCTCGCCGTTGTTGATCGGCTGGCCGATCACCGCCACGCAGTCGTCCAGGCCAGCGGCGCTGAATTGTGCAAGCACATCCGGGGTAGCGTCCTGGCGAACCTGGATCACTGCGCCCAACTCTTCGTTGAACAGGATGCCGTTGATTTCGGAGGCATCCTCGGCAACGCTGTCGAGCACGATGTTCAGGCCGCAGTGACCGGCGAAGGCCATCTCGACGACGCTGGTCAGCAAGCCGCCATCGGAACGGTCGTGGTAGGCCAGCAAGTGACCGTCGGCGTTGAGGCCCTGGATCACGGCGAAGAAGGCTTTGAGGTCTTCGGCGTCATCGACGTCCGGCGCGTGTTTGCCGAGCTTGCCATGGGTCTGTGCCAGGATCGAGGCGCCCATGCGGTTCTGGCCACGGCCCAGGTCGATCAGGATCAGGTCGGTGGTGCCCTTGTCCATGCGCAATTGCGGGGTCAGGGTCTGGCGGATGTCGGTAACCGGTGCGAAACCGGTGACGATCAGCGACAGCGGCGAAGTGACGCTCTTGTCGGTGCCGTCTTCGTTCCAACGGGTGGCCATGGACATGGAGTCCTTGCCCACCGGAATGGTGATACCCAGCTCAGGGCACAATTCCATGCCGACCGCTTTGACGGTGTCATACAGGCGTGCATCTTCGCCTGGGTGACCGGCTGCCGACATCCAGTTGGCCGACAGTTTGATGTCGGACAATTTACCAATGCGCGACGCGGCGATGTTGGTGAGGGTTTCACCAATGGCCATCCGGCCCGACGCCGGAGCGTCCAGCAGGGCCAGCGGCGTGCGCTCGCCCATGGCCATGGCTTCACCGGTGTAGACGTCGAAGCTAGTGGCAGTGACGGCAACGTCAGCCACGGGAACCTGCCACGGGCCGACCATTTGGTCACGGGCCACCAGGCCGGTGATGGTGCGGTCGCCGATGGTGATCAGGAAGCTTTTGCTCGCCACGGCCGGGTGGTGCAGCACACGTTCGATGCTGTCGGCCAATTCCAGCGTGCTTGGGTCGAAGTCATCGCCCAATTCGGCTTCACGTACCGCCGAACGGTGCATGCGTGGGGCTTTGCCCAGCAGCACTTCGAGCGGCATGTCCACCGGGCTGTTGCCGAAGTGGCTGTCGGTAACGGTCAACTGCGGCTCGGCAGTGGCTTCGCCGACCACGGCAAACGGGCAGCGCTCGCGTTCGCAGATGGCCTGGAAGCGCGCGAAGTCTTCAGGGCCGACGGCCAGTACGTAGCGTTCCTGGGATTCGTTGCTCCAGATTTCGTGCGGGGCCATGCCCGGCTCGTCGTTTGGAATGTTGCGCAGTTCGAAACGGCCACCACGGTCGCCATCGTTGACCAGTTCCGGGAAGGCGTTGGACAAACCACCGGCGCCGACGTCGTGGATGAAGCTGATCGGGTTCTTGTCACCCAACTGCCAGCAGCGGTCGATGACTTCCTGGCAGCGACGCTCCATCTCAGGGTTTTCGCGCTGTACGGACGCGAAGTCCAGGTCTGCCGAGCTGGTGCCGGTGGCCATGGAGGAAGCTGCGCCGCCGCCCAGGCCGATCAACATCGCCGGGCCGCCGAGTACGATCAGCTTGGAGCCGACCAGGATCTCGCCTTTCTTGACGTGTTCTTCGCGGATGTTGCCCATGCCGCCGGCCAACATGATTGGCTTGTGGTAACCGCGCACTTCATCGCCACGCGGGGTGGTGATGGACTGTTCGAAGGTACGGAAGTAACCGGTCAGCGCCGGACGCCCGAACTCGTTGTTGAAGGCGGCGCCGCCCAGTGGGCCTTCGATCATGATGTCCAGCGCGGTCACAATGCGCTCAGGCTTGCCGTACGGCACTTCCCACGGCTGTTCGAAGCCTGGGATCTGCAGGTTGGACACGGTGAAACCGGTGAGGCCCGCCTTGGGCTTGGCGCCACGGCCGGTTGCACCTTCGTCACGGATTTCGCCGCCGGAACCGGTGGCTGCGCCTGGGAATGGGGCAATCGCGGTCGGGTGGTTGTGGGTTTCAACCTTCATCAGGATGTGCACCGGCTCCTGCACCGCGCCGTACTGGCGGGTTTCAGGGTCCGGGAAGAAACGGCCGGCGACGGAGCCGACGATCACCGAAGCGTTGTCCTTATAAGCCGACAGAACGCCTTCGCTGTGCATCACGTAGGTGTTCTTGATCATGCCGAACAGGCTTTTTTCCTGGCTTTCGCCGTCGATGTCCCAACTGGCGTTGAAGATCTTGTGACGGCAGTGCTCGGAGTTGGCCTGGGCAAACATCATCAGTTCGATGTCATGCGGGTTGCGCTTCAAGCCGTTAAAGGCGTTGACCAGGTAGTCAATCTCGTCTTCGGCCAAGGCCAGGCCCAGCTCGGTGTTGGCCTTCTCGAGGGCGGCGCGGCCACCGCCGAGCACGTCAATCGCGGTCAGCGGCTTGGGCTCGGCGTGGCTGAACAGGCCGGCAGCCTGTTCCAACTGGCTGACGATGATCTGGGTCATGCGGTCGTGCAGGCTGCTGGCGATCAGCTCGGCTTCGGCATCGCTGAACTGGCCGGCGACGTAGAAAGCGATGCCACGCTCCAGGCGCTGGATTTTGTCCAGGCCGCAGTTGCGGGCGATATCGCTGGCCTTGCTCGACCAGGGCGAGATGGTGCCGAACCGCGGCAATACCAGGAACAAGCGGCCGTTAGGCTCTTGAACCGGAACGCTTGGGCCGTACTTCAGAAGGCGCGCCAGCACTTGCTGTTCGTCGGCGGTCAACACGCCGGTAACGTCGGCGAAGTGAGCAAATTCAGCATACAGGCCTGTAACCGCTGGAACCTTCTGGCTCAGTTGCTCAAGGAGTTTGCTGTGGCGAAAGGCAGAAAGGGCAGGAGCGCCGCGCAGGATCAACATCTTCGGGACAGCCTCGGGAAGGGGGTGTGCTTTGAGGCCGTGCATTCTAGCGTAAACCGTCGCCAACGGCACCCGAAACGCTACCGGTGGCTGGCGCCGAACGTCAGTTGGCCGGATTACAGCCCTTTCGAGGGGTCATAGTGGGCATTCGGCGCAGTTATTTTAACCGTCACAATCCCCTGCCAAGCCACGTTTCTGCGGGCTACAGCACAGTTTTGCGGGCGCTAGCAGACAAGTCCCGCGCTGTCGAGATATGGCGCCGTGGGCCGTTTGCGTATACTGCGCAGATGTTCTCCCCAACTGCTTTGCGCCCGCGATGCGCCAAATGGCTCATCGCAACCGGACTCTTCCTGATGCTCAGCGCCTGTGTTGATAAGCCCAGCACGCTCGAGCGAATCAAGGAGGATGGCGTATTGCGGGTGGTTACCCGGAACAGCCCGGCGACTTATTTCCAGGACCGCAACGGTGAAACCGGTTTCGAATACGAACTGGTCAAGCGCTTTGCCGACGACCTGGGCGTGAAGCTGGAGATCGAGACCGCCGACAACCTCGACGATCTGTTCGGCCAGTTGGGCAAGCCCAACGGCCCGGTCCTCGCGGCGGCCGGCCTGGTCAGCAGTGAACAGCGCCAGGCGCAGGTACGTTTCTCCCACCCTTACCTTGAAGTCACCCCGCAGATCATCTATCGCAATGGCCAGTCCCGCCCGACCAATGCGGCGGACCTGGTGGGCAAGAAGATCATGGTGCTCAAGGGCAGCACCCACGCCGAGCAACTGGCAGCGCTTAAAAAGCAGAACCCTGCCATTGAATACGAAGAATCAGACGCCGTTGAGGTCGTCGACTTGCTGCGCATGGTGGACGAGGGCCAAATCGACCTGACCCTGGTGGACTCCAACGAAGTGGCGATGAACCAGGTGTACTTCCCCAACGTGCGCGTGGCGTTCGACCTCGGCAATGCCAGCAACCAGAGCTGGGCCGTCGCCGCCGGTGACGACAACAGCCTGCTCAACGAGATCAACAGTTACCTGGATAAAGTCGAGAAAAACGGCACGTTGCAGCGTCTGAAAGACCGCTACTACGGCCACGTCGACGTGCTCGGCTATGTGGGCGCCTACACCTTCGCCCAACATCTGCAGCAGCGTTTGCCCAAGTACGAAAAACACTTCCGCGCCTATGCCAAGGAAGAAAAGGTCGATTGGCGCCTGTTGGCAGCCATTGGCTATCAGGAATCGCTGTGGCAGCCGGCCGTCACGTCCAAGACCGGCGTGCGCGGCCTGATGATGCTGACCCAGAACACCGCCCAGGCGATGGGCGTGTCCAACCGCCTGGACCCCAAGCAAAGCATCATGGGCGGTGCCAAGTACTTGGCCAAGATCAAGGATGAACTGGACGACAGCATCGCCGAGCCGGATCGCACCTGGTTCGCCCTCGCCGCCTACAACGTCGGCACCGGCCACTTGGAAGATGCCCGCACCTTGGCCAAGCGCGAAGGCCTGAACCCGAACAAGTGGCTGGACGTGAAGAAGATGCTGCCGCGCCTGTCGCAGAAGCAGTGGTACAGCAAGACCCGCTATGGGTATGCGCGCGGTGGGGAGCCGGTGCATTTTGTGGCGAACATCCGGCGTTACTACGACATCCTCACCTGGGTGACCCAGCCGCAGTTGGAAGGCAACCAGGTGGTCGAAGGCAACTTGCATGTGCCGGGCGTGGACAAGACTAAGCCGCCGGAAGATAACCCGCAGTTGTAAGAACACAGCAAAACCCATGTGGGAGGAGGCTTGTCCCCTCCCACATTTGGATCTCCACCTGGCTTAGAGGCCGGTGAGCAGATGCACTACGCCGCCCGCCAACACCATCACCCCAGACACACCTGCCGCCCTCAACGCCGCCTCATCCACTCGCCCAGCATCCTGCAACTGCACCCGCACCCGCGTCAGCGCCACACGCTGCTGCGACTTGAGATTATCCGCGCCACCCAATGCCCTCAGCATGTCGGCCGACAACAGACTTTGCTTTGGCGCAGTGACGGTCTCGGCAATCAAATCCGGCGTCAGCGCCTTCCAGAACGCCCGCTGTAATTTCTCGAACATGCTCAGTGCTCCACGACAGGTGAGGTTTCAACGGTAGCCGCGTGATATTGGCGCAGGGCCTCACGCACTTGGGAGGCTTCTTCCAGGCCCAACACCTGGCGGGCGATGATCTGGCAGTCCGCCAGGTCCAGCTCGCGCACGGTGGCCTTGATGGTGGGGATCAACGGCACGCTGACCGACAACTCGTCCACACCCAGCCCGATCAGCACCGGCACCGCCAGCGCTTCGGACGCCAACGCGCCGCACACGCCCACCCATTTGCCATGGGCGTGGGCGGCCTTGACCGTGGTGGCGATCAGGCGCAGCACCGCCGGGTGGAAGCTGTCGGCCTGGCTGGCCAATCGCGGGTGGTCGCGGTCCATGGCCAGCGTGTACTGGGTCAGGTCATTGGTGCCGATGGAGAAGAAGTCCACATGGGGGGCGAACACGTCCGCCATCAGCGCCGCCGACGGCACTTCAATCATGATGCCCAGCTTCGGCAACTCGGTGAGCTTCAGCGCCAGCGCTTCCTCTTCAAGGATCTTGCGCGCCTGGTGCAGCTCCGACAGCAGGCTGACCATTGGCAACATGATGTGCAGCCGCGCAAACCCGGCACTGGCGAGGATCGCGCGGAACTGTTCGCGCAGCAGCTCAGGACGTTCCAGGCACAGGCGAATGCCGCGCAGGCCAAGAAAGGGATTGGTCTCAGCGTCCATGGGCACATAGGCCAACGGCTTGTCGCCGCCAACATCCAGGGTGCGCACTACCAGGTTGCGCTCGGAGCCCAGGGCGCGGGCGATCGCGGTGTAGGTGCCGGCTTGCTCCTCGGGGCTCGGCGCGCGGTGGCGGTCCAGGTAGAGGAACTCCGAACGCAACAGGCCGACACCTTCGCCGCCGAGGGTCAGGGCGTGCTCCACTTCTTGCAACGAGGCCACGTTGGCGGTGACTTCGACGTGATGGCCGTCGCGGGTGGTGGCCGGTAACGACGCTTGCGCCACGTCGCGCTGATGGCGCAGCGCCTGCTGTTTGCGCGCGGCCTCCAGGTGTTCGATCTCGGCCAGGTTCGGCTCCAGGTGCAGCTCGCCTTTGTCGGCGTCGAGCAGCACTTGTTTGCCATTGGCCAACCCCAGCACGTCGGCCGAAACACCGCAAATGGCCGGCAGGCCAAGGGCACGGGCGAGGATCGCGACATGGCTGGTCGCGCCGCCGCCGACGGTGACGAACCCCAGCACTTTGCGGGTATCCAGGCTGGCAGTCTGCGAAGGCGTCAGTTGCTCGGCGATCAGGATTGCACGTTCCGGCAAGTCCCAGGCGCTGTCCTGAATCCCCAGGATCAGCTTCAGTACACGCTGGCCGACGTCCGCCAAGTCTGCCGCACGTTCGGCCAACAGGGCATTGCCTGAACCCTGGAACAGCTTGGCTGTGGCGAGCGTGGCACGGTTCCAGGCAAAGGCGGCGCTCTTGCCGTCAGCCAGCAGACTGTGGGCTTGTTCGAGCAAGGTCGGGTCCTCGAGCAATTCCTGATGAGCGCGGAAAATCTCCGCCTGGGCACTGCCGCAAGCCTTGTCTTGCAACGTTCGCAGGGCCTCGGTGGCAGCCAGCAAGCCACGCGCCAGGGCGGCACGCTCCGTCGCTTCATCCGTACCGTGTTCAGGAATGGCCAGTTCGGGCTCGATCACCTGAACCACCTGGCCAAATGCCGAACCCGGTGAGGCGCACACGCCTTTAAGCAACGTCGCCGACAATACCGTCGCGGCCGGTTCGGCAACGGTCGCCACCGCCTCGCCACAGCCTTGCGCCAACAAGGCCACCAGTGCCTTGATCGCCGCCTCGGCATCCTCGCCCGCCGCGCTCACTTGCAGGGTGTCGCCCTTCACCGTTTGCAACGCCATGATCGCCACCAACGACTTGGCGTTGGCGCTCTGGGTTTGCTTGTGCAGGTAGATGCTGGCCTTGAAACCCTTCGCCGCCTGGGCGAATACCGCCGCTGGGCGAGCGTGCAGGCCGTTGGCGTTGGGTAAGGTCAGCGGCTTGGAAAACAGTGCCTCGCCCTCCTCCTCGTCCATCACGTCAATGGCTTCACTTGGGGATAACTGCAACAGTGGCTGGCCGGACGCCACAAGACCGCTTGCCAATACGCTAAACGGCTCGCCGCTGACCACCAGCATCAAGGTCAGCAAACTGCGTGCGTTGAGTGCCACGTAGTCGGCATCGAATTCGATCAGCGCCTGCCCGGCCTCCACCCGCTGGCCTTCCTGCACCCGCCGGGTGAAGCCCTGGCCTGCCAGGTTGACGGTGTCCAGGCCGATATGCAGCAGCACTTGGACGCCGTTGTCGTCGGTGATGCTGACGGCATGCCCGCTGTCCTGGATATTGCTGATCACCCCAGCCAACGGGGCACACAAGGTCTGCGAGGTCGGGTCGATGCACAGGCCGTCGCCGATCACGCGACTGGAGAATACCGGGTCGGGGACCTTGTCCAGTGCCAGCAGCACACCGGATAGGGGCGCCAGCAGTTCCAGGGGTTTAGATGGGGTCATGACTTCACCTGCTGTTTTGTTCTGTAAAAATCATTGGGTGATGCAACCCCAAGATGACGACGATCCAATGTGGGAGCTGGCTTGCCTGCGATAGCATCGCCTCGGTTTTACTGAAAGACCGAGTCGCCCGCATCGCAGGCAAGCCAGCTCCCACACAAAGCGCATTCACATGAGTTCGCGCTATTTCCACCAGTATTCGACTTGCACACCCACGTTCGACCCATGCCGCGCCGTGCCATAGGAACCGGTATCAGATAACGCCGACCCCGCCGCCAATTCATTCGCCGCGCGCTTGGCCGCCTCGTTCCAGGTTGCATAGGTGTAGTACAAGCGCACCTCCGGCCGCGCCCAGAATTCCGGGCCTTTGGGGGACCAGGTCGGGGCGAAGGTGAACTTGCTCAGTTTGCGTGTGCCGCCGGTGGCGTCGACCTGATCATGCCCAAGCTCGGTGACCAGTTTGAACTCCTCGCTGATCGCATACGCCGGGCGCACACCGATGGACATCCAGGTCTGGTCCTGGCTGCCGGGACGAATATCCTTCTGGTACACCGCCTCGACCTGTCCACCAAAACGCGGGGTCACCTGCCAGTCGAAAAACTCCACGGCGCGGTAACTTTTGCTGCTGTTGTCCAGGAAGGTATTGCCGGTGTAGCCCAGGCCGGTGCCGGGGCCTTCGCCGTACTGCAAGGCGAACTTGTTCTTGCCACCCAGGAAAGGTTTTTGCACATGCTGCGCAGTGATCGCCCAGCCGCTGTTGGTGTCACGCCCGCCGGCTTTTTCGATGTAGCTCAGGCCCAGTTCCAGCTCACCGCCGGGGTTGGTCTTGAAGCCCGCGACGTTGAAGTCGTGACGGGTGGCGTATGCCTTCTGATACAGATTGTCCTTGCGCGAAATGGCGTAGCTGTATTTGAGGTCGCCGATCAGCACGTCCTCAATCCCGCCGCCTGTGGCGCTCTGGTTCCAGTAGTAGAAGTCGGAGATATGGATGTCGTTACGTTTGTAGTAACGCCGACCGGCCCACAGCGAGCCACCATTGAGGCTGGGCAGGTTGGACCATTGTGCATACAGCTGCGGCATGCGCGCGGTGCCGTTGTTTTCGCCCTGGAATTTCAGCTCACGATCGTACTTGTTGTAGAGCGAAGCCATTGCATCGACGCTGAGCACCGAGCCGTCATCAAGGGTGAGCAGGTCCTGGCGCAGTTCCAGCTCGGCGTATTGCTCGCATTCGTTACCCAGACGGTACTTGGTTTGTGCCCCCGGCAGTTGGAAACATTGCTGTGGGCCGCTGCCCGTTGAAGTGCCCGCGCCGCTGCGCAAGTAACCGGCGAATTCCAACGCCTCAGCGCCAAACGGCAGGCTCAGACAAGACGCAACGAGGCCCAGCTTTATTGTTGTTTTCATGCAGCACTCCGATATTTTTATTATGTTTTTTTCAACGCGCCCCGTGCTCCCACACGGGGTTACAACGGGCCTCAGTCCTTGAGGTGCAACACAAACGATTCGTACGGGCGCAGCGCTACCGTGCCCGTACGCACCGGGCAGTCCGGGTAGTTGCTGATCAGCAGGCGTTGTTCGCTGGCCGGGTTGATGACGCCGTCCGGCAGTTGGATTTCGCAGGGCGTGCCGTAGAAGTTGTTCAGCACCAGCAGCTGCTCGCCATGGCCTTCGCGCAGGTAGGCCCAGACCTGCAGATGGTCTTGCAGCAACTGGCGATAAACACCGGCCTGGATCAGCGGCTCGTGACGGCGCAAGGCGATCAGCGCACGGTAGTGATGCAGCACTGAATCCGGGTCATCCAGCTGGCGCTCGACGTTGATCTGCGCCGCATTGGCCGGGATGCCGATCCACGGCTCGCCGCTGCTGAAACCGGCGTTCGCCTGGGCATTCCACTGCATCGGCGTGCGGCCGTTGTCGCGGGACTTCTGCATGATCGCGGCCATGCTCGACGCCTCGGACTCGCCCGCATCGCGCTTGAGCCGGAAGATGTTGAGGGTCTCCACATCGCGGTACTGCTCGATCCTGTCGAAGCCCGGATTGGTCATGCCCAGCTCTTCGCCCTGGTACACAAATGGCGTGCCTTGGAGGAAGTGCAGCGCGGTCGCCAGCATCTTGGCCGAGACCACACGGTGCTCACCGTCATGGCCGAACCGCGAGACCACCCGTGGCTGGTCGTGGTTACACCAGAACAGCGCGTTCCAGCCGCCACCGGCCTGCATGCCCAGTTGCCAATCCGAGAGGATCTGCTTGAGCTGCAGGAAGTCGAAGTCGGCCTTCACCCACTTCTGAAGGTTCGGGTAATCGACTTTCAGGTGATGAAAGTTGAAGGTCATCGACAGCTCTTTCGACTCCGGCCGCGAGTAGCGGATGCAGTGTTCAAGGCTGGTGGATGACATCTCGCCGACGTTGATCAGGTCGTGCCCTTCGAAGACTTCGCGGTGCATTTCCTGCAGGTAGTCGTGCACGTTCGGGCCGTCGGTGTAGAAGCGACGGCCGTCGCTGCTGTCTTCGGGGAAATCGGCGGGCTTGGAGATCAGGTTGATCACGTCCAGGCGGAAACCGCCCACGCCTTTGTCGCGCCAGAAGCGCATCAGCTTGAACACCTCGGCGCGCACCTTGGGGTTGTCCCAATTCAGGTCGGCCTGGGTGTGGTCAAACAAGTGCAGGAAGTACTGCCCGGTTTGCGCCTCGTATTCCCAGGCCGAGCCACCGAACTTGGATTCCCAGTTGTTCGGCTGGTCGCGCCAGATGTAGAAGTCGCGGTACGGGTTGTCGAGGCTGCTGCGCGCCTGCTGGAACCACTCGTGTTCGATGGACGTGTGGTTGACCACGATATCGAGCATCAGCTTGATGCCACGCTTGGCCGCTTCGCTGATCAGCAGGTCGCAGTCGGCCATGGTCCCGTAGCTGGGGTCGATGGCGTAGTAGTCGCTGATGTCGTAGCCGTTGTCGCGCTGTGGCGAGCGCAGGAACGGGGTGATCCACAGGCAGTCGACACCCAGCCATTTGAGGTAGTCGAGTTTGTCCACGATGCCCAGCAGGTCACCGGTGGCGTTACCCGCGTGGCTGTGGAAGCTTTTGGGGTAGATCTGGTAGATCACCGAGTGTTGCCAGTTTTGCATGGTGGGTTCCTTCAGTTGATTTTTGTGCAGGCCTTTCGGGCCTCATCGGGGGCAAGCCCCCTCCCACATTTGAAATGCGTTTCAATGTGGGAGGGGGC
>NZ_JAIOKW010000040.1:0-52917 GCF_020093335.1 Pseudomonas fluorescens group sp. | reverse complement strand
CGCGATAAACGAGGCTTTTCATGACGCCGGATGAGGTCAGGCCATGGATTATCAGCCGTCCTACGGCTTTCTGAAGGACTGCTTATACCGTTCTGAGTCATACAAGGTGACTTTGGCAGACGCTTACGAACCGAGCTCCCGCGTCCCGCCGTATCTCGGCCCTGCGGGCGTCCATCCTTCACGCCTTCGGCTGTGCCAGCCTGCGCGCTCCGCTTGCGTTGGTTACTCAGTGCGATATGGTCGATACGCCAAGCGGCTCGTCATTTCTCCGATGGGGAAACCACATCTTGCCAGCCATCAATCAACTCCATATTTTGCGCAACGAGCTGGCAGGGCTTGCCAGTTGCCTTGCGACAATTGCTAAGCGCCTGCTTTCGTGCTGTCTTGAGTGAGCGCGCGCCGTAGTACCAGTAAATGCTGCTACTTTCCTTGGACATGGCCATGGCTTTCTCGGTAACGCTCTGAAGATAAGCCTCAGCGCTCGCACGGTCTTCGGGAGCCAGCTTCGAAAGCAGCAGCATTAATGCGCTGTCGTCCATGGCAGGAAGCCGGTTGCTCCTGAGAAAATCTTCGATATGAGGCTTTAAAAGGGTATTGGCCTCTTGTTTGTAGAGCGAGTGCCCATCCCTACCGAATGGGGGTAGCAGCGCCAGTTCAGCATTACCTCCCGCCGAGCGGTAGCCCGCGATCATCCGACCTACAAGATCTGGGCTGAAAAACGGATCATTCTCGGCGTAAATCCAGAGCGTTGGCGTTGGGTTGCCTTTGCCAAATTTCGTGAGGTTTCGCACAAGATCAGTTTGATATAACGAGCAATTAGAGTCCGCAGAGCCCACATTTGTGTAGTGGTAAACGCCGCCAGAGATGTTAACTACCGCCGTCAATGGGTGACTTGGTTGAGCCGCGAGGTCTAGCATTGACGCTCCGCCGATAGAGATACCAACACCTACTGCCAAGGATGGATCTACATCTGGACGCTCACGCACAGCCGCCAATGCGGCGCCAAGCTCTCTGCCATGCGCATCGAGAAATCGTGCCACGTTGGGATTGGTGCAAGTTCCCCCTTCATTCATGAAGTTTCCGGTCGAACGACCATAGCCGGGCCATACAATAGATGCGGCAAGCCAGCCACGGTGCGCAAAGTCGTGAGCGATATGAGCAAGCCAATCGGCATGTGCGGCGGACGGAGATGTTGCCGCCGAGCCGTTAACAATCAGTGCAATGGGGTACTTACCCTCCTTTACGGGACGAACGATTAATGCTTCGATTTTCTCAATATGTGAGTCAACCTGGATGGGCAGTAAGAGTTGTTCTTCGCTTACCAGTGAGTCTGCACGGGGTTGGCTTGCAAAAAGCATCAGACCAAACGTGATAGTCCTGAAGCGTAGTATTGATTGCATTTAGAACGCTCGCTGATACGTTAGAAGCCAAGCTTAAACTGGTGCGACAATAGCTGATCGTAAGGTTCTGTCCAACACGTCTTGTGGTTAGCCCGGGATGTCTCATCGCGTATCACTCAATCCAGCACCGTTGGGAAATAGGTGATGTGGAATTAACCTGCTGACACGTGGGGACTTACGCCATTAGTTCTGGAGTTCGGAGGGGCTGTTTCCGGAACTCTTTAGTTGTGTCTGCATATGTTCCGATTAGCAGCTAATCCAACAGGAATTCGTCCTGTTGAGTTATCTGCAAAGCAGTCTTCTCCAAACGCAGTAAAAATTCTTTTCGGGGCTGTCCTCCGCCATATCCGGCGAGTGCTCCATTCGTCGCTATGACACGGTGACAGGGAACGATAATGGATAAGCGATTGTGTCCATTTGCATTGCCCACTGCTTGGCTTGCACCTGGCTTACCGATGGCCCCAGCGATGGCACCGTAGGTTGAAATGGTTCCATAGTCGATTTTTAAAAGCTCTGCCCACACAAGCCTGTCAAAAGAACTGCCTGGCATATGGAGCGGTACTGAAAATTTCTTTAGCTTTCCCTCAAAATAAAGTTTTAGTTGCACTTCGATTTGCTTGATGTGGAGATGCTCGCCAGGCGCAATTGAATACCCATGACGCCCACGCAGTTCGTTTAATTCAGCGGTTAGCGCTGGACGGTCAAGAAATTCGAGGAGTACCAAACCTCGTTCCTCTGCCATGGCAATCATTGGGCCCAATGGTGTAGTCAGATGGCGATAAAGCAGGAGGGACGTTTCAGTTGCCTTACCGGGGGGCATTTGAAATGTTTTTTTGAAAGCATCCCTAAAGCCACTCAATGACTCGTATCCTAAGTCAAATGCTGTGTTATCCAGGGTTTCGCCCGAAGAAATCCGGCCTAGGGCGACACCGAGCCTTCTAGAGCGCATCCATGCATGAAAAGTCATGCCAAAATTTTGTTTGAACCACCTGCGTAAGCGTAACGGATCGATACCACGCGTAGTTAGTTCAGCATCACTCCAGCGAGCGTCAGGTGATGCAGATACAGAGGCCAGGAGCCCCTTGACCCAATCTGGCGCGGAAGCCGCGAGATCTAATGGCTTGCATCGTAAGCAAGGCCGATAACCTGCAGCCATCGCTTCGTTGGCCTGCGAAAAGAACTCTACATTCTCGGGCTTTGGCTTACGTGCACCACATGTAGGGCGGCAAAAAATACCTGTAGTTTTGACAGCAGTGAAAAAAACGCCTTCATAGGCGGTGTCGCTGCATAGCATCGCATTTACCATCTCGCTTCTGGGCGGAAGAGCGTGATTGTAAGATCTCATTAGAGCGTAGCCTCGTCTTCGAATGGGTGTGAAAATCGCTTTCGAGGTGCGGAAAACAGCGGCGATTTTCATGCGGATCACAGATTAATAGGGCGAAGATAACTTTTCGCTTAGGTGTTTTTTTGCTGCCATAAGGTTATTCAGGTCGCTGTAGGTATATGCGTCCAATGGATACTCGAAAAGCTTTCCCGTTCGCAGGAAGCTCTTGGCGAACGCCTTGTTGGCGCCGCATAAGAATTCAGCAATGCTGGAACCAGCGCTTAGCCGTTTGACGCCTAGACTCGTTAATTCATCCATGCCGGGTTGGCCGTTCCAGGCAAGCAGGTTGACGGGTAGCCGCGTTGCCTCGCACAGTGTAGCAATGTCGTTTTCCTCAACCATTCCAGCCGCAAAGATGCCGTCTGCACCTGCTTGCTCGAACAGCGATGCACGGAAGAGGGTCTCTGGCAATTGTCGCGCTGGCTCTACCAAACATCTCAGATAAACGTCAGTTCGTACGTTCACGAACAAGTCTATTCCATGCTTGTTTGCTACCTTCTTTGCCACTTCGATTTTTCGCAAAATCAGATCAGTGCTGCCTGTTCCGTCCTCAATGTTGATTCCAACGGCTCCAGCCCTAACTACGCAGTCAATAACTTTAGCAACCGATTCAAGGTCGTCGGAATAGCCCCCTTCGACATCGACCGTGAGGGGGACTGTAAGCACTCGAACCATTGACTCAACTGTAGTAGTCAGCAGTTTTAGGGGAAGTTGATTGCCATCCTGGTATCCATGCGCCCAAGCAACGGCGGCGCTGCTGGTCGCGACTGCCTTACTCCCTACGCTCTCGACAATACGTGCGCTGCCAGCATCGCTCACGTTGGCGAGTACCAACAAATTATCTTGGTGAAGGTTGCGGAAAACCGCACTTAGTGGCGTCATTCAGTGGTGCCCCGGAGAGAGAAGACTGATGCAGATCGCGCTATCGTAAGCTGACTACACAGACGTCTCCACCGAGAAATCGACAGTGATTTAAGATCTAGCGAATATAGTTTCTGCGGGCTAGGAATGGGTGAATACCTACTCAAAAGCCTGCTGAAAGACGTTGCCGTACACATCCAGTCATTGCAGGGATCGGATAGATGATTACGATCTTCTTCCATCGCCAACGCTGCACTGAAAGGCAAAGCGATGCAGGTGCATCAGTCTCGCTGGAATAAACCCAGCGATCTTTAAGGATGCATGCGGCAGGCACGTGGATCTTCTTATCACTCGTGCAGAGGACACGTTAGCGCTGCAGCATGAGAAGGATAAACTGAGCTCACTGGCTAGAACGACCACGCGGTAGGCTTATCGAGTAGGAATCTTTGGCTTAGTGGCAGGTTCTGCACTCTCGAGAAAGCCTCGCGCCAACTGCTGATACAACTCAGGGCCCATTCTTGAACTGACAGCCTTGGCGATCAGGGCTACCGCCATGAGACTGATCACCATGCTGTGGCTATTAATCATCTCCATCACAATGATTGCGGAGGTGATTGGCGACTGAGTAACGGCAGCCAGAAATCCGACCATGCAGAGTGCAATAGTGGGCTGCGCGGCCAGATGGAATAGCTCTGCGGTATTGGCGCCGACTGCGGCCCCTACAGCGAGCGAGGGGGCGAAAATACCTCCTGGAATACCAGAGAAGTAGGTCACTACGGTCGCTAAGAAGCGAGTAATGGGGGCGTGCCATGGCAGGACTACATCGGATGCGATGACCTGAGAAGTAATGCCGTACCCACTACCGAACGACATTCCGCCGCTCAACCAACCTAAGATGGCGACGACCAATCCACAGATGCCGGCAAACCACACCGGGTGCAGGCGCCGCCATTGCCAGATGATGAAGTGTGGATGCCGCTGCGGCCATAACAACATTCGACTAAACAAACCACCCAATAGCCCGCATCCAATTCCTATGACTAATGCCGGGACGACAATGTCGAGGTTTATGTCCTGAATGCCGAAGTGACCGAAATAGTTGTAGTTTCCCTGCAAGGCAATGGCAACCATCCCAGAGAGGATAATGGTGCTGAGAAGAACCCCGCTGGTACGGGTCTCCAGCTTGCGTCCAAGTTCTTCTACCGCGAATGCGATCCCTGCCAAGGGCGTGTTGAATGCTGCCGCAATACCCGCTGCACCTCCCGCCAGAATGAGATCCTCGCTGCGCACGATTCGCGCATTGGGCAGGAAGCGGTGAAAGAATTGCATGATGGATGCGGCAACTTGCACTGAGGGGCCTTCACGCCCCGCCGAAAAGCCGCCCGTCAGCGCCAGACTTCCAAGGCTTATCTTGGCGAAAGCAATGCGCAATGAAACCAGTCTGTTAATGGGCTTACCTTGACGTGCAAGTCGTGTTGCTGCGATTACCTGAGGAATTCCGCTACCTTGGGCGCCCACAAAAAAGCGCGTTGTCAGCAAGACTACGAGCATGCCGATCATTGGGGTGTAAACAAGCGGAAGCCACGCTCGCTCAGCGGTCTGTTGAGCAAACTGCGCCAAGGCCATGTCTGCCAGCCTAGCGAAAGCCACCACCAGCAGCCCAGCAATGGTTGCTGCAATCCATAGCGTTACCCTGGTGCGCCAGCGTATGGAGGCGAAGCCTCGGCGTAACAGCATTATCGGCTTGATCACCCGAGGAGCTCCTCTTGAAGTCGCTGTATTGACCGCAAGACTAACCAAATAAGCAGCTCGTTCCAAACAGCTTTGGCGGAGTCGCTCGACAGGCTTTTTTCGCGCCCATGGGTATTCACCTATTCATTGATAGGACTAATACCTCCAAAAAACCGGTTTTACGAGTACCAGGACGGTGAGTATCTCCAGCCGTCCCAGCAGCATGCCAATGGTAAGCAACCATTTTGCAGCGTCAGGTAATGACGAGAAGTTACCAGGGGGCCGATGATTGTGCCTAAGCCTGAGCAGGGTCGAGGATTCGCGGTGGTCGCCGACGAGGTCAGAACTCTGGCCTCGCGCACACAAAACTCCACTGAAGAGATCCGCCGGATTATCCAAGAGCTGCAACTGGCAACAGGCGACGCCGTCGAGCAAATGAAAGCGGGAAAACTGCGCGCGCAGGAGTGCATCGAATCCGCTGATCAGGCCTCTACCAGCCTGGATGCAATCAATGACGGCGTTGAGCAAATCGTAGGAATCAACACCCAGATAGCCAGCGCGGCGGTTCAGCAGCACGCCGTCTCGGAGGATATAAATCGCAATGTGACTGAGATTCGTAACGGTAGCCTTGCATTGATGGAGGGGATAGAGGACAACGCTGTGACTGCGGAAGAACTCTCGCTGCTGGCTGGGCAACTGCGTACTGTCGTTTCGCGTTTCAAGCTGTAACGCGACAGAAGGGGAGCTCAACTTGTTGCCTCCCTCCAGCTTTTGCTTACGCTCCTACCGATAGCGCGTTAACACCCAGCATTTTATAGGGGTCTAAGAGTTGAGTCTTCTCCTTCCTGCGAGTGTCTATTCTCTCGTAACGTGACAATACTAATTACTCAGGAAACTCCCATGTCCAAACTCGCAGAATTCCGCCAGCTAGAAAAACACCTCGCCGAACAGCTCCAAGCTCTCGAAGCCCTCAAGGGGGATGCAGGCCTCAAGAAAGAAATCGAATTCGAAACGAAGCTGCGCGATTTGCTCGCAAAATACGGCTACAGCCTCAAGGACGTGATCAACCTGCTTGATCCGCAAGCCGGTCAACGGGCTCCAGTAGCCGAGTCCAAAGTGGGCAGTCGCAAGCCTCGCCAGTTGAAGGTTTATAAAAACCCTCACACTGGTGAAGTCGTCGAAACCAAGGGTGGTAACCACAAAACGCTTAAAGATTGGAAATCCAAGCACGGCGCCGCGACAGTTGAGTCTTGGCTGAGCAAGTAATCACCTTCTGCAAGGAGGCCCTTATGGGGCCTTCTTGCTCACAATTTTACTGTGCGGGATCAGCTATAACGCTCGTTGACGAGTAATATCAGCAGTCTGATGGTCAGACCGTACATTCATATGGTTGACTTAAATCTTTGGCGATACTCACTTGGAGTTACGCCAAAAAACTTCCAAAATTTCCTTATCAAACTTGCCTCATGTCCCAGTCCCGTCAAGTGTGCGATTTCCTTGAGAGGGCACTCGGTGCTCACCAGCAAGTGACGTACGGCATCAACTCTTAGTTTTTCGACCATCTTGCTCGGGGTCTGCCCTGTTGTTGTCCTGTACCTTCTTATGAAGGTACGCTCGCTCATATGCATTCGCTTGGCAAGCGCCGCGATAGACAAGTCTTCTACAAGGTTTTCATTTACCCATGCATGCAGATCAGAAAAAGTGCAACTTCTGGTTTGCAAATCTAAGCTAGAGCTAAACTGACTCTGGTCACCAGGCCTCTTTAAGAATACGACTAAGTGCTTCGCGACTTTCAAAGCTAAAGCGTGCCCTAAATCAGCTTCAACAAGTGCTAAGGCTAAGTCAATACCTGAGGTGACACCAGCTGACGTCCAAATGCGTCCATCGTTGACAAATATAGGCCCACGACGAAGTAAAACATCTGGATGAGTTTTCTCAAGTTCATCATACGCAGACCAGTGGGTTGTAACTTTGCAGCCTGAGAGCGCTCCGGCTGCGCCTAGTCCAAACACTCCTGTACAAACGGAGACCAGACGCGTCACTTTCTCAACGTGAGCCTTAAATACAGCGCTAAATTGGGGATGTTTACAGAATTCGTATATGCCTAACCCACCAGGAACGATTAGCGTATGTGGGGCTAGTGAGCTCTCATCTAGAAGGGCGGTGTGGATATAGGTATCAGGAAGCAAAGCGGCTACGCTATCAAGCGAAACCATCGATAGATGGTAGGGCGGAGCTTTCGGATCTGAAAAATAGTTGGCTGTTGAAAATACTTCTAGAGGGCCGGCCAGGTCGATCAAATTAGCTTGGGCAAAAGCGATGAACTGAATCGTTTTAGTTAGCATTCAGCGGATTCCTGCGCACCTATGTAGTGCGCATGAATCCATTTTTGGCGTGAATCGTCAACCTGTTGTCATTTTTTTCGGACGAAATGATAGCGTATTATGATCACATCGCCACCTTCCTTGAGCCAACGTTAGATTGCAAAAACGGATTCTTTTAACAGTGTTATCGGTTTTAGACACGCATATGATCTGGATTGCGCGTAAATACATCTTCAAAGCGAGGGATAGTTAGCCATAAAATTTTGGTTCAGCTTCAGCGCGCTCGTCGTCATGGAAGACAAGAAAATAATAATTTCATGATAGTCAACGAACTCTGCTGGTTTCCTATAATGCCTAAATTAAAAAAATATATAGAAGCAACACAAAAATGCGAAGAACTTACCATGCAGATGGTAGAAGATGTAGGTGGGATTGTTTTTTCAGTGCGGGCGCTTGAGCATACCTTTTTGCTCGCTAATCTTGAGGTGGAAAAAGCTGCGCAACTCGACGTAAGTGATACCAATAAAACTACCTCGTTGCCTTCCTATATGCTTGCTAGAGAGTTGAAGAAACTGAATTTTTCACTTGAAGCATTGAAAACGTCTATTAAGCGTAACATCGGCGAAAGCCTTAGTTATCTCAATTCACTTACAGCCAATCTCGAAATGGAGATTCCGGATGACCCGGATGATCCGCTTTGGGAGGCATTTCGTGACTATAAGAAAGTGTTGATTAAAAGTGTCCGAACCTTGAAGAAGCTTGATGATGAATTATTTAATGCGGAAATTAGTCTTGTCGACGAATCGTGACGAAGCGCACTAGCATGCGAGCTACTTCCGTATCGCAGTAAAATTAGTTAAGGTTATTGCCTAGCGCAATAATATGCATTATTTCTATTAAAATACTTGTCCAGGCTAGCTAGCTTGTGATGAAAGACGACTGTCGGAGTCGCTATGAATTTCAAGAATTTAGGTATTTCAACTAAAGCTACTTTATGTTTCGGAAGTATCACTGCCATTCTCATTTTCTTAGGTGTTTTCGCTTACGTGCAGCTATCTCACTTAAGGGCCGCCGGACAACAGTTAGCAGAAAATGCTTTGCCGAGTACGCAGACTATCGATGATATCCAAATCTCCTTGCTTAACGCCCGGCTAGAAAGCATCAGGATGCTTGCTAACTCAACAAATGTGGCGGGGAAAAGCGCCGCCGAAGCTAAAGTCCAACATTCGGTGCAAATATTAGAAGAGCGTAGCGATTACTATCGTAAGAACCTCATGGCTGGTGAGAAGGATCGGGAGCAATTCGAGGCTGCAGATCAAGCAATGAAGATTTATATTGCAGGGCTTGCGCAATTGTCAAAGCTTGACTTGTCTGAGCATGAGCAGGCCTTGATATTTGCTAATTCTACCCAAGCGGATAATGCCAGCTCATTTCAGGAAAAACTTAATGTTATTAGGCAGTTCAATGCCGAACAAGCAAAAGCTTTGGGGGTCGAGGCGGACGTTGTTTATAATGAAAGCGTGAATGTACTTGTTACTATTGTTGTCGTTTCTCTTTTGCTTACTATTGTTTTAGCTATAGCATTGACGCGCAGTATAGTAAAGCCTGTGGGGGACTCGCTCAGGCTTGCTGAGGAAATTGCGTCGGGGGATCTTACGCGGCGTCTTGAAATTACGGGCACAGATGAGGTTTCTAGGCTAATGGTTGCCCTCAATCTTATGTCTAAGAATCTCCAGGACACAGTTTTAGAAATTTCTGAAGCGTCCATCCAGCTGAGTTCAGCTGCAGTCGAAATGACCTCCATAACTGAGGCTGCGGATCGGCATCTTCAGCAACAGAATAGCGAAATTGAACAAGCTGCCACTGCTGTAACAGAAATGACTTCCGCAGTTGAAGAAGTTGCTCGTAACGCAACCTCTACCTCCCAAGCAGCCCAGGAGTCTAGTGAGGCGGCTAAGCTCGGTAATCTCCGTGTTTCCGAAACTTTGTCTGCCGTAGAGACTTTGACAGAGCTCGTGGAAAGCTCCGCCTCTCAGGTGACAGAATTGGCGGGACAGGCGGAAGATATAAGCCAAGTCGTAGGCGTAATCAGAAGTATAGCGGAGCAAACCAACCTGTTGGCTTTAAACGCCGCAATTGAAGCCGCACGCGCAGGCGAACAAGGGAGGGGGTTCGCTGTTGTTGCTGATGAAGTGAGAGCGCTCGCGCATCGAACTCAAATTTCCACCTTGGAAATAGAGAAAATGATAACAGCAATTCAGAGTGGATCCTCAACAACAGTCGAGTCAATACGTCGAAGCACTGAAGAAGTTTATAATACTAAAAGGACAGCTGAGGGGGCGGGTCAATCATTGCGGCAGATCACGGATTCCGTTCTTCAAATCAACGAGCGTAACCTACAGATCGCAGTCGCATCGGAGCAACAAGCACACGTCGCTAGAGACGTTGACAGGAGCTTGTTGAGCATTAGATCTTTAGCGATCCAAAGCAGCGAGGGTGCAAATCAAACAATTAAGGCCAGCAATGAACTCAGTCGGCTAGCGGTTAACTTGAACCATCTCGTTCAAAAGTTTAAAGTTTGATATTGGTGCATTTGAAAATACTTTAAGAGCTGCTTTATTGGAATGCGCGTACCAGGCGCGGTACCCTAGGTGAGCCCGCAGCAAAGCCCAGGAGCCGCCGCTGCGTGCTCGCTGATCTTCCAGCCGCCACCAATCACCTCTCTCAACTTGCTCGCACCTAATAAACCCGTGTGTGTCACGATTTCTTACGAAGAGAGGGCTGTCCTATGAACGAAGGATGAATGAAATATTTAAGACTGTAGTATTTGCAAAAGGATTGATAATTGGTGAAGCCACACGCGTATGCAATTTCTTTTGGAGTGAGGGAGTTATCCTCCATGTTTAACATACGCCTCGCTTTTTCCAGTCTCTGCTCTCGCAAAAAGACGATAGGCGTAGTGTTCTTAAATTTCTTAAACCCCATTTGCAGAGAGCGAACGCTAAGGCCTGCATGGGTGGCGACTTCGCACACGGTTAAGTGTGGGTCTACACTGGATGCCATGTATTCTGCAGCCATGTTGATTAAGTGAGGCGTAAGCGTGATGGATCTTTTGGGGCCCAGGATACTCAAAGTGTAATTGTTACGAAAGTTGCAGAGAAAAAAACCTATCAAGCTTTCTTTTAGGCTGTCAGCAACTCTTTTTACAAATATTGGTGATTTTTCCGAAAAATCTAAAATGGTTTCTACGAGTCTCTGGATAGAATTAATCTGCCATCGTTCGCTTGTTCTTTGGTCGAAAAAAATTCTCGATTTAGGGGAGTAGCCTAAGATCAAGGTAAGTTGTTTTGCCATGTCAGCGTTGGAAATATATATCGTTGTGTAGTTTATTCCCTCGGCATAATTCGCGAGAAATATTTCTCTCTGGTCAGCGATTACGAGAGCTCCTCGCTCGACCCTGTGTATTCCATTATGGTTGCGCCATTGCATAAAGCCAGAATGTGGAACTGTAATAGAGAAACCATCCAGTTCGTTCGACGTTCTATATCCCCATCCAGACTGGCTATAAGAAAGACTTACGAATGACGTGCCCATAACACAAAACCTTTTTTCATAGTCTAGCGTCCCGTTCAAACCCGGAGTTATCGACATGAAATTATCGTAGCTTTGGAAGTGCTCTGACGCATCCCCTATGTCATGAAAATGTAGTTTGTTAGCGCCGTAGATATCCATCATTCATTCGTGGTCACAGAAAATTCTATTATAGCTTTTGCCCCGCCCTGCATTCAATTCCGTTTTTATTGCATTTGAATTGATAATCAAAGAAAAGCGCAATACTAAAGAAAAGCGCAGAATTATTTTTTTTTGTTGCTGGTGTTTATAAAAAGTCATATTTATCCTGGTCGCGAGTTGACGGTAGCCCTCTATTTTTAGCCCAATGGCTAGTTGACAATTAGGTGTGGATTGAGCTTGAGGGGTAGAGAGTTATCCATTAGGTTTTGCGCAATAACTATTCATTTCGTTATCATTTACTAAGGGCTGATCATGTTTAATAAAGCACTGAAAAGAAAACTATCCGATTTGGAAGCTAAAAGCAGCGAGCTTAACGAATTGTTTGTGGCTCTTGATCGGTCAACGGCTATCATTGAGTTTAATGCAGAGGGAAATGTGGCAAGTGCGAATAATAATTTTTTGCGCTTGTTTGGTTATCATGCTGACGAGATTTTGTGCAAAACGCACAAAGACTTTTGCCTGGCGAGCTTTGGCCGAAGCCCTGAATATCCTTCTTTTTGGCAGAGGCTGCAGTTAGGAGAGTCATTGTCTGGCACCTTCCCTCGGATTACGAAGAATGGTGAAGTTATTTGGATTGAAGCCACTTATAGCCCACTGTTGGGCGCATCTGGGAAAGTCGAAAAAATAATAAAATTCGCCTTTGATGTAACGGAGCAAGTCGCTCGAGATTCAGAATTGCGCGCGAAATTGAATGCGATTGACAGGGCGATGGCAATTATTGAATTTGACACATGTGGAAATATAATATGTGCAAATCAGAACTTTTTAAATGTTGTGGGTTATGATGTGTCCGGATTAAAAGGGAAGCATCATAGTTTGTTTTGTGAGCCGGAGTTGACGCGCACAGAAGGATACATTGATTTTTGGCGACGCCTGAATGCGGGCGATTTTTTTAGCGGCCAATTCAAAAGAATAGCCAAGAGCGGCAAAACGGTCTGGCTAGAGGCAAGTTATAATCCTGTTTACGATCGTGATGGGAAGTTAATCAAGATTATAAAATTTGCTAGCGACATTACAGCTCGCATTGAGAAAATTGGCGAAGATGCCCAAGGTGCATCACGTGCGTACCATATTTCCGCTGAAACTGAGCGAGTTGCAAAACAAGGAGCGCAGGTCATTCACGAGACAGCGATTGAGATGCGCTCAATAGCTGAGAGCATTGGAATATCTGCGCGATTGGTTGGAGAGTTGGGGGATAGATCGGAGCAAATAACGGCTATCGTCAACACTATACGGGGTATCGCTGAACAGACCAACCTACTTGCGCTGAATGCTGCAATCGAGGCAGCACGTGCCGGTGACCAAGGTCGTGGATTTGCGGTAGTGGCGGATGAAGTCAGACAGCTGGCGGGACGTACAAGCCGCTCTACAGCGGAAATTGCAGAAATGATCGGTAGAATTCTTACTGAGACACGCGACGCGGTGGCGAGCATGGTTTCTACGCGCGATCGTGCACAGCGCGGCGTGATGCTGGCTGATCAAGCGGGAGAGGTTATATCCCAAATCCAAAGGGGAACAAGCGATGCGGTTGAGGCGGTGAGCATGTTTGCTTCTAAATGTGACTGAAAGCAATCTATTATAGGTTGAGTTTAGTAGACCCTCTGATAGGGCGTCTCCGGGTGTCAAAAATACTAGCAGGAATTTCTGCGCTTCAGTTGCGAAAGGCTCTTGAGTCGGCTTTTCGACCACTTTCGTGCGATTGTACATTGAGCGCAGATGGCACCCTTACTATCAAACTTTACGAACCTTGTTCTGGTCGTGTGGATCTTCTTGTTACCGCTGTCCGTGGTGATATCCTTGCGTCCAGTTCCGCACTTTCGTCGCTGATCGAAGAGCTGAGCTTTGAGATCGACGCTTGCCGACGTTCGTTCTCTCAGATCGGTAGGAGATAAGTCTTTTTCCATACCCCGACATTCTTTCCGCTCGTGTGCCTTCATTCTGCTCACGGTAAAATATTCATACCGATTTACCCGGAGCGACCGAAATTGTTTGGTAAAAGGCGATAAAGTCGGGTGGGAGACATCCCGTGCTATACTTATGCGTGCCCACCGTGTGTTTGGCACCCATTACTTTCGAGTGAAGTGATTAGATGAGAATGACCTCGTTTGGTAAGCTCTAACTTGCATTAATGGACTGATTGAATGCCTCACATATGTTTTTCCAGACTCGAAGGGTCGGGCACGCCAAGCAAGTCCACATCACGTTTTATTTCTGTGCAAAGATCGGATTGCCGCGATGCGCAGCTTCGATCCGATAGCGTTTTTTTGAAACGTACCCAGACGAATACTGCTTTAGCGTCGTGACTCATCACTTTGATGGGCAGCTTTCATCGCTTGCCATCCATGGGTAATCCCTCCACCCGCTCGAAGCGCTGTCGCTACCATGATCGCCTCGGCTACATCTTGCTTCGACGCCCCCGCGCTGATGGCTCGCTTCGCATGGTCGGTAATGCAAGAAGAACACTGTGTAGTCACTGCTACGCCAACAGCGATTAATTCCCGCGTGGCTAAATTCAGGCTACCGACATCCTTGTTGAATACAGCTTTGTCAAAGTTGAAAAATGCCGCGACCATTTCGGGGGCAGCCTCTTGGAGATCTCGCACGAAGTTAGCATCAGCCTGATGGTTGTGCATTTTTGTATACCTTTAAATTCATTATTGGAGCGTGGAATTTGATGCTTGGTGCTGCTTGATTGAGTTCACGGTCATGCGGTGGCCAGACTCAAATACTTTAAGCCCACGCTGTGTCAGCTTCCTACCGACCGGCGATGGCGGCTCGTATGCAGCGAGAAAGGCCAGACGCTCAGCCGCACGTTGTGTAAGCCAGTTGACTGACAATCGCTTTTTCCGCATTTTTTCCAAGTCGGAATTAAGTGCTCTGATAATTCGTCGCTGCAGCCATGTGGCCTTGGGCGGCCCTAACAGATCAAACCCTGCGTACAGCAAGCCGAGGCCCGCTGCGATTCCCAGTCCCGTGGACAGGCATTGATCGACTGCAAATGTCATGTAGTTGCTCGGCTGAACAAGCACAGCCAAGGTGAGGCAGAAACCAAGCCCGTAGGGGGCGAGTGTCGGTGACGTCATGCTCATCAGCCCCAGAAAAAGAGGCGCAGAAAGCACCAGGATCAACATCTCGAAATCGCCCGAACCCTGCGCAAGCGAACTGAGTACAAACAGGATAGCGACAGGGATGGCGATCAAGGCTCCCCCAGTAACTTGGCGGTTGCCACGCGTGGCACTGGGTGTGAGGAGAATGCCTGGGAGAGCAAGACAGGTAGCACGATCATCATGATGAGTGCGGCTTGTTCTCCTGACAGAGTCCATACCCCGATAGCGCTTAGGAAAACAAGTGAGCCCAGGCGGTAGATCTGCCTCGCTCAACGGTGCAGCGCATCGTAGGAGCGCTGGAAGAGCAGGGAATGATTCGGAGTGAAGGAGCCGGAGGAATCAGTCTCGGGGCGGGTTTGTTAAGGCTTGTCGCGAATGCCCATGTCGACCGCATGACTGTCGTTCGCCCTTGGCTGCATAAGCTGAGCGAGGTGGTTCAAGAGACGGTTGTATTTTCGAGGCCTGCCGGCATCCAACTGATCGTTGGAGACCGTGTTGTTGCTGATCGTGAGTTACAGGTGGTGCCACGTCTTGGCCAATTGGATACCCCGTTGTATGGGACATCTGTTGGACGGGCGCTCTTGGCTCTAGACAAAAAATGAGGACGTTAAGGCTCTGTTTGCAGCTGAAATCGCTACGAAGCAGGAGACGGCAGTATTGTTGACGCTGCTGAAACAGTTGGACAATATTCGCAAAACCGGGATTTCAAGCGATCACGGTGAACTCATCGAGGGCATCACCACGACAGCTGTCGCGCTGGATACAGTGTTAGGCCGTTTTGCAATCTCAATGCCAATCCCTACATTTCGTTTCGAAAGGGCTCGCGATACCTACATTGAGGAGTTATTGCCTTGCAAGGCTGGAGTGTTCAAAGAGATCGGTATAGTCGGCTAGCGCACAAGCGGGACGATCCTGACAAGGTATAGTCCGTCTGAATCTAAGGCGATGAATGCTTAACTCGTTGCCGGCGCCATCAAATTGCTAGTGCGTTGATGATGAAAGCAAGGGCCCCATGGGGCCCCGCAAAGTCAAGTCGTCGCGCGGTTAGGCCGACAGGTACTCGTCCACCGATTTGACGGTGGCGTAGCCGAACTCAAAGGCTGCCATCATCGTTGCATGTGCATGAGCGGCTGGAACGTTTACACCACCAAATTTGAGATCCAAGGTCGCGCAGGCATCGTGCAGCACAGTAACCGGATAGCCCATGTCCACCGCCGCACGAACTACTGCGTCGATGCACATGTGGCTCATCGCGCCTATGACTACGACTTCCTGGACATCAGCGGCTTCCAACTGCTGTTTCAGATCGGTTTCTCTGAAGGCGTTGATGTGTTTTTTTACGACTACAGGTTCATTACCTTGTGGAGCTACATCTGGTTGAATTTCCGCACCCTTGGATCCCTTCGCAAAGATCGGAGCGCCTTCAGCGGACTCATGTCGTATGTGGAAAACAGGAAACCCCTTATCACGGAAGTGGCTGATCACTCGGATAGCATTCTCGACAGCGGTGTCGATGCCGGTCAAAGGCAGCTTGCCAGTGGGCAGGTATTCGTTTTGCAGATCAACTACTACAAGGCCACGTTTCATGAACGATCTCCGGTCAATTATCCGAGCATAGGGAATGGGTGACGAAGGCTCAGATCGGCAGGTAGAGCACCTGCCTTATTCCGAACCCAAAAGGTTTGAGTCAGAACTCCAGTGAAGCGCCATCTTCCGGAATATCGACCCGGCTCTCGATACCTTGCTTTTTGACGTATGTGCGTAGCTCGTCACGAGTCAGAGACATGTGGTTAATTGCGTCCAGGTGCACTGCGACGATTTTCGCGTCCTTCGCAGCCTTTGAGGCGCGTAGAACGTCTTCCTCGCCCATGATGATCGATCCCTTATAGCCGGTCATCATTGCTTTCCCGGCATTCAGTACGATGACTTCGGGATGATATTTCTCAATGGTCTGGTCGACCTCTTTACGCCAGACAGTGTCACCGGCCAGGTAAAGGGTCTTGTAGCCTGGAGCTTGAAAAACAACGCCCATTGCTTCGCCAAGAGGCTTCGCTAAAGCGGGTACTGCATACATTTCGTCGGTGCCATGCTGACCACCGGTCTTGGTGATTTTGACGCCGCCGAATTCAGCTTCGTCAGTCAGTACGCGCACATTTTTGAAGCCTTGGGAGCGGATCAACTTCGCATCCTCCTCGTGCTGCGTAAACAGCGGGATGTCTTTAGGCAGCGCTTTCTGTGCGGCATCGTCCCAGTGGTCAAGATGCGTATGAGTGACGATGACGGCGTCTACACCAGAGATCACTTTTTCGGGCGACTCAGTCAGATCAACCAAGGGATTGCGCAGGTCACTACGGTAGGTATTTTCAAATCCTGGGTAGGTACCCTTTTTGGACAGCATCGGGTCGATCAGAAAGGTCGTGCCGCCGTAGGAGATTTTTACCGTTGCGTTGCGAACTTGCTGTAAGTCGACTTTATGGGCCGCGTCCGGGGAATTGGGAGTGTCGGAGCTCGCAAATGCCGAAGAGGTTGCGGCAGTGCAGGTAAGGCCGAGGGCGATTGGAAGTGTTTTAAAGTTCATCTCGTTAATCCTGTTATTGCATCAGTGACTCCATTCTTGCCCAATACTCTGGGACTCAACAGTGGCCTGAATGACAGATTGCGATATAATCAGGCCATAAACCTGCGCTGTTCTCGAATGTGAGGCTGACTGATGCAATCCACACGCGTTGCTGTTCTGGCTTTTGACGGAGTCAGCCTGTTTCATCTTTCCGTCCCTGGAATGGTGCTTGGAACAGCTCAATCTGCACCCGGTGAACCTCATTACGAGGTCAGTTACTGTGCAGAGGCTCCGGGAATGGTGATAAGCGACCAAGGCATAGGCTTAGCGGTCGATCATGGCCTGGAACTGATGGAGGCATCCGACGTAATTGTCATTCCGGCGTGGGGTGATCATTCGGTCGCAGCGTCTGCAAAGCTTGTGCAAGCCTTACAACGTGCAAATTTCCAGGAAAAGCTCATCGTCGGGTTATGTCTGGGAGCATTCGTGCTCGGCGAGGCCGGGCTTCTTGATGGCAAAGAAGCAACCACTCACTGGGCAGTCAGAGACGAGTTTGGGCGACGGTTCCCAGAAGTTCGTTTCAGGCCTGAAGTGCTCTATGTAAGTGATGGCAACATCATTACCTCTGCAGGAACCGTTGCGGCAATAGATTGTTGCCTTCACTTGGTACGGCAGCGGCTCGGCGCCGATGTAGCGAATCGAACCGCAAAAATGCTGGTGACACCGCCGCACAGGCAGGGCGGCCAAGCTCAATACGTTGAGCATCCTGTGCCGCAGCTATCCAGCGAGACTCACTTGTCTGATGTGCTGGTATGGGCTCGTATGAATTTGGCCAGTGATCTGTCGCTCGACGTAATGGCGGACATGGCGAAAATGAGTAGGCGCACCTTCACTCGTCGATTCAGGGAATCGACTGGCAGTACCGTCTCAAAGTGGTTGAATGCTCAACGCGTTGTCAGAGCGCAGGAGCTGTTAGAAACGACTGACCTGCCTATCGAATGTGTAGCCGGTGAGGCAGGATTTGGAACGCCTTTATCGTTGAGGCAGCAATTCGCTGTGCACCTCGGCACGTCGCCTTCTGAGTATCGGCGAATGTTTTTCCGTGAAAAAAAATTGGAAGAAAAAAATAGCGAACTAGATGTTTTTCCAAGAATCAAGCTCGATATTACGCTTAATATATAAATACTAAGTTAGTATAGTATTCAGTCCGCCGCTTAATGTGAAAAACCTTTCAGAGAAGCGGCTTAAACCGCTCTCGATATTCCTTGGGCGTGACGGAGTATTTTTTTGTAAAGTTACGAATAAACGTTGACTCGTCACCTAGCCCACACTTATTGGCGATTGCTTTGAGTGGCGAGTTTGACGTCACAAGTAAGTGGCAAGCCGTTTCTAGGCGAATCTGCTCGACCATTTTACTCGGCGTGCTACCTGTGACTTCACTATATTTACGTGCAAAAGTTCTTTCACTCATGTTCATAAAATTTGCTAGTGAAGATATCGATAAATCGCTATTAAGATTGCTATTTAGCCAAGCGTGAAGATCTGAGAATTGACTGCTTTTTGACTGTAACGTCAAAGATGAGCTGAACTGATCTTGATCTCCTGGCCGTTTTAAAAAAACAACCAGATGTCGTGCTACTTCGAGTGCAGCAGAATGCCCCAAGTCGGCTTCAACCATTGATAACGCCAAATCGATCCCGGAAGTAACACCCGCTGAAGTCCATAAGTCCCCGTCATTAATAAATATAGGGCCGCGCCTTACGTTTACAAATGGAAAGTCTGTTTCCAATTTGTCATAGGCAGACCAATGAGTAGTAACGTGTCGCCCGTTTAGTTTTCCAGCTCTCGCTAGCGCAAATACCCCCGTGCAAACGGAAACTAGACGCTTTGCATTTTCAGCATGTCTTACAAAATGTGTAAAAAACTTTGGATGATCACAAAATTTGTGGATGCCAGGCCCGCCTGGGACGATCAGCGTGTGCGCTCCCGGTGTTTCCGCTCCCAAAACCGCAGCGTTTAATGAGAAATTAGAGAAAATCTCAGTGGTTCCACTTAAAGAAAGGATCGATAAGGAGTAGGGGGGATGATCCGGGTCTGCAAAGTGGTTAGCCGCAATAAAAACATCCAAAGGGCCTGCTAAGTCGAGAAGGCTAACTTCGGGATAAGTCATGAACTGAACAGATCTTACAAGCATTTGTGTTACACCTTCCGGGAGAGCACCTTGTGGGTTCTGGTGATTTTGGCAGAAATCATCAATTTTTTGTCATGTTTTTAACTTATTTTCGTCTATCGTAACTTTAACCTAGAACGCTGCAGCATAGCCCAATCTCACCTAGGGATAAATTTAGTAACTTGAACATCCTTGTGCGATGTATTGGTAATTCGCACGGCCTAATTATTTTTTCGATTTGGAGATTGGTTTTATGTCGGGGCTTATGAAGAGCGCTATGGGGTTCGAAGTGAACATGGATGATGAATTTGCAGATAAGATTTGTAATATTCTTGGGCTGTTGGAGATTGGTTCTTCAGGTGTTGCAGGATGTGAGTTGAGGAAGGTCGCCGAATCGAATAGTTGGATAATCGAATTTTTTTGGCGCGACGAACAATCTATGCATGCTCATTTTCGATCATGTCAACTGCAAGAACTGATTAAGCTGTTGGCTTCTAGATCGCGTAAGATTGTATTCGAATGCGACAGTGAATGAGCCTAATACATATAGATTTCTCAGGCGATTAGTTACCAACCAGCTTTCTCTTAGTTAATCGGATTGCGGTGAGGAAGACGCGCATTCCTTGGAGCTGATGAGGCCTAATAGGCCTCAACAGAATTCCTCCTCAGAAGTCCAAAGTCACTCCGGTGTAAAGCGCACGGCCATCACCCGGGGAATGTAGGGATGCCTGGGCACCGTCCGGGTCATACCAAGCATATTCATAATAACGATTTGTAAGGTTTTTCAGCTGTAAGTCGACACTAACTGATCGTGTCACTTTGTATGTTGCGCCGAGGTTCATCAGCACGTAACCGCCATACGTCCCTTTTTTATTCTCCCGTTCTAGGTAGTAATTGGTCTGGCCGTTCATCCAGGCCGTCAGATGTAATGCTGGTGTCGCGTCGTAGCTGATTCCCGCGTTGTAGAGGTGATGCGGGATGTGGTCGATTTCCTGACCTTTGCTGTTAGGCAACGTGGCACTCGGCTGGAGTATTTTCGAATATTGCCAAGAGTAGGCCATCCAGATATTGGTGCGTTCGTTCGGATACAGGTTCATCTGCAAGTCGTAACCCCAGCGCCGTGTTTCACCAACATTATCGGATTCGCCGCTTGGGTCGTTCAGCCTTCGACTAACTTCCCCCGAGGCCTCTTGCTGCCAATAAGCAACGCGCCCGTCTACCCAGTCATCCGGCGTGAACTTGATTCCGGTTTCCCAGCCCTCGTTGATCGAGGGTGCCAGATCGGTATCCCGGGGAGGTATCTTGTAAGCCGCCGCCCCGGTGCCCACTTGAAAGGTACGTCCCCAGTTCGCATAGAAGCTGGCAACGTCCCAGGGAGAATAGACAACGCTGATCTTCGGCTGCTTGATCAGCCCGTAGTCGTTGATGTCGTAATCTGTGCCGGTCATTTCATTAGTGAAGTCGCCCTGGATCTTGTCGACCCTGTAGGCGGGTACGATCTTCAGAGACTCGAAAGGTTTGATCTCTGCCTGGACATAAGCGCCGTAGGTGTCGAAGTCGAACTGTTGGTCGCGGGTGGTAGCTAGACGTGTGCGGTCTCTAGTGCGATAGCGCTCACTTTTATTTTGCTGCTGCTGTACGTCTGCGCCTCCTTCCAAGGCGAAGTCGTAAAGCCAGCTGACTTGCGGTCGCCAGGTCACGGAGGTTAGCGCGCCATATTGCGTCTCGTAAGCGTCGCGTTCCTGTTGAGCGCTGGTGCTCCAGTATTGCGTCCAACGCCTGTCATCGAAGGTGTTGACGTAGGTCTTCGCTGACCAAGCGAGGTTATCAGCCAGGTCTGTATCAAAATGCAGACTGACTTGGTTCATGCGACGCGTACCCTTGTCAGTAGCGTTGAAGCTGTTGGTCATTTCCGGGTGATGACGTGCATCGTCTTCTCTTAGATAACCTGGCTCCTGAGCTTCAGTTTCGTAGTGACGAGCAATAAGGCCGATACGGTAGCTGTCATCGTCCGGCGTGTAGAACCATTTGCCAGACATTGAAAACTTGTCGGCTTCGGCATGATCCCGGTAGCCATCAGATTTTTGATAGGCGAAAAAGTAATTCTGAGTCCAGTTGCTGCTCTCAATTCCCTTGGCCAGCTGTGCTTCTTGGGTATTGAAGCTTCCATAACGCAGCCGCGCCTTGTTGTAGTCGCCACCTGTGCGGGTGAGCATGTTGACGTTGCCGGCAATGTTGTTCAGACCATAACGCGCATCGCTGGTGCCACGCACCACCTCAATGCTGTCCAGCTCCATGGGGAAAATCATGTCCATGAACGGCATATTGCCGTCGTTGCTGTTGCTCGGAATGCCGTCGATCAAAAGCTTTACGGCATTCACTTCGCCTTCACCGTTAAAGCCACGGAAGGAAATTTTCCCTGAGGTCGTGCCTTGGTTGAATTCAGTGAGCATGACACCCGGTGCGCGACTGAACAGTTCCCAGCTGTAATTTACTGGCATTTTTTCGAGGATGTCTCCTCCGAGAATATCCACCGAGCTGAGAACGTTGCTGGTACTCAAAGGGCCGCTTGCCGAGCCCTGAATGCTGACCGCACCTAGGGTCAGGGTTGAATTTTCGATTCTGCTGGCTTCAGCTAATGCCACTGACAGCGGGCTCAACGCGAGCACGCCTATTGAAAGCAGGGGCCAAAGGGGGCGGGACACAGACAAGCGCTTTGCGAGAGGCAAAGTAATTGGAGCAGGCATAGCACGCACTTCCTGATGATCAAGAAACTTCAAGGGCGTTTAGCTTCCTTCGAGGCCGCTAAAAGATTTAAAGAGGCAGCACCGGACAATGTCAGCGGTGTGTGATCAGGCGAAGGGAGAGGCGCGTGGACTTAGGCTTGGCCACCGAATCCTGGGATGGAGCTTCGGCAGTACAGGATTTTCGAGGGAAGTGTCAGATGTGTATTGCGGTAAAAAGTGCCGGTAGTAGTTGGAAGGAAGCGCTGCCATTCCAGCATGGCCACAGCAGCAATCACCGTGCTGCATAAGCGTTTTTGAAGGAGCTTGCTGGAAAGTGTCGACTGTTTTCTTGAACCCTGGAGGTAAAGCTTGAGAACCACCTCCCGAGCAGAATCCCCCCCAAAGCATTAGCTGAACATCCGGCGTCTGCATAGCGCGGCTCATCGGCATGGCAAACATGTTTAGCAACACGGCCAGGCAGGCGATCCAAGGGCTTATGCGTTTCAACGAGGACATGTTCAAAGTCAGCGTAGAGGGGCGGTTATTTAGCCGGAATTAAGGAGCAATGTAAAAGTTTCATGCGTGCGCCATTTCGCCACAGGCAACGCCATTCCTTTCCCGAGATAGTTGGCTGACGAGTACGATCAGGCCATACGGTGTCAATGCGTCGGGGATCGTCTACTCCACGAAGCAGAATTCTACTTGCGGAGAGTTCGTCACTGAGCGATTACTTGAGGTCTTAGTTGAGAGGCGTGTGACCGGTGAGCCATCGTCCGGCGAAATCGATAAATTCTTAAGAATTCCGTCATGGGCTAGATCCGCTAATTCATCTTGAGCCCGGCGCAGCAAAGCGCTGGTGGACTCCCCCGATTCGGCGCAAAGGGTAAGGGCTACTAGGGTCAGAGGATGTACATTGAGTGGGCCACTTAGCGCGGTGATCATCTCTAGCGTTGGACTCGATTGACCGCGTTTGAACGAGCCCCATGAAAGACAGGACACCGTTTCCCCCTTACGATAAGGGATAGGCAAACGGTTATGTTTATGACTAATAGCAACGATAAGAGTGGTGAGCTTTTGGGCCAGGAGCGGCGTCGTCGCTGGAGCCCAGAGCAAAAGCTGGCCACGGTTCGAGAGAGCCTTGAACCAGGACAAAGCGTTTCGGTCGTGGCTCGGCGCAACGGCATCAATGCCAACCAGTTGTTCCTGTGGCGCAAGCTCTATCAGGACGGCAGCCTGTCGGCGGTCAGTGCTGGTGAAGCCGTGGTGCCGGCCTCTGAGCTGAGCGATGCACTCAAGCAGATCCGTGAACTGCAACGGATGCTGGGCAAGAAGACGATGGAAGCAGAAATCCTCAAAGAGGCCGTGGAGATCGCCCGGTCGCGAAAATGGATTGCGCACTCACCCTTGTTGCCGGGGGACGACCAGTGAAACTGGTCAGCGAATGTCTCGGTGTGGCGCGCTCGCAATTAACGGTTCGAATCAAGCAATCGGTATCGCCCAAGACACGGCGAAGCAGGCCTGTGAACGACGCTGAGTTGGTGGCCGAAATCCAGCAACAGGTCAGCGAGCTGCCCAGCTATGGCTACCGTCGAGTCTGGGGATTGCTGCGTCGCGCCCGTGAAACCCAGCTGCTACCCGCGATCAACGTGAAGCGGGTTTACCGGGTGATGCGTGATCACAACCTGCTGCTTGAGCGCCGGATCAAACAACCCGGCGTGCCGCGTCGGCACGAAGGCCGTATTGCGGTGCAAACCAGCGATACGCGTTGGTGCTCGGACGGCTTTGAGTTCCGTTGTGAGGACGGCGCTAAACTGAGCGTGACCTTCGCCCTGGACTGCTGTGATCGCGAAGCCATCGGCTGGGTCGCGAGCCCGACCGGGTACAGCGGCGATGATATCCGCGACTTGATGTTGGAAAGCGTGGAGAAGCGCTTCGGTGATCAACTGCCTGCAACGCCGGTGCAGTGGCTCAGCGATAACGGTTCGGCCTACACCGCCGAACAGACGCGCCTGTTTGCTCGGCAGATCGGCTTGCAGCCGGTGACCACACCAGTGCGTAGCCCGCAGAGTAATGGCATGGCCGAGAGCTTCGTGAAGACGATCAAACGTGACTACGTGGCGCACATGCCCAAACCGGATCGAGAAACGGCGTTGCGTAACCTGGCAATTGCCTTCGAACATTACAACGAGCAGCATCCGCACAGCGCCTTGAACTACCGTTCACCGAGGGAGTTCAGGCGCTTGGCAGCTGCATCAATTTAACGGGGAGTTGGTGTCCGGTTTTGTAGGGGCAAATCCAGCGTTCTAGTTTCGAGACGTATGTCCTACTGCTGACTTCTGCCAGGTTTCTCTGGGTCAGTCCCCTACCAGCGCGCATCGCTTTAAGCACAGCAGCGAAAGCTTTTTTGAGCGACATGTAAGCGTTCCTGATTTGAGTCAGTCCCTGTGAGCTTGTATACGTTGGGACGAGCCATTCTAGGCAAATCAAAGCCTATCACGGTATGCCTGGGTTTCATGCTCAAGAGACGCCGAGATGAACCTTGTAGCTCGCTGGAACTATGCGCACTGAGTTGGGCTACTTACTCTAACGCTACCGGGACTGCTGTGATTTTCATCTGCGGTCTCGATTGATCTATTGCGAGCTTAGCCAGGCCTCCACTTGTTTCAGCATACCTAGCTCGAAGAGCTTAGGCTTTCCCATCTCAAGAATTGCGAGCAGCAGCTGTTTTTCTACTTTGGTTGGAAACCATTCAGCTACTTCGACATTGCAGTGCCTGGAACCGCTCAGTGCCCACTTCACGATCATGTCGGAAGCCGCTCGGTAATGATCGGCCATGAAGAGGCGTTTGCCCTCTGATGCCCATCCTAGCTTCGCCAACTGGCCGGTAACGTCGCATATCCCAGCGTCACCAAAGAAGTCGGTGGTATCAGGATAATGAATACCTGCGAGCGACACTTTCGCTACGCCCGAATCGCGGTCGAAGTAGGACAGGAGATGCCACCCACCTGTAGTTCTTCCAGCGTGCGGAAAATTGATGGCGGCTTTACCAGTTATGTAGTGCTCGCGTGAGACGCGTTTGAGATCAAAATCAAAAAGCGGCTGCCTCATGGGAGCTTTTTGAGCCGGGCCAGCCCCTGTTTGATATGACCAGCGTTCTCACCAATTGTGTAAAGCGCACCACGTACGTTGTCCCCGACTTCCGCATGTCCCTGAGCTTCCACCTGGAGGGTCAACTCCATGAGCGCAGCTTCGAGAGCGAGCTGATTCTGGTACATCCTTTCCAGCACATCTGATAGCGAATACTCAGCATGCATTTAGGTCACCTCCATGTTGGGAACAACAGCGTATCGGGCCGGCATACAGGCGAATCACGTCACGAAGGTTACCTGCCAAAATCTTCAAACTACGATGATTAGGTGGGGTTAACCGCAGAATCGATTCGACCCAATGATTTCAAGTACAAAGATACGACTGTTCCCTTGTCGGGAGCAGTTTCTACCATGACGGTGCCCCCAGCGTTCTCTGCGAACTCCCGGACTTGCGATAAGCCCAAGCCCGTACCTTTTCCTTTTTCCTTTGTGGTGAAAAAAGGATCAAAAATTTTAGCCGCTAGGTCATCCGGTATACCAGGCCCGGTATCAGCAACGCTGAGCACGACGTAATTGCCTCCAGCCAGTGGAACATCATCCTCAGCCCGTACCAGTCGAGTTGAGATACAGATACTTCCTGCTGACCCGAGCGCATCTCTGGCATTCGTGAGAAGGTTCAACACAGCCGCATTCAACTGGGCCTCTTCACACATCACAGCGGTGTTGGGGGCTGACAGGTCGAAAGTCAGCTCAACACTTTCGGTCGCGGTGCGGAACAACACATCGCGCATTGCTTCAAGTCGGGCATTAACGTCAATGCACACCAGATTCGGGCTGTCGAGTCGAACACACGAGAGCAGATGACTTACTAACTGTCGTCCCTGGTCAACCGCCTGCAACCCGGTATCACTAAATTTCTCGACATCTTTCGGTCGTCTGGCGCGCAAGCGGATCATCTGCAAGCTTGCACTAAGCGCCTGAAGAATGTTGTTGAAGTCGTGCGCAATACTGGCCGTGACCATTCCCAGGGAGGAGATACGCTTGGCGTGACGCAGTGACTCTTCGGCCATTTGATTAAGCGCATTTGCCTGGGCCAGTTCTTGGACAAGAATTTCTGCTCGACGCTCTCGTTGATGTCTTAGCAAGCGCAATTGCAATAACGAAGCGGTCTGTCTCGCCAATGCCAGCAACGCCGTGCGCTGCGGTGCTGTCAGAGTTCGCGGTTTGGTATCAATTACACACACCGTACCCAGAGCGTGCCCCGTATCGTCAATGATAGGAGCTCCTGCGTAAAAGCGAATGTAGGGCGGGCCAAGCACCAGTGCGCTGTGTTCAAAGCGCGGGTCGCGTCTGGCATCTTCGACAGTCAACACATCGGCGGGAGCCAGGATCGCGTGCGCGCAAAACGCCAGATCCCGATGCGTCTCCCTCACGTCGAGCCCGACGCACGCCTTGAACCACTGACGGTCTCTGTCCACCAGAGAAACCAGCGCGACCGGTACTTCACACAAGGTGCTCGCGAGCACGACGATGTCGTCGAATTCTTTCTCCGGAGCTGAGTCCAGCACCCCAAGATGCTCTAGCGACAGGGCTCTTTCATCCTCGTTCGGAGAAAAAGGGGCAGGAATGTGGGGCATCTGATTATGCATCGCTGAGGGCAGTAGGGCGATCATGCTGTTTTGATAGCTTGGACAGCAAGAAATTGTTTCTCCATCCGAGCAGCGATGTATCTGTTTCCAGATAGCACTCGAAGGGCTGGCGACGAGTGGTTGTCGTCAACCGTGGAACTCCCGGTCGCAGTCGCCAGTCAATTTTCTGTCCAGATAGGACACCTAAACCCCTGGCTCGAAGACCGGTCTGCTCAGCAGCGTCTTGACATCTTTGGTCGGCCAGCCTGGTAAAACTTCAGTGGCGTGTACTCCTTGAATGTGAATTTCTTTTTCGGGGAGGGCGATGGAGGAATGTTGCCCTAGGGTACCCTTGCGCTGTACTACCTCCCAAAAGCGTTTCAGATCTTCTTGGCTGATAGGATCTGCTGGTCGCTTCCTAAGCTCGGCACTCAGATCGTCGCGTAGCTGTGCAGGACGCGTCGACTGCTCCTGGTTGGCAGCCCTAGTCAGGTCATTGGCTGGCCTGGTGAGTAACTCAAAGACGGACTGAGAAGCGAGAGCGCTGGGCTGTTGTGAGCGTGACATCTGGAATACGGTAAGCTCGTGTAGGGGCAGCAAGCTTACTAGCTGGTTGACGTCGCGCTCGTCCATGTCAGTAACTTTTTTGGACTGGCAGAAAGCGGTAATGGCGTTACTGATTCCGTTCCTTACTTCATCTTGAGTAGGCCCGGCGACATTCTTGCCGTGCTCGCTAGCCGATGTTTGCAGATCATGAAGATCCTGATAGCCAAGACCCTTCGAGAGGATTTCTTGCGAAGATGCGAGGGATAGAGAAAAGGCGCTCCGCCAATTGCGCTGGAGCTTTTTGGCGATACGGTTGAAGCCGTATTTGACACGAAGGTCGGCAAGAGAGATTGGTACGCGCATAGCATCCTCCAATTCGCCAGCGGTGTCGGCTGCCCTCTGACTATTGTCGGAATGCATGTGAAGCAAAAGAGGTGAAGCACCCTGTGGCTATACCGCCTTGGCGAACCGACCGCCCGATCTCGACTAGGGAACCGAGGCGGTCAAGTTAGCATATTCGTAGCGCTTGTCTATTGGATCAAATGGACGACCTAGATGCGTCCACGTGACTGATAAGGCAAGCGGAGCGCGCAGAGCATGAGGATGGAAGCCCGCAGGGCCAAGACTCGCCGTAGACAGGCTTGGTTAGCGACAGCCGTCCGCGCAGGGGCATGCCACGGCAACAGTAGCATCAATGACTATTTGCTTTCTCTTGATGTCAATGAACGGAGGACTTCTTCAGATGCCAGGTTTATCCATGCGGGTGGACGAAACCAGTTCAACCACATTTCGCTCTTTCACCTTAGCCTTTAGGGTCTCGTTCTCGTACAGCAGTACCTCATTGATGGATGCGAGTCTGGCGAGCTTGGCCTGAAGCTCCTCAATCTCATGACGGTAGCCCTTAGACTTCTGACGCTCGGCAATCAGATCCTGATGTTTTACATCTCGCATGGCACGACTAGATCGCCCTTGGATCAGTCGTATCTCCTCAGCGATTGCTGGGTAATGATTATGGATGAGCGCCGTCGATACTCCGGCCTCACGGGCCACAGCGGCGATGGTCACCTTAGTTTCACCGGTACGAGCCCGACCTTTTTGGATGGCATAGATGGCTAGCTTCAGATCCTTCGCTCGATCCACAGCAGGCTTGTAATTGGATGATTTGTCCTTGCTCTTCATGCACTCAGATCCTCAGGAGGCATATCCAGTTGCACTAATACCTCCCGGCAGCGGTTCAGATCGCGCTTCACGCGTAGGCGACCTCCTTCGCCAATGTCCTTGCAGAGCAGCAGCTCTTTCAGATCATCGTAGAGTCGCTGGTAGATGGGGGCGTGGATACTCCCGATCACCGATTGGTCGCAGCCAGTGCAGCGGGTGCGTTCGAGGGTATTGCCGACACAGCCGTCGTTGTCTGCCGTACACCAGGCATGGCCGTTGCTGCGGATGGCTGTGCTCTCAGAGACGGACTTCAGCATTGAGGCACGATCTTTGAAGATCAGCAGGTTTTGAGGGTCTCGCTGCCATCCCTTGATGGAGCGTCCATAGCCTCCTGCCAACGATTCATCGCCCATCCAGTTATCGACGACGCCGAGTTTGATGTCCTCCAGCTCATCTTGGATTTCCATGTAAAGGTCAAGATCGAGATGCTGCCCCCAGCCATCGTCCATGGCATAGCCAAGGGTCATGTCCAATGACCAATGGGCAAAATGCTCTTTGAGGTATCGTAGGTCTCCGAAGCGGCTGTGCGCGGCATAGTTAGCGAATTTACGACGAAATTGATGGCTGGTAAGATTCCAACTTAGCTTGCAGTCGTGGGAAAAGCTCTTGAGATAGTCGTCCCAAGAGCTACCAGAAAGGGTACGCGAACCAATCCCTTCGAAAGCGGTTGTAGTGAGAAAGAGTGAATGGCGATGCTTTTGAGCTTCTGCGATGAGCGGGTCGTGGGGGTTGGTGCGACGTCGCTGAATAATCTCAGCCGCGATCTTCGCTTGATATGGAGCAGCCCAACGCTCCATGATACGCAGGGCCCGTACTGCGATCTCTGGAATCATCCAGTCGTGGATCCCTTCATCAGTCTTCTCGGATTTAGAACGCATCCAATGATAGATCGTACCTTCGTCGTCCTCAGTGCGGTGGTGGGCGTTCGACTGCAGATTGGCCAGCTCGTGGTTCCGACAACCCGAGGTACTCGCCAGGACTATATAGCAGGACGTCCGCAGGGACATCAGCGCCGTATTTAAAGTTCGCACACCACCATCCCAGCCCTTAGCTTTCAAGTGCTTATTTTTTGCCTTATATATGCCTCCAGCAAGGCGGCCCCTGCTCTCTACTGCGATAACATCAAGATCATCTCGGAGGTTTAGTAACAACCTTCCGTCTTCAACCTGTCTGTATGCTCGCTCGAAGATCGTGCAAAATATCTCATCGGACATAAGCGGTGTTCGGCCGCTGCTGGCTATACCAAGTTGTCCTGCCATCGCCTTCGCAGAAGTGCCCTGCCACGGATGCCCCGGCATCTGATCGTCTGTATATTGGCTCAACTCATAAATCGCCTCTACTGCGTCGTAGCGGCTATTTAGCGCATTGAGTGTAAGGGGTTTCTCAGATTTTTTGATCTGCCGATAGGCCTTGCAGGCGGTCACATAGGTTGCTGCGATCAAGGGCGTTACCGCACCAAAGTTTGCGATATCAAGTTTCTCTAAGTGACGTAGAAATGGCTGCATGTTATTAGCCAGATCTCGAATCGTATTGCCCCTCGGTCGGCCTGCCTCTAGTCGACCTCGTCGGATGTAGCGATAAAGTATAGCCTTCATCACTGCTCGGAATGCTGGTGGCATGCTGCTGAAATTGAGCCGTCTTGAGGATGCCCTCACGTTGCTTGGAAAACCTTCAAGGTGCCAGACGTCGTCACCGTACCGGCTGCGGATGATCCACTGTCCATCGACCTGAGTTGCCGTGATGATTAGCTTGTCGCGCTCTGAGTTACTAAGCCCGCGAACATCGCTCGGCTGATCCTTCAGGGGCGGCCACGGCAGGTCTTCTGATACCTTTTCACTCATGAAAAGATCTCCAAGCTGGCAATCAGGTCAACTGACCAGAACGGATGTGGATTGGTACGGGCGCGCTCGCGAGCAGCGTCTACCGCTGCCGTTTTGAAAACTCCGCGACGAAGTCCTTCCGCAACGATATAGTTATCGATAAGGCGAGGGATATGCGCATATTCACGTGCCCAGCGCCCCTTGTACATGCGAGAGCGTTCACTCAACACTCGAAAGTAAAAACTGAACAATTTGTACAGGTCTTCGGCGGTCACTGCGTAGTCTTTGCAGCGGAGGCAGTTCATGAAATTCATGCATGTAGCTCCTTCACGTTTCGGAGCGAATTGACCATTTTCTGGATCGCCGCAGTGGCCCAGAGGGTTTTCCTTATAGGTAGCACCAATGGTCGCAGTCAGTAGTTCTCCCACCAGTACCTCCCCCATAAACCGCCAGTTTCGACGGGCTTCCTCAGTCGGAGCTAAATAGTTCTGGTCGGTTACCCGTGGGGTGTTCCCAAGAGCAACGGCGGTGGTTGCGAGGTCTCCATCAGTAAGCTCAAAAATTCGATTTCCAAATGTCTTGCGCAAGCGGGAAATATTGATTCGCAGTGGCTTTCCATCGCTATCTTTCAGGCCATAATCAGCTACAAGACGGTTTATTCCGTAATCCACCATACGCGCCTGCAGCTCTGTGACTTGGCCGATTGATCTTATGGTTCGACTTCGAAACAGCCATACACGGCCTTTGATGTCAGGCGGTGCTTCTGCATCCAAATGCTCAGTCAAGGCGATCACGCGGCGGATCAAACGCTCAACGTTAGTTCTAACGCTGGGTGTTGCTTCTAATAGACGCTCAGCTTTCGACTCAGCGCGCAAAACTACTTTGCTGGAGCTATAACCACGTCGCTTCCATAGCACCAAAAACACCGTGTCGTCCTTGGGGTGCGCGCGCAAGCAATTGCGGCCCATTTCCAGCAAAGGAGTGGTATTGCGGCCAGTGTGCAAAGCAACTATGAGTAACGCATAGACCAATAGTTCGCTGGTTACCGTCGGTACATCGGCCCATATTGGTTTGATGGCTTGTCGTAGAGCTGCCGCAAACTCTTTCCGCTCGCGCTTGGACAGCGCCGTCTCGCCCTTGGCTTTACGAGTGGAGTTCGGAAAAGGATTACGTGGAAAGGTGGCTTCGCCGCCAGATGCGACCAGTGGAAAGATACCTCGTTGCGCGAGAGCAACCAGTACAGACTTTGTTTTTCCGTACGCGTTTTTCTGTCCGTTAGTCGTTAGACCGTTTCCAGACAGATGGCCGAGATAACTATCGATGAGTATTCGGTTCACATCATTCAATGTTAAGTCACGTTCGAAAGCCATCGCTTGGAGCATGCAGAAATCAAGGAAATATTTCAGACCAGCGGTGCAAAGGCCGACGACCGTAGCAACCGAGAGGTCGCCTTCTTGCCCTAATAAGAAGCGCTCAATTTGGCGCTGACACGCGTAGGTAATGGAGTCAATTCCAGATCCGTACCATCGTGCAAAATCAAATCCTCGACGGCTGGAGCTATTACGTCCGAACGCTACCGAGGTGTCCGCCGGAGGAATCACCTCGGGCAGAATGTACACGTTGCCCTCTGTGTCGAAGCCGTGTTCGACTTTCGGGACGCTGAGATCAGTCTTGATAAATACTTTGCGCTTCCCCATCAGGCTACACCCGCCATTTCGCTCAGCTCGTCGTCATATGCCAGCACGGCTTCATCGGCCATTTCGTTGACCAAATGCAGGTAGATCATCGTGGTTTGAATGGAGCTGTGGCCAAGTTGACGTTGCAGATACGTTAGAGGATCGATCCCGTTCTGCGGGGTGCGCTGAAGGTTGAACAGGGTGTGGGTCGCGTAGGTATGGCGCAGCATATGCGCATGGACTTCAAACCCTGCCTGCTTGCCAGTCTGGTTGATTATCCGATTCAGGCTCTTGCCAGCACTGCTATAGGGTTCTCCGAGACGGTTGAGGAGAAGCGCCTTTTGGTTCTTGCCCAGAGATGCCCGCTCGCCACGCACCTTAGAGTGGTAGCGGTAGAGCTCGGACATGAACTTGCGACTAATCCAGATATATCGCTCTTTGCTACCCTTGGTTTCCATCCCGGTGCCGTCGCACGGATCAAGCTTAATTCGGAGATTGCGTTCGATTCGACCAGCTTTGTCCGGGTCGAAAATATACGCCTCCGGGAAAGTAGCCAGTTCGTACGGGCCGTCAATGAATTGCTCAAGGCCGGTGCCGTCATCAGCAGCACCCGCGAAGAACTGGCCGCGATGGCCACGCGTTAAGGAGAGACACCATGGAAAGTGCATACGACTACGAGTCCCCGGTGATCCAGGGCTTGCTCGACACCGACTACTACACCTTCACCATGATGCAGGCCGTGTTGCACCAGCACCCGAATGTCGATGTCGAGTACAACTTCATCGTCCGTTCGAAGGAAAAACTCGGCCACCTGATCCCCGAGCTGCGCGCCGAACTTGAAAAAATGGCCGGCCTGCACATGCGCGAAGGCGAGCTGCGCTTTCTGTTCAACCCACGCTTTCGCGAATACCTCACCCCGGATTACGAGCGCTTCCTCGGTCTGTTCCGCTTCAACCTGCGCTATATCCACGTCAGTGAAGTCGACGACCAGCTGAACATCCGCGTGGTCGGCCCGATGCTGCACTGCATCATGTTCGAACAGCCGGTACTGGCCCTGGTCAGCGAACTGCGCAACCGCGACAAATACCCCGACGTGACCCTCGAAGACGTCACCCGCAAGCTCTACCAGAAGTTCGACTGGCTGGAGAAAAACCTCAGCCGCGATGAACTGGCCGACTTGCGCGTTTCCGACTTCTCCACGCGCCGGCGCCTGTCATTCAAGGCCCAGCGCGAAGTGGTCGACATCATGCGTCGCGACTTCCCCGGCCAGTTCGTCGGCACCAGCAACGCGCACCTGGCCTACGAATTCGACCTGCCGCTGATCGGCACCATGGCCCACCAATGGCTGATGGTGCACCAGCAACTGGGCCGGCTGCGCGAAAGCCAGAATGCCGCGCTGGAAAACTGGGTGCGTGAATACCGTGGTCGCCTCGGGATCGCCCTGACCGACTGCATCAGCACCGACTTTTTCCTCAAGGACTTCGACCTGTACTTCGCCAAACTGTACGACGGTCTGCGTCAGGATTCCGGTGATCCCATCGCTTGGGCCGACAAGGTGCTCGCCCGCTACAAGCAATTGGGCATCGACCCGATGACCAAGGACCTGATGTTCTCCGACGGCCTGAATTTCGAGAAATGCCTGCCGATCCTGCGCCACGTGCGCGGCAAGGCCAAGTTCGGGTTCGGCATGGGCACCAGCCTGGCCTGCGATGTGGAAGGCGTCGAGCCGCTGAGCATCGTGATGAAACTGGTGCGGGTACACGGCGAACCGGTGGTGAAATTCTCCGATGACCCGGTCAAGAACGTCTGCGAAGACGCCTCGTTTTTGCAGTACGCAGCACAAGTGTTCAACGTTGGCAGTGTGGAGGTGTGACATGCAAGACCGTATCGCACGAGAACTGAATATCAACCGCGCGCTGGTCCTAGGCGGCGAGCCCGAGGAAATCCAACGGCGCATCGACTTCATCAAGGTCACCTTGCGCCACTCAGGCTGCAAGGCCCTGGTGCTTGGCATCAGCGGCGGCGTGGACTCGCTGACCGCCGGCCGCCTGTGCCAACTGGCCGTACAGCAACTGCGCAGCGAGGCGTACGCCGCACGCTTTATCGCCATGCGCCTGCCCTACAAGACCCAGGCCGATGAACGCGACGCCCAGTCCTCCCTGGACTTCATCACCCCGGACCACATCGACACCCTGAACATCGCCGCCAGCGTCGACGGCCTGATGGCCAGCCTGACCGCCACCGACGCCAGCGCCGAACACGTCGATTTCATCAAGGGAAACGTCAAGGCCCGCACCCGCATGATCGCGCAATACGCCGTGGCCAACCTGCACAACGGCCTGGTGGTTGGCACCGACCATGGCGCCGAAGCGCTGATGGGCTTTTTCACCAAGTTTGGCGACGGCGCCTGTGACCTGGCCCCGCTGTCGGGCCTGACCAAGACCCAAGTGCGCCTGTTGGCCAGCGCCCTCGGTGCCCCGGTCAACCTGGTGCATAAACCGCCCACTGCCGATTTGGAAGAACTGGCGCCGGGCAAGCTCGACGAGCATGCCTACGCTTGCACGTACGAAGAGATCGACGCCTACCTGATGGGCGAACCGGTGAGTGAGCGGGTCAAGAACATTGTGGAGCGCGCCTACCTGAAGACCGCCCACAAACGCGCGCTCCCCATTGCTCCGCTGTAGCCGCCATCAGCGTTCGATGGACCGACTCCACCGCGCATTCCACTCCGGCCGCGCTTGGTTGACCTGGTCCCAATCAATCGAAATCGCGGTCTGCAGGTAACCCTGCATGGCTTCCACTCGCGCGCGGGTCTTGTCGGTGGTTGGTGTGGTCGGGTTCGACGGAATCTGGTCACCTTCCTCCAACGCCGGCGCCTGGGCCTCGGCGGTCAGCAGAAAGGCCGCGAGTTTCTGCGCCAGTTCCGGTTGGTCGTTGCGTGCGATCACGCATTCGGCCACGTTCAGCACCACCGCGCCTTCCTTGGGTTGTGCATACTCCATCGGCACGCCGAGCAGTTTCTGGGTGGCGACCTGGGTCGGGGTGAGGGGGAAGATCGCGGCTTCGTCGGTCTGCACCATCTCGGAGATTTTCGCCGAGCTGGCGATGTACTCCAGCACGTTGGGGCCGACGGTTTTCGGCCAGGCCTTGAAGCCGGGCTCGACGTTGGTTTCGTCGCCGCCCTGGATGCGGTTGAACATCAGGAAGCCGTGCAGGCCGAAGGTGGACGACGCCAAGGACTGGAACACCACTTTCTCCTTGAAGCGCGGGTCGGCCAGGTCCATCCATGAGGTGGGCGCGGCCCAGCCTTTTTCCTTGAACATCTTGGCGTTGTAGCCCAAGCCGGTGACGCCGAGGGTCACGGCCACGGCTTCCTCCTTGATTCTGGCCTTGGCCGGGATCTGTTCCAGGGGCGGGCTGGGCGCCAGCTTGTCGCACAGGCCCATGGAGATGGCGCGGTACATGATGCCGTCGTCGAGGAACATCACGTGCATCTGTGGGTTGTCTTTGTTGGCCTGGACCTTGGCGAGGATGTCCGACGAGGTGCCGGGCACGATCACCACCTTGACGTTATTGGCCTTTTCGAACGCGGGCAGCACCTTGTCGGCGTACACCCGTTCCATGGTGCCGCCGTTCATGCCCAGGTACAGCGTGGGCGCGGCGTGCGCGGTGGAAGCGAGCAGGGCGAGGGACAAGCAGGACAGCGCAATACGTGGGTTCATGGATGTTTTTCCTCTCAGGCTTGGAAACGACGGATGGAAAACGCTTCGATGGGTTGGCGGCTGGCTCCGTCGCAGACGATCTCTGCCAGGGCTTCACCCACCGCGGGACCGAGCTGGAACCCGGCGCCGGCAAAGCCGAAGCCATGGAGCAGGCCAGGTTGGGTGCTGCTGGGGCCGATCACCGGTTCGTGATCGGGTAGATAACCTTCGGTGCCGCTCCACGTGCGAATCGCCTGGGCACCCTTGAGGAACGGGTACAGCTCGCCGGCATTGCGCAGGATCTCCAGCACCGCTGCCTGCCCCGGCCGCGCGGTCAGCGGGCCCAGGGCAAAACCGCGACCGCCGCCGAGGATGCAGTTGCCCCGGGCGACCTGGCGCGCATAAATCCCGCCGCCTTCAACGCCGGTGCTCACATTCATCACCACCGGCAGCGGCTCGGTGACCAGCATCGCTGGATGCGCCGAGGTGATCGGCACCGCTTCGCCAAACTGCGCGGCGACGGTGCCGGCCCAGGCGCCAGCACAGTTCAGCAGCCAGGGCGCTTGCAGGTGCAGGCCGTTGGCGCACTGCACCTGAAAGTGCTGGCCGTCATGTTCTATACCAATCACCTCAGCCTGCTCGTACACCGATGCGCCAAGGCGCTGCGCGGCACGGGCGAAGGCCGGGGACACCAATCGTGGGTTGGCGTGGCCGTCTTGCGGGCACAACGAGGCGCCCACCGCAATATCGCCGACCCAGGGGAAGCGTGCGCGCAGCTCGGCGTAGTCGAGCAACTGCAAGCCCAGGTCAAAGCCACGGGTTTGTTCGGCATACGCCTGCAACGCGGCGAAATCAGCATGACTGCGCGCCAGCTTCAAATGCCCGGAGCGCACGTATTCGCCGTCGATGCCGATCAGGCCCGGCAAGTCGGCCCACAGTTGATGGGCACGCTGCGACAGCGGCAACTGATGCAATGGCCGGCCCTGGCGGCGCACACCGCCATAATTCACGCCGCTGGAATGCGAGCCACAGAAGTCCCGTTCCACCAAGGTCACGCGCTGGCCTTTCTGCGCGAGCATCAAGGCCGCCGACGCGCCGACAATCCCACCGCCCAGCACGATGACGTCGATCATGACTGCGCCTCCACGCCAAATGGCAGCGGCTTGATTGGCGCCTGGCCACGCAAGCGGCCGACGTTTTCGATGCCCCGGCCGCTGCGCTCGGCGACAATCTCCACTGCCGCCGGCCCGCACATGCGGCCCTGGCAGCGGCCCATGCCGACGCGACAGTGGGCCTTGACCCGATTGATCTCCCAGTGGCCTTCATCCACCACCGCCCGTATATCGCCGGCGCTGACTTCTTCGCAGCGGCACACCATCAACGCATCCGGTGCCTGTGCCGCCCACTGCTCAGGGAAAGGAAACGCGGTTTCCAGGCCCTGGCGAAAGCGCTGGATACCCGCCAGTTGTTGCTCCAACACGGCGGGGCGGCGCTGATCAATGGCAATGCCCGCGTCCTCCAGTACCGCCAGCGCAGCACGCTCGCCGGCCATCTGCGCGGCGTCCGCGCCCATGATCCCGGCGCCGTCGCCCGCCAGGTACACACCGCTGACACTGCTGCGCCCGGCGCTGTCGCGTTGTGGAAGCCAGGCGCGGTTCAACGTGTTCCAGGCGAATTCACAACCGAGCAGATCCGCCAGTTGCGTCTCGCTGCGCAGGGCATGGGCAAAGCCCACGGCGTCGCATGCCAGGCTGTGCTCACCCCAACGAATAGCGCTGACCCGCTGTTCGCCTTCGATCTGTGTGAGCGTGGCGCCCTGATGCACGGCAATCCCATGGGCCGTCAGCCAGGCGCGGTAATACAAGCCCTTGGCCAAGGTCGCCGGTTGCCCGAGCAGCGCCGGCAGCGCTCGGCACTGCGCGCTGAACGGTGCGCTATCGAGCACCGCCACGACCTTGGCCCCGGCTTTGGCGTACTGATAGGCGACCAGGTACAACAACGGCCCGCTGCCACAGAACGCCACGCGCTCACCGATGGCGCAGCCCTGGTATTTCAAGGCGATCTGCGCCGCGCCGAGGCTGTAGACACCGGGCAAGGTCCAGCCCGGCACCGGCAGGATGCGGTCGGTGGCGCCCGTGGCGACGATGATCTGCGCGTAGTCGAGGCTCTCGGCGCGGCCGTTGTTGAGCATATCCAGGCGGCCGTCCTCGGCGTTCCACACCAGGGTTTGCGGCCGGTAGTCGATCAGCGGCGCCAGCTCATCCAGGGTGCGGTGCACGGCTTGGGCCTTGCTCGCTTCAAATCCGTAGAGCTGCCTGGCGGTGCGTTGGAAACCTTGGGGTTGGCGCCGATAAATCTGCCCGCCACCGCGCAGGCTCTCATCCACCAGGCACGGTGTGATGCCGTGGTCGAGCAGGGTGCGCGCTGCGCTGATGCCTGCCGGGCCTGCGCCCACAATCACCACCGGCTTCATGGCTGGCGCCCCGGATCGCGGCTGACGGCCTGACCTTCTTCCAGCAGGGTCGAACAGGCGCGCACGCGGCGCCCATCTTCAAGGCGCACCCAGCAGTCCTGGCACGCGCCCATCAGGCAGAAACCGGCACGCGGTTCGGCGCTGAAGTCACTCCCGCGCAGGTGCTCGGCGCAGGTCAGCACGGCGGTGAGCACCGTGTCACCCAGCAAGCCGCTGGCGGGCTGGCCGTCCAGGGTGAAGGACAGGACCGGGCGTTCGGTCTCGGCTAAGCGTTTGAACAAGGCCATCAATGTTTCCCCACCAGCACGCGGTCCAGGCCGTAGACCCGATCCAGCAGAATCATGGTCGCCGCCGTCAGCGCAATCACCAGCGCCGACACCGCCGCCATCATCGGGTCGATGGACTCGGTGGCGTACACATACATGCGCACCGGCAGGGTTTGCGTGGCCGGCGAGCTGACGAAGATCGACAGCGTCACCTCGTCGAAACTGTTGATGAAGGCTAACAACCACCCCCCGGCGACACCGGGCAGGATCATCGGCAGGGTGATCTGGCGAAACAGCGTGAAACGGCCAGCCCCCAGGGATTCGGCGGCATGCTCGGCGCTGCGATCAATACCGATGGCTGCAGCCAGCACCAGGCGCAGCACATACGGCGTGATGATCACCACATGGGCCAGCATCAGCCAGGTAAAACTGCCGTTGACGCCCATCAGCGCAAACAAGCGCAGCATGGCCACGCCCAGCACCAGGTGCGGGATGATGATCGGCGACAGGAACAACGCACTGAGAAAGTTGCGCCCCGCAAACGAATACCGGCTGATCGCCAACGCCGCCGGTACGGCAATCAAGGTGGCCAATGTCGCAGCGGTGAACGCCAGGATCAGGCTGTTATAGAACGCCTGGATAAAATCCGCCCGCTCGAACACCGCGCGAAACCAGCGCAGCGAGAAGCCCGACGTGGGCAGGCTCAAGGTGTTTTCGGGCGTGAAGGCCACCAGGCACACCACCACCAGCGGCGCCATCATGAACAGCACCACCAAACCGTGGAAACCAAGGGCCAAAGGACCGTTTCTGGACATGCGCTTAAACCCCCAGGGACTTTTTGTAGCGGCCTTCGACCATGCGGTTCCAGCTCAGCATGATCAGCAGATTGACCAACAGCAGCACCACCGCGATGGTCGCGCCCATGGGCCAGTTGAGTTCCGAGAGGTACTGGTCGTACACCACGGTGGCGACCATTTTCAGGCGACGCCCGCCGAGCAGGCCGGGGATCGCAAAGGAGCTGGCGGCCAGGCCGAACACGATCAAGGTGCCGGACAGCACCCCGGGCATGACCTGCGGCAACACAATCTTGCGCATCACCGTGGCCTGGCTGGCGCCCAGGGACAACGCGGCTTGTTCAGCCGACGGATCGAGTTTCTGCAGGGAGGTCCACACCGGGATGATCATGAACGGCAGCATCACGTGCACCAGGGCGATGATCACCGCGAACGGCGTGTACAGCAGCTTCACCGGGCGCCCACCGAGGAACTGGATCACTTGGTTTACCAGCCCGTCCGCGCCGAGCAACAGGCTCCAGCCAAAGGCGCGCACCACCACCGAAATCAGCAAGGGCGTGAGGATTAGAATCAGGAAGATCGAGCGCCACGGCGTGCCCATGCGACTGAGGATGTAAGCCTCGGGCACACCGATCACCACGCACAGCAGGGTGACCAGCGCGCTGATCCAGAAGGTGCGCCAGAAAATCTCGTAAAAGTACGCATCGCTGAACAATGACAGGTAGTGCGCGAAGGTCCATTCATTGGCCTTCACGCCCACCTGGTAGTCAAACACATTGAACGACAGCACCAGGGTCAGGCCCAACGGCAGGATCAGCAGCCCGGCAAACAGCACCAGCGCCGGCAGCGAGAGCAGGTAGCCGCGACTCATGGGTGCACCTCATCCGCCGCCAACACGCGCAACAGGCTGGCGTGCCAGTCCAGGCCTACCGCTGTGCCGCAACGCAGCGGTGCGTTGCCGTCGTTGCTGCGCACCACGGTGACTTCGCCGAGGGCGGTGTCGATGTGGTACAGCCATTGGCTGCCGAAGAAGTAGCGATTGATGACCTGGCCTTGCAGGCGACCTGTGCCTGCGTCCACCAATTGGATCTTTTCCGGGCGCAGGCTCAGGGTCAGTTCGCCGTCGCCGCTCTCGTGGCGCACTTGCGGGGTGCCGAGTATGTCGTAGTCGCCCGGCAGCAGGTTGGCCTTGCCGACAAAGTCGGAGATGAAGCGCGTACGCGGATGTTCGTAGAGCGTGTAGGGCGCGTCGATCTGGGTCACGCGCCCGGCCTGCATCACCACCACGCGGTCACTGATCGACAGCGCTTCGGCCTGGTCGTGGGTGACCATCAACGTGGTGATACCGACGGCGCACTGGATGCGGCGGATCTCGAACTGCATCTCTTCGCGCAAATTAGCGTCGAGGTTGGACAACGGCTCATCGAGCAGCAACACCGGCGGCTCAATCACCAACGCGCGAGCCAGGGCCACGCGCTGGCGCTGGCCGCCGGACAACTCCCGTGGGTAGCGGTCGGCGTGCGGCGCCAGGCGCACCAGTTCCAGCACGGTCTTGACCTTGCTGGCGATCTCGGCGGCCGGCACTTTGCGCATCTTCAGGCCGAAGGCGACGTTGTCGCGCACGCTCATGTGCGGGAACAGCGCGTAGCTCTGGAACACCACGCCCAGGCCACGGCTGGCGGGCTTGGCGTGGGTGATGTCGCGGCCGTCGAGCAGGATCTGCCCGCCGCTCACATCGACGAAGCCGGCGATCATTTGCAGGGTGGTGGTCTTGCCGCAGCCCGAGGGGCCGAGCAGGGAAACGAACTCGCCTTTTTCCACCGCGAGGTCGGTGGCGACCACCGCGTCGACGGCGCCGTAGCGTTTGCTCAAGGCGTTGAGTTGGAGAAATGCCATGTCTGCGTTCCACCTTTTTTTGAGTCGCGTCGAGACGCGCTTTTTTGTTTTGGGCAGATGCGAAAAGGGTGTTGCGGGTGCGTTGGCGCTCGATCTCAAGTCGGCTGCCGGTTGTTGTTCATTTCGCCCCTGTGGACGCAGATTAGGACGAAGACTAGGATGGGCGGAAGATAGAATTTCACTGAACGGACTGTTATTTTTAGTTTTATTCACTCACCGGAATTTGCAAAGAGATGGGTTGTTATGCATTCCACTGATCGAAATGAAAAGGGCAAAGAAGTCGGGGTGGGCGGAGTGTCTCGTCTGTTCGCGCTGCTGCGCACCCTGGGTGAAGTGCCGGAGGGTGGCGAACGCGTTACGCAGCTCGCGCAACAGGTGGGCCTGTCCCAGCCCACCACCCACCGCCTGCTGCGCAGCCTGATGGACGAAGGCATGGTCGAGCAGGACGCACGCAGCAAGCGCTATCGCCTCAGCCTGGAGTTCTTCGCCCTGGCGGCCAATGCAGGCAAGACCGGCAACCTGCGCGACCTGGTGCGGCCGAGCATGCTGCGCCTGAGTGCTTCACTGGGCGACTCGCTGTTCCTGCTGGCGCGCAGTGGCTTCGATGCGATCTGCCTGGACCGCAGCGAAGGCCCGTACCCGATCCGCACCTTCACCGGTGATATCGGCGGGCGTGTGGCATTGGGCGTGGGGCAGGGCAGCCTGGCGATCCTGGCGTTTTTGCCGGAGGAAGAGCGCGAGACGGTGATCCGCTACAACCTGCCACGGCTCAAGGATTTCCACCTGTATGACGAAGTGCTGTTGCGCTCGGAAGTGGAGAACGTGCGCAACCTGGGGTATGCGGCGCGCAATACCGGGGTGCTGGAAGGCATGGCGGGGTTGGCGGTGCCGATACTGAATCGGGACGGGCATGCGGTGGCGGCGTTGAGCGTGGCGACCATCAGTGACCGCCTGGGGCCGAGCCGGTTGCCGATGGTGGTGGAGTTATTGAAGCGCGAAGCGGCGGCGATCGGGCCACGGATCAATCCGTTTGATCCGACGTTGCGCAGGCCCTCACACACCTTCGGCGGGTAACCGATTTCAGCCTCGATGAAGAGCAAAAAATGTGCGAGCGGGCACCCCGCACATTCAGAGGGCGGCCAGGGCGACGGAGGTGGCCGCTGTGCGGGTCTCCACGCCCAACTTCACATACACATGCTCCAGATGCTTGTTCACCGTCCTCGGGCTCAACCCCAGGATATCCCCGATATCCCGATTGGTTTTCCCGCACGCCACCCAGCGCAGCACCTCTACCTCACGCTCGGTCAACTGGAACCGGGCCGACAGCAGCCTATGCGCCGGCTCATCTTCAAGCGTCAACACACTCGGCTGCTGCGCCTCCCGCGCCGACAACAAAATACGCGACGTGCGTAAATGTGCCGCCACCCGAGCCAGTACCTCGTCGGTCTGGATCGGCTTGGTCACGTAGTCACTGCCACCCACTTCAAAGCCCTGCACCACGTGCCTGGTGTCGGTCAGCCCGGTCATGAACACCACCGGGATGTCCGCACTGGCGGGTTGCGCCTTGAGCCGGCGGCAGGTTTCGAAGCCGTCCAGGCCGGGCATCATTGCGTCCAGCAGGATCAGGTCCGGGCGCCGGCGTTGTACGCGGTTCAACGCGCTGAGGCCGTCGAGGGCCACCAGCACCATATAGCCCGCGTCGTCGAGGGCGTCGGAGAGCATCGCGAGGTTATCCGGCGTGTCGTCGACGATCAGCACAACGCCGGGTTCAGTGCTGCGGGTGAGTGCATTCATCTTCGGCCTCCTTGAGGGTTCGGTTGAGTTCATCCAGGCGGAAACCCTTGAGCAGCCCGCGTACCTTGCTGATGAAAGGCTCGGTGTCGGGGTGCTGCGCAAGGATCGTGTCGAGTTTTTCGTGCAGGCCGCGCACGTAACCGACGATCTCCGTTTCGTGCTGCATCAGCGCCAGGTCCAGGGCTTCGTACTGCGACAGCGCGGCGATCTGCTCGGCCGCGTCGGCCGGGATCACGCCGCAACGTGCTTCGGCGCGGGCCAGGGCCACTTCCACTTCGATGTAGCGTTCGATCAGGGCTTTATCGGAGAACACGCCGCGCATTTCGGCGGTGCCGAACATGTCGCGGAACAGGGCGGAATCAAAAACGGTGCTCGACATGGGAAAATCCTAATTGTTATTTTTAAACCATACATATTTAATATGTCCGTACATTATGATTGCGCCTGTGCTGATACACTGTCAACTCGATAACGAGGGTAAAAATGGAAAGCGTGAGCCAGAGGCGTTATGCGGCGGTTGCCAAGGATTTGATCGACCGGATTGGCAGCGGCCATTACTCGGTGGGTTCGTTGTTGCCGACTGAGTTCGAACTCTGCTCGCTGTATGCGGTGAGCCGACACACCGTGCGCGCGGCCATTGACCAGTTGCAGGGGCAGGGCATGGTCTCGCGGCGCAAGCGTGTGGGCACGCGCGTCGAAGCGGCGTCGCCCCAGGGGGGATACTCCCAGGCGATGGCGTCGGTGGCCGACCTCGTGCAAGTGGCCGAAACCCATATCCGCGATATCCAGGCGGTGCGCGAGTTCGTCGCCGACATCGCCCTGGCCCGGCGCCTGGGGCTGGAACCGGGCGGGCATTACTTCTGCGTGTCGAGCATCAAGGTCGATGCCGGCGCCGGCAACGCGCCGTTGTGCTGGACCGACGTGTATGCCGAGCAGACCTTTGCCGAGGTGATTCCCGAAGCACGCAAGCACCCGGGTGAACTGATCGCGGCACTGATCGGCAAGGCCTTCTCGCGGCACATTGATGTGGTCGACCAGCAGGTGCGCCCGGTACAGTTATCGTCCGAATTGGCCGCCAGCCTCAAGGCGCAGAGCGGTGCGCTGGGGCTGACCATCATTCGCCAGTACCGCGATGAGGCCGGCGTGCTGATCGCCGTATCGGAATCGGTCTACCCCGCCGACCGTTTCACCCTGACCATGCAGATGAAACGCGACAAACACTAGGCCACGTTGAAAAACGCCACCTTGGTGCTCAAGCGATCCGCCAGCTCCGCCAGTTCGTGATTGGAATTTTCCACCTGCTCGGAGCCCGCCGCCGATTGCACGGTGGAGCTGTGGATGCGCGTGACGTTCTGTGCAACCTTTTCAGCCGCCGCGCTTTGCTGCACGGAAACACTGGCGATCTGCGCGTTCATCGCATTGATCGCGCCGACTTCCTGGCTGATCTTGCCCAGCGCCAACTGAGAGTCTCGGGTCTGCGTCACGGTGGCCTGGGCCAGGCTGCGGCTGCGTTGCATGATGTCGGCGGCGTCCTGGGTGCCGCTTTGCAGCTTGCCAATCATGTCGCGGATTTCCTGGGTGGACTCCTGGGTGCGCGTCGCCAGGGAGCGCACTTCATCGGCCACCACCGCAAACCCTCGGCCATGTTCACCGGCACGCGCGGCCTCAATCGCGGCGTTCAGCGCCAACAGGTTGGTCTGGGCAGCGATGGCGTTGATCACTTCGATCACGGTTTCGATGTTTTCACTGTCGCTGGACACCTGGTTGACCCGAAGGGTGGCCTGGTCGAGGATCGTCGCCAATTCTTCGATGGACACGGTCACTTCGCCCACCAAGCGGTGGCCGCTGTCCACTTCGGCGTCGGCCAGGATAGTCGCCTTGGAGGCGGCGGAAGCGTAGCCCGAGACCTCGCTGACCGAGGCGGCCATTTGCGTGATCGCGGCCGCCACGTGCTGGGCTTCGCTGGTCTGCAGGTTGATCTGCTGGCGGTTATCGCTGGCCACTGACAGCAGGGTGACCGAGGAATGGCGCAGGGCCTGGGCTGCCGAGCGCACTTCGCTGATGGTGTCGCTCAGGCGTGCCAGGGCGTTTTTCAGGATGCCCATCACGCTGTCGGGGTAGCGGGTTTCGATGCGCTGGTTCAGCTCGCCATCGGCCAGGCGGCGGATCGCCTCGGCGACTTCCTCCGGCTCTGCGCCAAGGGTGGCCTTGACCTTGCGGATAATCAGCAGTGACACCAGCACGCTCAAGATAATCGCGACGGCGCTGGCCAGCACCATCAGCACGGCAAAGCTGCCGGCGGCCGATTGCACGGTATCCAGGCGTTGCTTGATGTGCGCTTCTTCGAAGTCGATCAGCGCATTCACGCGTTTGAGCCACTCGGTGTAGTGGACCGAGGCCTGGGCCAGCAGCAAGTCTTGGGCGCCGGCGATGTCATTGCTGCGACGCAGGTTGATCACCCGTTCGGTGGAAGCCAGGGCCTGGCTCTCGATGGCCTTGATATCACCCAGCAGACGGGTTTCCTCGGCGCTGGCGGTGGTGTTGGCGAACAGGCGGTCCATCATCACGGCAGAGTCCTGGTAATCGCGCTTGAGCTGGTCGATCTCGGCCAGATGGCGGTTGAGCGCCGGTTCATCCTTGACCAGTACCGCATCGCGAATGGCGATGGCGCGGTTGTGCACGCTGCCACGGAAGTTGATCGCGTAGCGCTGGACGACGGCGGCTTTTTCACCGACATCCTTGAGCGTACTGTCGATAAAACCCACGCGTTGAATACCGACGGCAGTGATCAGCACCAGCAACGACAGGGTGGACGCGAAGCCCAGCCCGATACGCATTGCCAACGACACAGGGTTTTTCATGAAAGGCTCGATATTCAAGGGTTCAGGAGTGATGGCTAAAAGCTATCTTCGCGGTGGAATCTAACGACCTGCCGGCCTGGCGTCCAATCAGTAAATACTTAAGCTGTCATCGAGCGAATTGATGGAATAAAACCGCGACACCGTCGTTCATACGTCATCCAACGTATTTCCCGTTTTTCCTGGCCGCCCGAGACTGGATCGCACGCACCCCGTCATCCGTCCAGGAGCCAGTCCATGACCGAAACGCTGATCAAAGTCGACCTCAACCAGCCTGTCACCGAGAACGAGCAGATCCATAACCGCTGGCACCCGGATATCCCTATGGCCTGTTGGGTCAAGCCGGGCGATGACTTTATCCTGGAAACCTACGATTGGACCGCCGGCGCGATCAAGAACAATGACGACGCCAGCGATGTGCGCGATGTCGACCTGTCGACCGTGCACTACCTGTCGGGCCCGGTGGGTGTGCACGGCGCCGAGCCGGGGGATTTGCTGGTGGTGGACTTGCTGGATATCGGTGCCAAGGCCGATTCCCAGTGGGGCTTCAACGGGTTCTTCTCGCGGCAGAACGGCGGTGGTTTCCTTACTGATCACTTCCCCAGCGCGCAGAAAGCCATCTGGGATTTCAAAGGCATGTTCACCCGCTCGCGGCACATTCCCGGGGTGAACTTTGCCGGGCTGATCCACCCAGGCTTGATCGGTTGCCTGCCCGACCCGGTGATGCTCGCCGACTGGAATCGTCGCGAGCAGGAGCTGATTGACACCAACCCGACTCGCGTTCCGCCCCTGGCCAACGCACCGCTGGCCGCCACTGCCCACATGGGCAAACTCACCGGCCAGGCCCGTGACGATGCGGCAGCGACCGGCGCACGCACAGTGCCGCCGCGCGAGCATGGCGGTAACTGCGATATCAAGGATTTATCCCGGGGCTCGAAGATCTTCTTCCCGGTGTACGTCAACGGCGCCGGTCTGTCGGTGGGCGATCTGCACTTCAGCCAGGGCGACGGCGAAATCACCTTTTGCGGCGCGATCGAGATGGCTGGCTGGGTGCACATGAAGGTCGAGCTGATCAAGGGCGGCATGGCCAAGTACGGGATCAAGAACCCGGTGTTCAAGCCGAGCCCGATCACCCCGAACTACAAGAATTACTTGATCTTCGAAGGCATCTCGGTGGACGAACAGGGCCAGCAGCACTACCTGGACGTCAATGTCGCCTACCGCCAGGCGTGCCTGAATGCGATCAACTACCTGACCAAGTTCGGCTACTCGCCGGCCCAGGGTTATGCGCTGCTCGGCTCGGCACCGGTGCAAGGGCATATCAGCGGCGTGGTGGACATCCCGAATGCCTGCGCCACGTTGTGGCTGCCGACGGAAATCTTCGAATTCGACATCAACCCCAACGCCAGCGGCCCCACTCAATTCCTCGACGGCAGCATCGACCTGCCCATCGCTCCGGACCTCTAGCCATGCCGACCTACGAATACGCCTGCGACACCTGCGGCACTTTCACGATGTTGCGCCCGATTGCACAGCGTAATGAACCCAGCCAATGCCCGTACTGCGCAGGGCCGGGAGGGCAGTTGCGGGTGTCGGCTCCGGCGCTGCAAACCCTGTCGGCCAACCAGCGCAGGGCCATCGCCGGCAACGAGCGCAGCGCCAACGCGCCGCAAACCGTTGGTGAATACCAGGACAGCCGCAAACACCCGTCCGGTTGCAGTTGCTGCGGCAGCCGCAAGAAGGTCGAGCCCAGCAAGGCCAATCCCTTGGGGCTCAAGACCCGTACCGGCCCCCGGCCGTGGATGATCAGTCACTAGAACAGGAGCGTTGTAATGCGCCATGGCGACATTTCCAGCAGCCCGGACACCGTCGGTGTAGCGGTGGTGAACTACAAGATGCCGCGCCTGCACAGCAAGGCCGAGGTCATCGACAACGCAAGCAAGATTGCCGAGATCATTGTCGGCATGAAACAGGGCCTGCCCGGCATGGACCTGGTGGTGTTCCCGGAATACAGCACCATGGGGATCATGTACGACCATGACGAGATGATGGCGACCGCTGCGAGCATTCCCGGCGAGGAGACCGCGATCTTCTCGGCGGCCTGCCGCCAGGCGAATACCTGGGGCGTGTTCTCCCTGACCGGCGAGCGCCACGAAGCGCATCCGCACAAGGCGCCCTATAACACCCTGGTATTGATCAATAACCTGGGCGAGATCGTGCAGCGCTATCGCAAGTGCATTCCCTGGTGCCCGATCGAGGGTTGGTATCCGGGGGACCGCACCTACGTGTGCGACGGGCCCAAGGGCATGAAGATCAGCCTGATTATCTGCGACGACGGCAACTACCCGGAGATCTGGCGTGACTGCGCCATGAAGGGCGCCGAGCTGATCGTGCGTTGCCAGGGCTATATGTACCCGGCCAAGGAGCAGCAGGTGCAGATGTCCAAGAGCATGGCCTGGGCCAATAACTGCTATGTGGCGGTGGCGAATGCAGCGGGGTTCGACGGGGTGTACTCGTACTTCGGGCACTCGGCGATCATCGGCTTTGATGGGCGCACCCTGGGCGAGTGCGGCGAGGAGGAGATGGGCATTCAGTATGCGCAGTTGTCGGTGTCGCAGATCCGCGATGCGCGGGCCAATGACCAGTCGCAGAACCATTTGTTCAAGCTGCTGCATCGGGGCTACACCGGCATGCATGCCTCGGGCGATGGCGACAAGGGCGTGGCGGATTGTCCGTTCGAGTTCTATCGCACCTGGGTCTTGGATGCGCAGAAAGCCCAGGAAAACGTGGAGAAAATCACCCGCAGCACGGTAGGCGTCGCGGAGTGCCCGGTGGGGAATTTGCCCCATGGTGGTAAAGAACAGACGGCGGGGTAGGGCATGCGCTTTACCTTTGAACCGGCCCAGGTGATGGCCCTGCTGCGCAGCCGGATCGTCGGCCAGGAGGCGGCGCTGGCCCAGGTGGAAGGCCTGCTCAAGGTGGTCAAGGCCGATATCAGTGAGCGTGACCGCCCCCTCAGCGTTAACCTGTTCATGGGGCCGACCGGTGTCGGCAAGACCGAAATCGTGCGCCTGCTGGCCCAGGCGCTGCACGGTCGCGCCGACGGTTTCTGCCGCATCGACATGCACACCCTGGCCCAGGAACATTACGCGGCCGCGCTGACCGGCGCGCCGCCAGGGTATGTGGGCAGCAAGGAGGGCATCAGCCTGTTCAACAGCGAGTTGATCCAGGGCACCTACAGCCGGCCGGGGATCGTGCTGTTCGATGAACTGGAAAAGGCCAGCCAGGAGGTGGTACGCAGCCTGTTGGGCATACTGGAAAATGGTCAACTGACTTTAGCCGGCGGCACGCGCACGTTGGACTTTCGCAACAGCCTGATCTTCATGACCAGCAACATCGGCGCGCAACAGGCGCGTCGGCATCGCCTGCGTTTTACCCAGGGCTGGCGACGCCTGCTGCGCGTGTTTGTACGGGGTGAGGCACAGGTGTTGGAAGAGGCGCTGCATGGGCATTTCGAACCGGAGTTTCTCAATCGGATCGACCGTATCCTGATGTTCGAGCCCATTGACGCGCAGTGGCTGGAGGCGCTGCTGGCGGTGGAACTCGACAAACTCAACCAGCGCCTGGCGGTGCAGCAGCGTTCGTTGGTGCTGGACGCGCAGGCGCGGGCTTGGCTGTGCCGACAGCACGACCTGCGATTTGGCGCGAGGGCGCTGGCCAGGCGCTTGCGGGTCGAACTGGAACCCGCGATTGCCGAATGCCTGTTGCAAGGCAATGCCCGACACCTGAGTGCGACAGTGCGCAACGCCTGTTTGGTGGTCGAACCCGAAAGCACAGGAAGATAGGATCCACTTACGGTATAACCCTCGGACGCTTTAGTTCTTCGAGGCCCCGTTTTTCATGCAAAGCCCTTTGCAACGCCCGCTGTGGCAGATCTACCTGATCTTTCTGGCACCGATGGTGCTGTCCAACTTCCTGCAAAGTTTTTCCGGCACCCTCAACGGTATCTATGTCGGGCAAATGCTCGGCACCCAAGCGCTGGCGGCGGTGTCGGGGATGTTTCCCATCGTGTTTTTTTTCATTGCCCTGGTGATTGGCCTGGGGGCGGGCGCCTCGGTGTTGATCGGCCAGGCCTGGGGTGCCCAGGAAACGGCAATGGTCAAGGCTATCACCGGCGCGACCCTGACCCTGGGCGCGCTGGTGGGTGTGATTGCCGCAGTGTTGGGCAGCCTGTTTGCGCGCCCGGCGTTGCAGGCGCTGGGCACACCGGTTGATGTCCTCGACGATGCGGTCGGCTATGCGCAGAAGATGATGCTGATCATGCCGTTGCTGCTGGTGTTCATCCTCTACACCCAGTTGCTGCGCGGTGTCAGCGACACGATCTCGCCATTGCTGGCGCTGATGGTTTCGACCCTGGTCGGCCTGCTGCTGACCCCGGCGCTGATTCGCGGCTGGGTCGGCTTGCCACCCTTGGGCATCCAGAGCGCGGTGTATGCCGGGCTGGTGGGCAACGCGTTAGCCATGCTGTTTTTGATCTTGCGCCTTCGGCATAAAAACCATGTGATGGCGCCAGACCGCGAACTGCTCGCGGCTTTGCGCCTGGACCGTGTGATTCTTGGCAAAGTCCTGCGTATCGGCTTGCCCACCGGCCTGCAGATGGTGGTGCTGTCACTGTCGGAATTGGTCATCCTCGCCTTGGTCAACGGCCATGGCTCCCAGGCCACGGCGGCCTATGGCGCGGTGACGCAGATCGTCAACTACGTGCAGTTCCCCGCGCTGTCGATTGCCATCACCGCGTCGATCCTCGGCGCCCAGGCGATTGGCGCCGGGCGTCTGGAGCGCATCGGCCCGATCCTGCGCACCGGCCTGTTGATCAACACCTGCCTTACCGGTGGCCTGATTGTGCTGGGTTATGTCTTGTCGCATTGGTTGCTCGGCCTGTTCATCACCGACGACGCGGCGCGGGTCAATGCCGAACACCTGCTGCACATCATGCTGTGGAGCATCCTGGTGTTCGGCTTCCAGGCCGTGATCGGCGGGATCATGCGCGCCAGCGGCGTGGTGCTGATGCCGGTGGTGATCTCGATTTTCTGTGTGCTCTGCGTTGAACTGCCGATGGCTTACCTGTTGAACGCCCATTTCGGCCTGGAAGGGGTGTGGATGGCGTTTCCGGTGACCTACCTGGCCATGCTGGTATTGCAGACTGCGTATTACCGCTTGGTGTGGCGACACAAGCAGATCAAGCGGTTGGTGTAAGGCTGAGGCCACGCAACAACAGCTCCAGGCCCTGCAAACCTTGCTCCAGCCGCTCGCCCGGATGCTCATCCCGGGCGATCCACAGGGCGGTGTTGACCAGGCTGCCGTTGATCAATTGCGCCAGCGCGGTGCTTGGGGCGGGGCGGATGACACCGGTTTGCATCAGGGCTTCCAGCCGTTCGCGCAATGACTCGACACACTGTTGCTGGGAGCCGGTATCGCCCAGTACGGCCGGCGCATCCTGCAACACAATGCGCTGGATCTCGGCGTCCTGAGCCATGCGCAAATAGGCGCGGCAACGTTCGCAAAAGCCGGCCCATGGATCAGTTGCTTCATCTGTGATGCGCTGTAAGTGTGTGTCCATCTCACTGTCGAGTTGGGCAACCACGGCGGCCAACAGCCCTTTTTTGTCACCAAAGTGATGGTACAACGCGCCGCGTGTCAGGCCGGCGCGAGCGGTAAAATCGTCCATCGATGTGTTCGCGTAGCCTTGGGTGGCAAAGGCCTGTCGCGCGCTGGCGATCAGCCGGGCGCGGGTGTCTTCGATCATTTCGGCACGGGCTCGGCTCATGGTAGGTCTCACAATGGGCAGGTGAACGATTGACATACGTTGCGTATGTTACGCATGATTTGTCACATACGCACCGTATGTATCTTGCCTCGGTCATTGCAGATAGCAAGTCGCAGGCATTCAGGAAGAGGTCCAGCAGGATGGCAAACCCTTACGCCGAGTTGTTCCAGGTCCCCGGCGCCCGGGCTTTTGTACTGGCAGGCATGCTGGCGCGTATGCCCGTGTCGATGACGGGGATTGGCTTGATCACCATGCTTGCCCAGGTGCACGGCGGTTACGGCCTGGCGGGTTCGGTGGCGGCGGTGTTTGCCCTGGCCACGGCGTTTTGTGCACCCCAGGTATCACGGCTGGTGGACCGCTACAGCCAGGGCCGGGTGCTGCCGATTGCCGCGCTGATCGGCGGCGGGGCTTTGTTGATGTTGTTGCTGTGCACCCGCTTGCAAGCACCGAACTGGACGTTGTTCCTGTTTGCCGCCTTGGCCGGTTGCATGCCGAACATGTCGGCCATGGTGCGTGCGCGCTGGACCGAGTTGTACCGTGGCCAGCCCAAATTGCAGACCGCGTTCGCCCTGGAGTCGGTGCTGGATGAGGTGTGCTTCATCATCGGGCCACCCATTTCGGTGGGTTTGAGCGTGGTGCTGTTCCCCGAGGCGGGGCCCTTGGTGGCGGCGCTGTTACTGGCGATCGGCGTCACCACCTTTGTATTGCAACGTGAGACCGAGCCTCCCGTCCATGAACATCAGGACCATCACGGCGGCTGGCTGATTGCATCGCCCTCGGTGCTGATCCTGATGATCCTGCTGCTGGCCATGGGCGTGATCGTCGGCGTGGTGGACGTGGTCAGCGTCGCCTTTGCCCAGCATCAGGGCCAGCCGGCGGCGGCGAGCATAGTGCTGTCGGTGTACGCCATTGGTTCGTGCCTGGCGGGGCTGGCGTTCGGTACCCTCAAGCTCAAGGCGCCGTTGCCCAGGCAGTTCCTGTTCTGCGGCGTGGCCACCGCGTTGACCACCTTGCCGTTGCTGCTGGTGAGCAACATCCCGGGGCTGGCGGTGGCGATCTTTATCTCCGGGCTGTTCTTCGCCCCCACGTTGATCGTGTCCATGGCCCTGGTGGAGCGGGTCGTGCCCGCCAGCCGCCTGACCGAAGGCATGACTTGGCTGATCACCGGCCTCAGCATCGGCGTGGCCATCGGCGCCGCCAGTTCCGGTTGGATGATCGACCACTTTGGCGCCAGCAGCGGGTTCTGGGTCGCGTTGGTGGCGGGGGCGGTGGTGCTGGG
>NZ_JAIOKW010000003.1:0-313223 GCF_020093335.1 Pseudomonas fluorescens group sp. | reverse complement strand
ATCGCCGTTATGCCGAGAAATCCATTTGTCTACGGTCGGTCGACTGACACCGAAGCGGCGGGCCAGCTGGCTTTTCGTGAAATTACCCGAAAGCCAGTCAGCAACCAGCTTGATTCGTTGGTTCATGGGGGACTCTTGGTTCCAGGGCATGATCAGTTACCTCCTGATCATGCGTATTAACCTGTAAACCATGTCCCCGGTTAGAAATGTAAACGATGTCCCCGGTTTGTACAGGAGCAAGCCCCCTCCCACCGTTGATCTACTGTGCCTTGGCTACCGGTGTGTCGCCTTCAAGCCACTTGTGCGCCAATGCCTTTAATCGGCCATCCGCCTTCAAGCGTTGCAACGCCTTGTCCAGGCTCGCCTTGAACGCCGGATTACCCTTCTGGAACGGGATCGTCAGCTCAGGCTTCTCGTTGTAAGGCTCACTGAAATCGAACCGATCCTGCAGCTCGGCAGTCATAGCGATATGGTTGATGGCCACGTCGTACTTGCCGGTTTCCACCCCCGGCAGCAGGTCGGTGTCATCGGTGGTGATAAACGAGGGGCGCACGTCCATCTCCTGGGCCAGTTGCTCACCCAGCTCCACTTCGAAGCCGGTCAGTTTGTCGCCTTGCTTGAAGTTGAACGGCGGGGTGTTGGCTTCAACGGCGATGCGCAGTTCGCCACGGTCGAACACATCATCGACCAGTTCGGCATGCGCCAAAGGGCTCAGAAGGGGAAGCAGCAGTAACAGGCCAGGCGAAAAGCGCATGGTCACTCCTAAAGAATTCGAATGTGCGAGGACGCCGTTCAGCCTCGCTTTGCTATGGTGTTGAGTGCCTTGGACCGCAATTTGTCGCGAAGTTGTCATAACCCTACAGATTTCATAGAAAAACTGGAGAAGCGAATGAAAGCCCTTTTGTCCCGTGCAACGATTGCCAGCCTGCTGCTGGGTGCTTCGATGTTGGCTACCGCCGCCGACGGCATCCCGCGCAGTGCTCCACCTGAAGGCGCCAAAGTATTCATCGTGTCGCCAAAAGACGGCGCCACCGTCGACAAGACCTTCACCGTCAAATTCGGCATGGAAGGCCTGAAGCTGGCCCCGGCTACCAGCCAGGATCCAGGCACCGGTCACCACCATCTGCTGGTCGACCAGAAAGAACTGCCTGACGCCGGCGTGCCGATCCCCGCCACCGACACCGTGATCCACTACGGTAAGGCCCAGACCGAAACCGAGCTGACCCTCACCCCAGGCAAACACACGCTGCAACTGGTTGCCGGCGACAAACTGCACATGCAGTTCAACCCGACTGTAGCCTCAAAAGTGATCACGGTTAACGTCAAGTAAGATTTGTTCAGATGAAAAAAAGGGAGCCCCGAGGGGCTCCCTTTTTCGTGGTGCGATCGAAACCTTAGAACAACACGCGGCTACGAATCGTGCCGTTGATGTGCTGCAGCTTCTCTTGCGCCAGGTCCGAGTATTCGGCGTCGACGTCGATCACCACGTAGCCGACTTTCTCGTTGGTCTGCAGGAACTGACCGGAGATGTTGATGCCGTTTTCCGCGAAGACCTTGTTGATCTCCATCATCACGCCAGGGATGTTCTGGTGGATGTGCAGCAGACGGTGCTTGCCAGGGTGAGCCGGCAGGGCCACTTCCGGGAAGTTGACGGACGAGACCGACGTACCGTTGTCGCTGTACTTGACCAGCTTCTCCGACACTTCCAGGCCGATGTTGGCTTGGGCTTCAGCGGTGGAACCACCGATGTGCGGGGTCAGGATCACGTTGTCCAGGCCACGCAGCGGGCTTTCGAAGATGTCGTCGTTGGAGCGTGGCTCTACCGGGAACACGTCGATGGCGGCGCCGATCAGGTGCTTGTCCTTGATCGCGTCGGCCAGGGCGTCCAGCTCGACCACAGTGCCGCGTGCCGCGTTGATCAGGATGCCGCCTTTCTTGATGGCGCGGATTTCCTTCTCGCCGATCATCCACTGGGTCTCAGCGGTTTCCGGAACGTGCAGGGTCACGATGTCGGACATCCCCAGCAGCTCGGTCAGGCTCGACACTTGCGTGGCGTTGCCCAGCGGCAGCTTGGTCAGGGTGTCGTAGAAGAACACCTGCATGCCCAGGCCTTCCGCCAGGACCGACAGTTGCGTACCGATCGAACCGTAACCGACGATACCCAGCTTCTTGCCGCGGATTTCGAAGGAGTTGGCCGCGCTTTTGATCCAGCCGCCACGGTGGCAGGAAGCGTTCTTCTCAGGAATGCCGCGCAGCAGCAGGATAGCCTCGGCCAGCACCAGTTCCGCAACGGAGCGGGTGTTGGAGTACGGTGCGTTGAACACCGCGATGCCGCGCTCGCGCGCTGCGTTGAGGTCGACCTGGTTGGTGCCGATGCAGAAACAGCCGACCGCCACGAGTTTCTTGGCGTGATCGAAGATCTCTTCGGTCAGCTGAGTGCGGGAGCGAATGCCGATAAAGTGCGCGTCGGCGATCTTTTCCTTGAGCTGGGCTTCCGGCAGAGAACTGGTGATGTACTCAATGCTGGTGTACCCGGCGGCTTTCAGAACGTCGACAGCCGATGGGTGGACGCCTTCCAGAAGAAGGAACTTGATCTTGCTCTTATCGAGAGAAGTCTTGCTCATCTGCGTAAACCTGTATCCCGGAGAAAAATGGCAGGGAATCGAGCAGCGCAAGCTGACCCGGACGGCAGGAAAGCCGTCACCGCAGAAACGCCCTTGGGCTCTGTCCTGCGGGGGCGGTATGCTAGCATACGCGCCCCGCTAACACTCATTCCTGCGACGTGAAGCGTTCTCAGGATGACCATGAATTGTTCGAGAGTTCTGTCGATGACCCATCCTGCCCTGATTGATGAGCTAAAGACCCTGGTTGAGCCCGGCAAAGTGCTGACCGATGCCGACTCCCTGGAGGCTTACGGCAAGGATTGGACCAAGCATTTCGCACCCGCGCCGACCGCCATCGTCTTCCCCAAGACGACCGAGCAGGTGCAAGCCATTGTTCGTTGGGCCAATGCACACAAGGTGGCGCTGGTGCCGTCGGGTGGTCGTACCGGCCTGTCGGCGGCGGCAGTGGCGGCCAATGGTGAAGTGGTCGTCTCGTTCGACTATATGAACCAGATCCTCGACGTGAACCTCACCGACCGCACCGCCGTGTGCCAGCCGGGCGTGGTTACCAAGCAATTGCAGAACGTCGCTGAAGAAAAAGGCCTGTACTACCCGGTGGACTTCGCGTCGTCGGGCTCCAGCCAGATTGGCGGCAATATCGGTACCAATGCCGGCGGGATCAAGGTCATTCGCTACGGCATGACTCGCAACTGGGTGGCCGGCATGAAGGTCGTCACCGGCAAGGGCGACGTACTGGAGCTGAACCGCGACCTGATCAAGAACGCCACCGGCTATGACATGCGCCAGCTGTTCATCGGTGCCGAAGGCACCCTGGGCTTTGTGGTCGAAGCCACCATGCGCCTGGACCGCGCGCCGAAAAACCTTACTGCGATGGTGCTCGGCACCACCGATTTCGACTCGATCATGCCGGTGCTGCACGCGTTCCAGAGCAAACTGGACCTGACCGCCTTTGAATTCTTCTCTGACAAGGCCCTGGCCAAGGTCATGGGCCGTGGCGACGTGCCAGCGCCGTTCGACACCGAGTGCCCGTTCTACGCGCTGCTGGAGTTCGAAGCCACCACCGAAGAAGTCGCCAACCACGCGCTGGAAACCTTCGAGCACTGTGTGGAGCAGGGCTGGGTGCTGGACGGCGTGATGAGCCAGAGCGAAACCCAGCTGCACAACCTGTGGAAACTGCGCGAGTACATCTCCGAGACCATTTCCCACTGGACCCCTTACAAGAACGACATCTCGGTGACTGTCTCCAAAGTCCCAGGGTTTTTGAAAGAAATCGACGCGATCGTCGGCGAACACTACCCGGATTTCGAAATCGTGTGGTTCGGCCACATCGGCGACGGCAACCTGCACCTGAACATCCTCAAGCCGGAAAACCTGAGCAAGGATGAGTTCTTCGCCAAGTGCGCCACCGTGAACAAGTGGGTATTTGAAACCGTCCAGAAGTACAACGGTTCCATCTCGGCCGAGCACGGTGTGGGCATGACCAAGCGTGATTACCTGACCTACAGCCGCTCGCCGGTTGAAATCGAATACATGAAGGCCGTCAAAGCGGTGTTCGACCCTAACGGGATCATGAACCCCGGCAAGATCTTCGCTGTTTAACCGCCCTTAAGGAGTCGTTCCATGAGCTACCAGCACAAGTATGTCGACGGCACCAACATCCACTTTCCGGTCGGTAAAGTGGTGTGTATCGGGCGTAACTACGCCGAACACGCCAAGGAACTGGACAACCCGGTGCCGACCGAACCGTTGCTGTTCATTAAGCCGGGCAGCTGTGTGGTGCCGCTGGAAGGTGGTTTCAGCATCCCTACCGAGCGCGGTTCGGTGCACTACGAAGCGGAAATCGCGGTATTGATCGGCAAGCCGTTGTCGAACAAGCCCAGCCGTGAAGAAGTGTTGGACGCCATCTCCGGCTTCGCCCCGGCCCTGGACCTGACCTTGCGCGACAAGCAGGCCGAGCTGAAAGCCAAGGGCCTGCCGTGGGAAATCGCCAAGTCGTTCGACGGTGCGGCGGTGATTGCGCCGTTCGTAGTGGGCAGCACTTTCCAGGACGTGACCGATATCGGTATCCGCCTGAGCATCAACGGCGAAGTGCGCCAGGACGGTAACAGCGCGCAGATGCTCAACCCGATCATCCCGATGATCCAGCACATGGCCGGCTGCTTCTCGCTGCAGGCGGGCGATGTGATCCTCACCGGCACCCCGGCCGGCGTGGGCCCGCTGAATGTGGGTGATGAGCTGGTGTTGGAGCTGTCGGGCCAGAATCGCTTTGAAAGCTTTGTTCGTTAAGCGCTGACAAAACGCGGTCAAAATTGTGGGAGGGGGCTTGCCCCCGATGCGGAGTGTCAGTCACTGGAAATATTGACTGATCCACTGTAATCGGGGGCAAGCCCCCTCCCACCTTTATTTGTGTGTCGCCGCAAAATCCAAGTTTTTGCATTTTTTTCACACCCCATCCGGATAATCCTCTGCCTCAAGCGCGCGGGTCCGTTGTTCCTGTGCTATCACCTAACGCTGACTTTCCGGAAAAGTGCCCAATGGCCGTGCCCCTGCCTACCGTCACCCCTAAGCTGCGTTCCCGTTTTGCCCTGCGCTGGTATTCCTGGGTGTTTCTCGCCGGGGCGATTGTGTACGGCATCGCCTGGGCCATGCACTGGGATGATCGCGGTGTGCTGTGGGTGCTGGAACGTTTCGAAACCACCGCTGAGCGCCAGGAAAGCGTGTGGTTGCCGGACTACCACGCAGTCATCGACGCCAAGTTGCTACCGGGTATGGAGAAGGACGAGGCCTCGGACCTGGCCTATAACCCCCAGACCAAGACGCTGTTCTCGGTCATGGGCAAAAACCCGTTTCTCGTCGAGCTGACCTTGCAAGGTGATGTGCTGCGCAAGATGCCGCTCAACGGATGGAACAACCCCGAAGGGCTGACAATGATGGAAAACGGCCTGATGGCCGTGGTCGACGAGCGCCAGCATAGCCTGACCATCGTCAAGGTCGACGCTGCCACCACGGCGCTGAACAAGGCCGACTTCCCAAGTTATGACCTGGGCCCGTCCAAGGACCAGAACAAGGCCTTTGAAGCGATCACCTGGGATAAGCGTAACCAGCAATTGGTCCTGGGCGAAGAGCGCCCGCCTGCCCTGTTTACCTGGAAAAGCGATGGCAGCCAGACCCTGGCGGGTAACAAGGTGAAGCTGACCAACACCGAACTGGACATGCGCAACCTCTCGGCACTGGCGGTCGACCCGCGCACCGGGCATCTACTGGTGTTGTCGGCCGACTCCCATCTGCTGCTGGAGCTGGACGAGAGGGGTGAGCAAGTCAGCTTCATGACCTTGCTGGGCGGTTTCAATGGCCTGAAAGACACCATTCCGCGTGCCGAGGGCGTGACCATGGACGACGACGGCACGCTCTACATGGTCAGTGAACCCAACCTGTTCTATCGCTTCGAAAAGCAGAAATAACAACTGATTACGTCAGATATGTCGCTGTGTGCGGCATTCGCCAGACATCAGGGCGCGTTTAAGTTTAAATTCAGACAGGCGTGATATTCATTCGCCACTTTTGACTTTGAGCCCGCCCCGATGCGTCGACTAGCCCGCCCCAAACCCCTGTTCTCTATTCTTGTGTTGATCGCGCTGATCTGCGCCGGGGCCGTTGCGCAGCACTTTCGCCTGTTCGAGCGTGCCTGGTTCAACTGGCAGGCGTGGCGTCAGCCGACGAATGAGCGCTCCATCGGCTTGGCGGATTACCGTGTGGCGCTGGAGGCCCAAGTGATCGAAGGGCTCGATGACGATGTGTCGGCCCTGACCTACGACCCGGTGCGCAAAAGCCTGTTTACCGTTACCAATAAAAACGCCGAGCTGATCGAGTTGTCCCTTGAGGGCAAGATCCTGCGGCGTATTCCCTTGGTGGGCTTCGGCGATGCCGAGGCGGTGGAATTTATCAGCGACAACATTTATGTCATCAGCGATGAGCGCCAGCAGCGGCTGATCAAGGTGCATGTGGACGACGACACCCAATTCCTCGATGCCGCCGATGCGGAACAGATGACGCTGGGCCTGCACGTGGGGGGCAACAAGGGCTTTGAAGGCCTGGCCTATGACTCGGTGGGCAAGCGCCTGTTCGTGGCCAAGGAGCGCGACCCGATGCTGATCTACGAGGTCCACGGCTTCCCGCATTTCAAACCGGAAAAAACCTACTCGGTGCACGTGATCAACAACCCCAAGCGCGATGCCGGGCTGTTTGTACGTGACCTGTCGAGCCTGCAATACGATGAGCGCAGCGGCCATTTGCTGGCGCTGTCGGATGAGTCGTTCCTAGTGCTGGAACTGGATATCGACGGTCGCCCGCTAAGCAGTCTGTCACTGCTGAACGGGCGCCATGGCCTGACGAAGCGGGTGCCGCAGGCCGAAGGGATCGCCATGGATGACGAGGGCACGTTGTACCTCGTCAGCGAGCCGAACCTGTTCTACGTCTTCAAGAAACCCAGTCCCTGAAAACACTGCATGACTAATGGGGTGTTCTCAGGCCTTGAGGGTTTTCACGCCTTCAGAGGTGCCGAGCAACAGCACATCCGCCGGGCGCGCCGCGAACAAGCCGTTGGTGACCACGCCGACGATCGCGTTGATCTGCGTCTCCAGCTCTACCGGGTTGGTGATCTGCAGGTTGAACACGTCGATGATGATGTTGCCGTTGTCGGTCAACACGCCTTCGCGGTACACCGGGTCGCCGCCCAGTTTCACCAGCTCGCGGGCCACGTGGCTGCGGGCCATCGGGATCACTTCCACCGGCAGCGGGAACGCGCCGAGGACCGGCACCAGCTTGCTGGCGTCGGCGATGCAGATAAAGGTCTTGGCCACGGCCGCGACGATCTTCTCGCGGGTCAGGGCTGCGCCGCCGCCTTTGATCAGGTTCAGGTGTTCGTCGCTTTCATCGGCGCCGTCGACGTAGAACTCCAGGTCGCTCACGGTGTTGAGCTCATACACCGGAATGCCGTGGCCCTTGAGGCGAGCGGCGGTGGCTTCGGAGCTGGCCACGGCGCCGTCGAACGCGCCCTTGTGCTGGGCCAGCGCATCGATAAAGCAGTTGGCGGTGGAGCCGGTGCCGACACCGACGATGCTTTTGTCGTCGAGTTTAGGAAGGATTAAATCGACGGCGGCCTGGGCCACTGCCTGTTTGAGTTGATCCTGGGTCATGCGGGCTCCGGAACGGGCGGGGAGTAAAGAGGGGCGCGAGTATAACCCAACAAAACCTCTGGATTCGTGTGGTCGCCCGCCCAAACGCTGGGTTAGACTCCTTGGCCCTGCCCAACTCGCCCAGTGATTTCCGCCGATGCTTGAACAGTACGTCAAAAAGATCCTCACCTCGCGCGTTTACGACGTTGCCGTAGAAACCCCGTTGCAGACCGCTCGCCAGCTCTCCGAGCGGCTGGGCAACAAGGTCTGGCTCAAGCGCGAAGACTTGCAGCCGGTGTTCTCGTTCAAGATTCGCGGCGCCTATAACAAGCTGACGCAGCTGACCGCTGAAGAGCGTGCGCGTGGCGTGGTCACCGCATCGGCGGGCAACCATGCGCAGGGCCTGGCCCTGGCGGCGAAGGTGCTGGGGGTGAAAGCCACCATCGTGATGCCCAAGACCACCCCCGAGATCAAGGTCGAAGGCGTGCGCTCCCGTGGCGGCAAAGTGGTGCTGCATGGCGACTCCTTCCCGGAAGCCCTGGCCTACTCGCTGAAACTGGTCGACGAAAAAGGCTACGTCTACATCCACCCCTACGACGATCCGCACACCATTGCCGGGCAGGGCACCGTGGCGATGGAAATCCTGCGCCAGCACCCAGGGCCACTGGACGCGATTTTCGTACCGGTGGGCGGCGGCGGGCTGATTGCCGGTATCGCGGCCTACGTGAAGTACCTGCGCCCGGAGATCAAGGTCATCGGCGTCGAGCCGGACGACTCCAACTGCCTGCAAGCCGCCATGGCCGCGGGCGAGCGCGTGGTACTGCCGACCGTGGGCCTGTTTGCCGATGGCGTGGCGGTGGCGCAGATCGGCCAGCATACCTTCGACATCTGCAAGCACTATGTGGATGAAGTGATTACCGTGAGCACCGATGAAATCTGTGCGGCGATTAAGGACATCTACGACGACACCCGTTCCATCACCGAGCCGGCGGGGGCATTGGGTGTGGCCGGGATCAAGAAATACGTGGAAACCCGTGGTGTGACCGGCCAGACCCTAGTGGCCATCGACTCCGGCGCCAACGTCAACTTCGACCGCCTGCGCCATGTGGCCGAGCGCGCCGAGTTGGGTGAAGGCCGCGAAGCCATCATCGCCGTGACCATTCCCGAGAAGCCCGGCAGCTTCAAGGCGTTCTGCGAAGCCGTGGGCAAGCGCCAGATTACCGAATTCAACTACCGCTACCACTCCGGCAGCGAGGCGCACATTTTCGTCGGCGTGCAGACTCATCCGGAAACCGACCCGCGCAGTGCACTGATCGCCAGCCTCACGAGCCAGGGTTTCCCGGTGCTGGACCTGACCGAGAACGAACTGGCCAAGTTGCACATCCGTCATATGGTCGGCGGGCACGCGGCCAAAGTCAGTGACGAAGTGGTGTTGCGTTTCGAATTCCCGGAGCGTCCGGGCGCCTTGTTCAACTTTCTTAACAAATTGGGCGGGCGCTGGAACATCTCGATGTTCCACTATCGCAACCACGGCGCAGCCGATGGCCGTGTGGTCGCCGGCCTGCAAGTGCCGGCGGACGAGCGTCACCTGGTACCGGCAGCCCTGGAAGCCATTGGCTACCCATACTGGGATGAAAGCGATAACCCGGCCTACACACTGTTCCTCGGTTGAGCGACTACGCTGACGGGGCGACCTTTAAGGAAAACGACACATGGAAACCCTGACTACCTTGAAAGTTATCCACGTTGCAGCCACCGTGTTGCTGCTGCTCAGCGGCCTGGGGCTGGCGTTGCTGGCCTGGCGCAAACGCAGCGCCGGCCCGGCGGTGACCGTGCAGCGCCCGTGGGCATTCGTCTGGTTGTTGATGGGGATTTGCGTGGTGAGCATGCCGTTTACCGGCTGGTGGCTGGCGCATCTGATCGGCTGGCCGCTGGGGCAGACGTGGATCCTGGGGTCCAGCCTCCTCTATACCGTGGCGGCGCTGGCATGGTTCTGGCTGGTGGCACGGCTTAATCGCTTGCGCAAAGGCGAGGGCGGTAGCTTGAACTTCACGTTGGTGCTGGCGGTGGTCAGTCTGGTGGGGTTTGTGGCGATTGCGGGGCTCATGGGTGCAAAGCCGGTTTGAGGCTTTAGACCGAGTCGCCTGCATCGGGGGCAAGCCCCCTCCCACATTTTGACCGTGTGAACCCGATCAAGTGTGGGAGGGGGCTTGCCCCCGATAGGGCCATCAGCTGCGCAACGTAATCACCGGCCAACCACGCTTCTCGGCTTCGGCCCGCAGATTTGGATCCGGATCCACCGCCACCGGGTGCGTCACCTGCTCCAGCAACGGCAAATCATTCATCGAATCGCTGTAAAAGTAGCTGTCTTCCAGGCTGTACCCGGTTTCTTCCAGCCAGCGGTTCAAGCGCGTCACCTTGCCCTCACGAAAGCACGGTACGTCGGTGCTGCGTCCGGTGTAGCGACCATTTTCCATCTCGCACTCGGTGGCGATCAGGGTTTCGACGCCCAGGCGTGCGGCAATTGGCGCGGTGACGAAACGGTTGGTGGCGGTGATGATCACCAGGGTGTCACCGGCGGCGCGGTGTTTGGCCAGCAGTTCCAGGGCCAGGGGCAGCACGATCGGCTCGATGCAGTCGCGCATATAGTCGTTGTGCCACTCGTCCAGCTGGGCCATTTCGGTGCGGCCAAGGATTTCCAGGCAGAAGTTCAGGTAGGCGGCGTTGTCCAGCGTGCCGGCCAGGTAGTCCTGGTAGAACTCGTCGTTGCGGGCCTTGTAGGCCACCGGGTCGAGAATCCCGCGTTCACATAGGTAATCGCCCCAGGCGTGGTCGCTGTCACCGCCGAGAAGGGTGTTGTCCAAGTCGAATAAAGCCAGGCGCATTGCAGTTACTCGCTGAAAAGTCTGTAAAAAGGCGTCCAGAATACGGTCTTTTCACAAGAGTGCACATAAGGTAAGAAGCCTCGTTGCCGCTTCATCAACCTTTGTGGAACAATGCGGCGACATGCGTTTGCGAGGTTGTTGCCGTGATCGACCCCGATGGTTTCCGTCCTAATGTCGGGATTATTCTTACGAATGATGCCGGACAGGTGCTATGGGCTCGCCGAATCAACCAAGATGCCTGGCAGTTTCCTCAAGGCGGAATCAACCCCGACGAAACCCCTGAAGACGCCTTGTACCGTGAGTTGAATGAAGAAGTCGGCCTTGAGCGTGAAGATGTACAAATTCTGGCCTGTACCCGTGGCTGGTTGCGCTATCGTTTGCCGCAACGCCTGGTGCGTACCCACAGCCAACCGCTGTGCATCGGCCAGAAGCAGAAATGGTTTCTCCTGCGCCTGATCTCCAACGAGCAGCGGGTGCGGATGGATTTGACCGGTAAACCGGAGTTCGATGGCTGGCGCTGGGTCAGCTATTGGTACCCGTTGGGCCAGGTGGTGACATTCAAGCGCGAAGTTTATCGTCGCGCTCTCAAAGAGCTTGCCCCGCGCCTTTTAGCGCGCGACTGACGACGGAGTTCGACCCCGAGCCATGCTCAATACGCTGCGCAAGATCGTCCAGGAAGTTAACTCCGCCAAGGATCTCAAGGCGGCGTTGGGGATTATTGTGTTGCGCGTCAAGGAAGCCATGGGCAGCCAGGTCTGCTCGGTTTACCTGCTGGACCCCGAGACCAACCGTTTTGTGCTGATGGCCACCGAGGGCTTGAACAAGCGCTCTATCGGTAAGGTCAGCATGGCGCCCAATGAGGGTCTGGTGGGCCTGGTGGGGACGCGTGAAGAACCCCTGAACCTTGAACACGCGGCCGATCACCCGCGTTACCGCTACTTTGCCGAAACCGGTGAAGAGCGTTACGCCTCGTTCCTCGGCGCACCGATCATTCACCACCGCCGCGTCGTCGGCGTGTTGGTCATCCAGCAAAAAGAGCGCCGCCAGTTCGACGAAGGTGAAGAAGCCTTCCTCGTGACCATGAGTGCGCAGCTCGCTGGCGTGATTGCCCACGCCGAAGCCACCGGCTCGATTCGCGGCCTGGGGCGCCAGGGCAAGGGCATCCAGGAAGCCAAGTTCGTCGGCGTACCGGGTTCGCCGGGTGCGGCGGTCGGTACTGCGGTGGTCATGCTGCCGCCGGCCGACCTCGATGTGGTGCCGGACAAGACCGTCCATGACATCGACGCTGAAATCAAACTGTTCAAGACCGCCCTGGAAGGCGTACGCGCCGACATGCGCAACCTGTCGACCAAGCTGGCCACCCAGTTGCGCCCCGAAGAGCGTGCGCTGTTCGACGTGTACCAGATGATGCTCGACGACGCGTCGCTGGGTAATGAAGTCAAGACCGTGATCAAGACCGGCCAGTGGGCCCAGGGCGCATTGCGCCAGGTGGTCACCGATCACGTCAACCGTTTCGAACTGATGGACGACGCCTACCTGCGCGAACGCGCCTCGGATGTGCGTGACCTCGGTCGCCGTCTGCTGGCGTACCTGCAGGAAGACCGCACCACTAACCTGGTCTACCCCGACAACACCATCCTGATCAGTGAAGAACTGACCGCCACCATGCTTGGCGAAGTGCCGGAAGGCAAGCTGGTCGGCCTGGTGTCGGTATTGGGTTCGGGTAACTCCCACGTCGCGATCCTGGCCCGTGCCATGGGTATCCCGACGGTGATGGGCCTGGTGGACCTGCCGTATTCCAAAGTCGACGGCATCGACATGATTGTCGATGGCCACCGCGGCGAAGTGTTTACCAACCCCAGCGAAGTGATGCGCAAGCAGTACGCCGAAGTGGTTGAAGAAGAGAAGCAACTGGCGCTGGGCCTCGATTCATTGCGCGAGCTGCCGTGCGTGACCACCGATGGCCACCGTGTGCCACTGCTGGTAAATACCGGCCTGCTGGCCGACGTGGCCCGTGCGCAACAGCGCGGCGCAGAAGGGGTGGGGCTGTACCGCACCGAAGTGCCGTTCATGATCAACCAGCGTTTTCCGAGTGAGAAGGAGCAGCTGGCGATTTATCGCGAGCAACTGCAAGCCTTCCACCCGTTGCCGGTGACCATGCGCAGCCTGGACATCGGCGGCGACAAGTCACTGTCGTACTTCCCGATTAAAGAGGACAACCCGTTCCTCGGCTGGCGCGGTATCCGCGTCACCCTCGACCACCCTGAAATTTTCCTCGTACAGACCCGCGCCATGCTCAAGGCCAGCGAAGGCCTGAACAACCTGCGCATTTTGCTGCCGATGATTTCCGGTACCCATGAACTGGAAGAGGCGCTGCACCTGATCCACCGTGCCTGGGGCGAAGTACGCGACGAAGGCGCCGACGTGCCGATGCCGCCGATTGGCGTGATGATCGAAATCCCGGCGGCGGTGTACCAGGCCAAGGAGCTGGCGCGGCAGGTGGACTTCCTGTCGGTGGGTTCCAACGACCTGACCCAGTACCTGCTGGCCGTGGACCGTAACAACCCACGGGTGGCCGACCTCTACGACTACCTGCACCCGGCGGTGCTGCAAGCCCTGCAACACGTGGTGCGCGACGCCCATGCCGAAGGCAAGCCGGTGAGCATCTGCGGTGAAATGGCCGGCGACCCGGCGGCGGCGGTGCTGTTGATGGCTATGGGCTTTGACAGCCTGTCGATGAACGCCACCAACTTGCCGAAGGTGAAGTGGATGCTGCGCCAGGTTGAACTGAGCATGGCCAAGGATCTGCTGGCGGAACTGATGACCATCGACAACCCGCAAGTTATCCACAGCTCGCTGCAGTTGGCGCTGAAGAATTTGGGGCTGACACGGATGATCAACCCCGCCTCCGCAAAAACCCTCTAATTTCAGCCGGTCGGCTTTTGTAGTGAGCGGGCTTGCCCCGCGCTGGGTGGCGAAGCCGCCCCAATACAAGCGCCACATGCTTTCAGATAGAACCGTTTGGGGGTTCTGCCTCCGCAAAAACCCTCTGATTTCAGGCGGTCGGCTTTTGTAGTGAGCGGGCTTGCCCCGCGCTGGGCTGCGAAGCGGCCCTAATACAAGCGCCGCATGCTTTCAGATAGAACCGGTTAGCGGGTTGTGGGGCGGCTTCGCCACCCAGCGCGGGGCAAGCCCGCTCACTACAGGAGGAGTTCTACCTCGCCCAGTCTGCCGCCATGCGGTCCAAAACTACGCTCCACCATCCGCCGCGTCCCGTCGGCATTCACAATCAGCGCCGTACTCGCCCGCGTCCCGTAACTCGGGCTGGCAATAAACACGCTGGATAAAAGGCTTTCCGTCGCCAATCCCACCCCTGTATCTGGCAGGTCCGCAAACGGCGCCGTCTGTGGATCACTTAAAATCCCCAGTAACGCCTCCGGCTGCGGGTCCCCAAGTAGTTCGCTCAACGCCGCCTTGGCCTTGAGCAACTTAGGCCACGGCGTATCCAACCCTGCATTGGATAACCCGTACACCCCAGCCTTCAACCGCGTCGGCTCGGTATGGTTGGCGTTGTAATGCCACAACTCATCCCGCGTGCCCACCAGCAGGTTGAATCCTGCATATTCAATCGAACGGCCATTAACGTCGGCCAAATAGTCCTCAATCGGCAGTGATCCGTTGAGAAAACGCGCCACCAGTTCCCCTCGGGACTTGCGTGCCGGCGGCTGGTGGGGATCGCGGATATTGGTCAGGGCGGCAAAACGCCCATCGGCATTCACACCCAGCCAAGTGCCCCCCGCTTCCTGGTCGCGACCGGCGTAGACATCGGGCGCATCCGGCCACTGGGCCAGCGGCAGGCTGGGGCGGGCGTAGAACTCATCGCGGTTGGCCGCAACGATCAGCGGCTGGGCATGGTCCGGCCGCCAGGCGAAAACAATCAGGCACATCAGGCGATCCCTTTTGTGTTTTTTTGCCACTCTACCCACACCGGCTGCAGCGTTCCATCGTATCCAGTTGGGTCGCATGCCTTCCATCCGTTAACATGCCGGACTTGGTTGGGGGGCTCCCATGGAATTTCTGCTGTATTTGCTGCTTGGCGCCTGTGCGGGCGTGCTCGCCGGGCTATTCGGCGTGGGCGGCGGGATTATCATCGTGCCGGTGCTGGTGTTCAGCTTCACCTTGCAGGGCTTCGACCCGCAGGTGCTGACCCACCTGGCCGTGGGCACGTCCCTGGCAACAATCATCTTTACCTCGGTGAACGCGGTGCGTGAGCACCACCGACGTGGCGCGGTGCGTTGGCCGATCTTCGTGTGGATGACCGTGGGCATCCTGCTCGGCGCCGGCTTTGGTGCGCTGACTGCCGAAGCGATTTCCGGCCCGCACCTGCAGAAGATCATTGGCGTGTTCGCCCTGCTGGTGGCCGTGCAGTTGGCCTTGGAGGTCAAGCCCAAAGCCAGCCGGACGGTGCCGGGCAAGGTCGGCCTGACCCTGGCGGGCACGGTGATTGGCTGGGCCTCGGCGATTTTCGGGATTGGCGGCGGCTCGCTGACCGTGCCGTTCCTGACCTGGCGCAGCGTGCCGATGCAGCAAGCGGTGGCCACCTCATCGGCCTGTGGCCTGCCGATTGCGCTGGCCAGCGCTTTAAGTTTCATGATTCTGGGCTGGCATGACCCACTGTTGCCCGCTCATAGTCTAGGGTTCGTGTATTTGCCGGCACTGTTGGGCATTGCCCTGACCAGCATGGTGTTTGCCCGCTTCGGCGCACGCCTGGCACATCGGTTGTCGCCGCGTTTGCTCAAGCGGTTGTTCGCCGGGTTGCTGTTCTGCGTCGGCATAAACTTTTTGCTTTAAACAACTTGAGTAATGCAGGCTTAATCGCGCCCCGGCATGGTCCGGCGCCATCACGAATGATTTAACGAGGAGTCGCAATGCTGCCTTACCCGCAGATCGACCCGGTGGCCCTGGCCATCGGTCCGCTGAAAATCCACTGGTACGGGTTGATGTACCTGATTGGCATCGGCGGTGCCTGGTTTTTGGCTTCCCGACGCCTGAACCGTTTCGATCCGACCTGGACCAAGGAGAAGCTCTCCGACCTGATTTTCTGGCTGTCGATGGGGGTGATCGTCGGTGGGCGCCTGGGGTATGTGCTGTTTTACGACCTCCCCGCGTACATCGCCAACCCGACGCTGATCTTCGAAGTGTGGAAAGGCGGCATGGCGTTCCACGGCGGCTTTATTGGCGTGATGATTGCGGCCTGGTGGTTCGGTCGCCGCAACGGCAAGTCGTTTTTCCAACTGATGGACTTCGTTGCGCCAATGGTGCCGATCGGCCTGGGCGCCGGGCGTATCGGTAACTTCATCAACGCCGAGTTGTGGGGCAAGCCGACCGACGTGCCGTGGGCGATGATCTTCCCGCCGTTCAGCGACCCGGCGCAATTGCCGCGCCACCCGTCGCAGCTCTACCAGTTCGCGTTGGAAGGTGTGGCACTGTTCCTTATCCTGTACATCTTCTCGCGCAAGCCGCGCCCCACCATGGCGGTGTCGGGCATGTTCGCGTTGTTCTACGGGATCTTCCGCTTTGTCGTCGAGTTCGTGCGCGTGCCGGATGCGCAACTGGGCTACCTGGCGTTCGGTTGGGTGACCATGGGCCAGATCCTCAGCCTGCCGATGATCCTGGGCGGCCTGGGCCTGCTGTGGTGGGCCTACAACCGCCCGCAGCCTTTGAAGAACACCGCGCTATAAATTCGAATGCCGAGGCTTCCAAGCCTCGGCTTCAACGATACGGGTACCCAAATGAAGCAATATCTCGAACTACTGAACGACGTCGTGACCAATGGATTGACCAAGGGCGATCGCACCGGCACCGGCACCAAAGCGGTGTTCGCCCGTCAGTATCGGCATAACTTGGCCGACGGCTTCCCGTTGCTGACCACCAAGAAGCTTCACTTCAAAAGTATCGCCAACGAGCTGATCTGGATGTTGAGCGGCAACACCAACATCAAGTGGCTCAACGAAAACGGCGTGAAAATCTGGGACGAGTGGGCCACCGAAGACGGTGACCTGGGTCCGGTGTACGGCGAGCAGTGGACCGCCTGGCCGACCAAGGACGGCGGCACGATCAACCAGATCGACTACATGGTCCATACGCTCAAGACCAACCCTAACAGCCGTCGCATCCTGTTCCACGGCTGGAACGTCGAGTACCTGCCCGACGAAACCAAGAGCCCGCAGGAAAACGCGCGCAACGGCAAACAAGCCCTGCCGCCATGCCACCTGTTGTACCAGGCGTTCGTACACGACGGTCACTTGTCGATGCAGTTGTATATCCGCAGCTCCGACGTGTTCCTCGGCCTGCCGTACAACACCGCCGCGCTGGCGTTGCTCACCCATATGCTGGCCCAGCAATGTGATCTGATCCCTCACGAGATCATCGTCACCACCGGCGACACCCACGCCTACAGCAATCATATGGAGCAGATTCGTACCCAGCTGGCGCGCACACCGAAGAAGTTGCCGGAACTGGTGATCAAGCGTAAGCCTGCGTCGATCTACGATTATAAATTCGAAGATTTTGAGATCGTAGGCTACGACGCTGACCCAAGCATCAAGGCCGACGTCGCTATTTAAAGACGAGCTCGGTCTAAATGTGGGAGGGGGCTTGCTCCCGATAGCGGTGGGTCAGTTAAGTCATCGGTGACTGACACGCCGCTATCGGGGGCAAGCCCCCTCCCACATTTGAGCCGTGTTCGCTTGAATTAATGGCCGTGGCTTCTGCCCACATGCGAGGGCTCGGCCTCGCTGGCGGCAACACCTCCGCTCACCTCCAGTTGCTGCAAAATCCCGCAATGATCCCCGCCGCCACAGCGCTGACGCAGGTCCAGCAATTGCTCCTGCAGCGCCAGCAGCCCGTCGATCCGCGCTTTCACATGGTGGATATGCTCATCGATCAACGCATTTACGTTTTCGCACTGGTCCTGCGGGCTGTCCCGTAGCCCGAGCAGGCTGCGGATTTCTTCCAGGGTCATGTCCAGGCTGCGGCAGTTGCGGATAAAGACCAGCCGCTCGGTGTGCGCCTGGGTGTACACGCGGTAGTTGGCGTCAGTGCGCGCCGGGGGCGGCAGCAGGCCTTCCTTCTCGTAATAACGGATGGTTTCCACCGGGCAGTCGGTCAGTTTGGCCAATTCGCCGATCTTCATCGCAGCAATCTCCAAATGGGTGCTTGACCCTATAGTGGCTACAGGGTCTTTACTTGGCAACAGGCACCTCTACGGACGCGACAGAATGAGCGATTCCATCCACACCCCGCACAAACATGACCACGATCACGATCATGGCCCGAAGAAATTGACCCCCGTGCATGACCACGGCCACGGCGGCTCCTGCTGTTCCGGCACGCCGGCCCCTGCGTTGGTGCAACTGAGCGAAGCGCCCACCGCCGGTTCGCGGCTGAGCACCTTTCGCATCGAAGCCATGGACTGCCCCACCGAGCAGACGCTGATCCAGAACAAACTGGGCAAGCTTGCGGGCGTGCAGCAGCTGGAATTCAACCTGATCAACCGCATCCTCGGCGTCACCCATGACCTGCCGAGCACTGCGCCGATCATCGACGCGATCAAATCCCTCGGCATGCAGGCCGATCCCATCGAAGAAGGCACGCCTGCCGCTGAGCCGCCCGCCAAGAAACACTGGTGGCCGCTGGCGTTGTCCGGCGTCGGCGCGTTGGCTGCCGAAGTGCTGCACTTCACTGACGCCGCGCCCACCTGGGTGATCGCGGTGGTGGCGTTGGTGTCGATCCTCAGCGGCGGCCTCACCACGTACAAAAAGGGCTGGATTGCCCTGAAAAACCTCAACCTGAACATCAATGCCTTGATGAGTATCGCGGTGACCGGCGCGATCCTGATTGGCCAGTGGCCGGAAGCCGCGATGGTGATGTTCCTGTTTACTGTCGCCGAGTTGATCGAAGCCAAATCCCTGGATCGCGCGCGTAATGCCATCAGCGGCTTGATGCAGATGACACCCGAGCAGGCCACCGTGCAGCAGGCTGACGGCACGTGGGTTGAAAAAGAGGTCAAAAGCATAGAAATGGGTGCCATCGTGCGGGTTAAGCCCGGCGAACGCATCGGCCTGGACGGTGAAGTCACTGCCGGCCAATCCACCATCGACCAGGCGCCGATCACCGGTGAAAGCCTGCCGATTGAAAAGACCGTGGGCGATAAAGTCTTCGCCGGCACCATCAACCAGGCCGGTTCCCTGGAATATAAAGTGACCGCGGCGGCCAACAACTCCACCCTGGCGCGCATCATTCACGCGGTGGAACAGGCCCAAGGCGCACGGGCGCCGACCCAGCGGTTCGTCGACAGGTTCTCGAAAATCTACACCCCGGCCGTGTTCCTGTTTGCCCTGGGCGTGGCCATTGTTCCGCCGCTGTTTATGGCTGGCGTCTGGTTCGACTGGATCTACCGTGCCCTGGTGCTGCTGGTGGTGGCATGCCCGTGTGCGCTGGTGATTTCCACCCCAGTGACCATCGTCAGCGGTCTCGCTGCGGCGGCGCGCAAAGGCATCCTGATCAAGGGCGGCGTGTACCTGGAGGGCGGTTACAAGCTCGACTACCTGGCCCTCGACAAGACCGGCACCATTACCCACGGCAAGCCGGTGCAAACCGATTACCTGGCGCTGTTCCCTAACGTCGAAGACAGCGCGCCGGCCCTGGCCGCCAGTCTGGCCGGGCGTTCCGATCACCCAGTGTCGCTGGCGATTGCCAACGCGGCTGTGGATAAAAACCTGCCCACCCACGTTGTGGATAACTTCGAGGCCCTGGCCGGTCGCGGCGTGCGCGGGGATATCAATGGCGAAACCTACCACTTGGGCAACCACCGCCTGGTGGAAGACCTGGGCCTCTGCTCGCCGGCGCTGGAAGAGAAACTCTTCGCCCTCGAGAAACAGGGCAAGTCCGTGGTGCTGCTGCTCGACAAATCCGGCCCGCTGGCGCTGTTCGCCGTGGCCGACACGGTCAAGGACAGCAGCCGCGAGGCCATCCAGCAACTGCACGAGCTGGGCATCAAGACCCTGATGCTCACCGGCGACAACACCCACACCGCCCAGGCGATTGCTGCCCAGGTCGGCATCGACCAGGCCCAGGGCGACCTGTTGCCTACCGATAAACTGCAAGCCATCGAAACCCTCTACGGCCAAGGCCATCGCGTGGGCATGGTCGGCGACGGCATTAACGACGCACCGGCGCTGGCCCGTGCCGAGATCGGTTTTGCCATGGCCGCCGCCGGTACCGACACCGCCATCGAGACCGCTGATGTAGCGCTGATGGATGATGACCTGCGCAAGATTCCGGCATTCATTCGTCTGTCGCGGCAAACGTCGAGTATCCTCAAACAGAACATCGCCCTGGCGCTGGTGATCAAGGCGATTTTTCTCGCCGTGACCTTCCTGGGCATGGCCACCATGTGGATGGCGGTGTTCGCCGACATGGGCGTGAGCCTGTTGGTGGTGTTCAATGGCCTGCGCCTGTTGCGCAAATAGTCGATGAGAGGGTGGTGTGCTGAGTGCCGAGTTGAAGGCGTTTTACATGGTCGCCCGCCTGGGCAGTATCACCCAGGCGGCGAAAAAGCTCGGCCTGAGCCAACCCACGGTCACCACCCAGGTCCGTAACCTGGAAAGCCAATACGGCGTCGAGCTGTTCTACCGAGGCGGTCGCCGCCTCACCGTCAGCGACGACGGCGCGCGCCTGCTGCCGATGGTCAAGGCGCTGTTGCAGCAGGAAGCGGATATCGAGTTCTTCCTGCGCAACAATGGCCAGGTCCAGGGTGCATTGAGAATTGCCGCGACCGCGCCGTATTACATCCTTGACCTGGTCAAAGCTTTCCGCGAACGCCTGCCGCAGGTGGAGGTGTCGGTAGAAATCGGCAACTCCCAGCAAGTGCTGGAAGCGCTGGACGATTATCGCGTCGACGTCGCCGCCTCCTCGCAATTGCTGGAAGACCCACGCCTGATTCGCCGCGTATTGGGCACTGATCCGCTGGTGTTGGCGGTGCATCGCAATCATCCACTGGCCCAGGTTGATCATGTGTCGTTGAACGCGTTGGCAGGGCACACGCTGTTGATGCGTGAGGCCGGCTCCACCACCCGCAGGTTGACCGAAGACATGCTGCAGGGCGCCGGCGTGAGTTACGGCCCGCTGCTGGAAATCGGCAGCCGCGAATCCATTCGTGAAGCGGTGCTGCGCAATATCGGCATCAGTATCATTGCCCGTCAGGAAGTGCCCCATGACCCGCAGCTGCGGGTGCTGACGATCGAGAATGCGCCGCAGATTCCGGAATACCTGTACTGCCTGAAGGAACGAAAGGGCGCGCGGTTGCCGGCGGCGTTTCTGGGGTTGGCGCAGGAAATGTCGCCAATTTAGAGGTGTGTGGCTGCCTTGAGGGCCAATCGGGGGCAAGCCTCATGTTGGAACTCGGTCAAGTATGGGAGGGGGCTTGCCCCCGATAGCGATAGACCAGGCAACTCACCGCTGAGAGCTCTACCCAAATCCACCAATACCACTATCACCGCGTTTTGCCTTTCTGCCACATCAGGGACGCATTGCCTGCCTAGCATGGCCTTCATCAGTTTGATGAGGTGCCACCATGAACACAGCCCTGACCCAACCCGGCGCGCCGATGAAGGTGCGCGGTATCCAGAAACGCTTCGGCGCCTTTACCGCGCTGGATAACGTCTCCCTGGACGTCGCCGCCGGCGAGCTGGTGTGCCTGCTGGGCCCGTCCGGCTGCGGCAAGACCACCTTGCTGCGCTGCATCGCCGGGCTGGAGCGCCAGGACAGCGGCGAACTTTACCTGGGCAACCGGGATGTTTCCCTGCTGCCGCCCCAGGCACGGGACTACGGCATTCTGTTCCAGTCCTACGCGCTGTTTCCCAACCTCACCGTCGAAGCGAACATCGGCTACGGCCTCACCGGCAGCGGTCGTGATGAAGTACGCCAGCGCGTTGGCCAGATGCTGGAATTGGTCGGCCTGCTGGGCAGCGAAAAGAAATACCCCGGGCAACTCTCGGGTGGCCAACAGCAGCGGGTCGCCCTGGCGCGTGCCTTGGCCCCGGCGCCGTCGTTATTGCTGCTGGATGAACCGATGTCAGCCCTCGACGCCCGCGTGCGCGAGCATCTGTGCACCGAGTTGCGCCAACTGCAACGACGCCTGGGTATCACCACGTTGATGGTCACCCACAACCAGGACGAAGCCATGCTGATGGCCGACCGCATTGCCGTGATGAACAACGGCAAGGTCGAGCAATACGCCACGCCTCAGGAGATCTACGACCGCCCGGCCACGCCGTTCGTGGCGGAGTTTGTCGGCCAGGGCAATTGGCTGCCGTTCAGCCGCAACAGTGCCAGCCACGCCCAGGTCGGCGGCATGAACATGCGCCTGGCCGACGATGCCGGTGCGGCCAAGTCCGGGCGCCTGTTCTGCCGCCCGGAGGCGATCAGCATCAACCCGCCGGTGCACGAAGAGAACCTGTTCCCGGCCAAGGTCCGTGAGATCACCTTCCTCGGCAACCGCTGCCGCATGAGCTTTGAACTGGAGCAATTGCCCGGCCACCCGTTACTGGCCGAATTGGCGCCGGAAGCCATGCCGCGCCTGGGCGCCCAGGATATCTGGGTGGCCTTGCCGCCGCGCAGCCTGCAGGTGTTTGCCTGAGATGGCTGCCGTGATGACGCTGCCGCGCCAGGCTTCCCGCGCCGAAACGGGCGACCGTATTTTCGTGCTCGGCGGCAAGCTGTTGTGGCTGTTGCTGCTGGGCATCGCCGTGCTGCTGCCATTGCTGGCGATCTTCTGGCGCGGTTTCAGCAGCGAAGCCGGGCAGGGCGGTGGCCTGGTCGCTGCGCGGGAACTGGTCACGAGCGACAACTTCCACTGGCTGCTGGGTAATAGCCTCAAAGTTTCCCTCAGCGTGGCGACCATCGTCGTACCGCTGGCTTACCTGTTTGCCTACGCCCTGCAACGTACGCTGATTCCCGGCAAGGCGATCTGGCGCGGCCTGTCGCTGCTGCCGTTGATGGCGCCGTCGATGTTGCCGGGCATTGCGCTGGTGTACCTGTTCGGCAACCAAGGCATGCTGCGCGGGCTGCTCTCGGACAATATCTACGGCTTCTGGGGCATTGTGCTGGGTGAGGTGATCTACACCTTCCCACATGCCTTGATGATTCTGCTGTCAGCGTTATCCCTGGCGGACGCGCGTCTGTTTGATGCGGCTTCCAGCATGGGCGCGAGCCCGGCTCGGGCGTTTCGCAGTATCACCTGGCCGGCCACACGCCAGGCGGTGTTTGCCGCGTTTTGCCTGGTGTTTACCCTGACCATCACCGACTTCGGTGTGCCCGTGGTGGTGGGCGGCGATTATCAGGTGCTGGCGCTTGAGGCCTACAAAGCCGTGGTTGGCCAGCAGCAGTTCGGGCGTGGCGCATTGATCGGCATGGTGTTGCTGCTGCCGGCGCTGTTCAGCTTTGGCGTGGATGCCTGGCTGCGTCGTCGCCACGGCGATTCCATGAGCGGCCGCGCCCAAGTGTTCCAGCCGGCACCCTCGCGCCTGAGAGACGGCTGCTATCTGAGTATCGTGCTGTTGATCTGTGCCGTGTTGCTGCTGGTGTTCGGCATGGCGGTGTATTCGTCGCTGGTGAAATTCTGGCCGTACAACCTGTCGCTGTCCCTTAACCACTATCAGTTCGAAGACACCGCCGGCGGCGGTTGGCTGGCCTACCGCAACAGCCTGACCATGGCGCTGTGCACGGCGTTGATCGGCAGCGTGCTGATCTTCACCGGGGCCTATCTGATGGAAAAGACCAAGGGCCAAAAGGGCCTGAACCTGGCGCTGCGCATGCTCAGTTTTGTGCCGATGGCGGTACCTGGGTTGGTGCTGGGCCTGGGCTACGTGTTCTTTTTCAACCTCAACGGCAACCCCCTGCATGTGTTCTACGGGACCATGACCCTGCTGGTGGTGTGCACCATCGCGCACTACCTGACCACCGCACAGATGACCGCCACCACTGCACTGCGTCAGCTCGACGCGGAGTTCGAAGCCGCCGCGCTGTCGCTCAAAGCGCCGCTGTACCGCCATTACTTGAAAGTGACGGTGCCGATCTGCCTGCCGGCGCTGCTGGACATCGTGCGCTACCTGTTTGTGTCGGCGATGACCACCGTGTCCGCCGCGATCTTCCTCTACAGCCCCGACACCATCCTCGCCGCCGTCGCCGTGCTGAATATGGACGACGCCGGCAACGTCGGCGGTGCGGCGGCCATGTCCACTTTGATTCTGTTCACCTCGGCCGGCGTCTCGCTGCTGCTGGCGTGGGCTTCACATGGCGCGCTGCGCCGCTCCCAAGCCTGGCGCCAGACCGCGCCGGGCCAATAATCCTGAAGGAGGTGTTTCATGTTCAAGCCCCTGGCGCTGGTCGCTGCCGTACTCACTGCATTCAGCCTGAATGCCTTCGCCAAGACCGAGTTGACCGTGTACACGGCCCTCGAAGCCGAGCAGTTGAAGACCTATAAGCAGGCCTTCGAAAAGGCCAACCCCGATATCGAAATCAAATGGGTACGCGACTCCACTGGCATCATCACCGCCAAGCTGCTGGCCGAGAAAGCGCGTCCGCAGGCCGATGTGGTGTGGGGCCTGGCCGCCTCCAGCCTGGCGATCCTCGACCAGCAGGGCATGCTGGACAACTACGCACCCAAGGACCTGGACAAGATCGGCAAGAACTACCGCGACGCCGCCAACCCACCGGCCTGGGTCGGCATGGATGTGTGGGCCGCGACGATCTGCTTCAACACTGTGGAGGCCGAGAAACAGGGCCTGACCAAGCCGGTGAGTTGGCAGGACCTGACCAAGCCTGAGTACAAGGGCAAGATCGTCATGCCTAACCCTGCGTCGTCCGGCACTGGCTTCCTGGATGTGAGCGCCTGGCTGCAGACCTTTGGCGAGAAGCAAGGCTGGCAGTACATGGACGACCTGCACCAGAACATCGGGCAGTACGTTCACTCCGGCTCCAAGCCGTGCAAGCTGGCAGCGTCGGGTGAATTCCCGATCGGGATTTCGTTCGAATACCCGGCCGTGCAGTTGAAGCGCCAGGGCGCGCCGCTGGACATCATCCTGCCGAAAGAAGGCCTGGGCTGGGACATCGAAGCCACGGCGGTGATCAAAGGCACGGCCCACGCCGACGCTGCGAAAAAACTCGCCGACTTCTCCGCAAGCCCGGCTGCCATGGACCTGTACAAGGACAACTTCGCCGTCCTCGCCCAGCCCGGCATTGCCAAGCCGCAGACCGAATTGCCGGCCGATTATGAACAGCGCCTGATCAAGAACGACTTTGCCTGGGCGTCGAAGAACCGCGACAGCATTTTGACCGAGTGGCGTAAGCGCTATGACGGCAAGTCGGAGAAAGTGGCAGGGCAGTAAGGTTTTTCGTTAGGGCTACTGGCCTCATCGGGGGCAAGCCCCCTCCCACACGGATGGCATTCACAAATCGAACTGTGGGAGGGGGCTTGCCCCCGATGGCGGTCTGGAAAACAGGACATCACGATATGACACACCACAGCGACCTGCTGATCATCGGCGCCGGCATCCTCGGCCTGTCCCATGCCTACGCCGCCGCCAAGCGCGGCCTCAAGGTCAAGGTGTTCGAGCGCAGTGCCACCCCGCTGGGCGCTTCGGTGCGCAACTTCGGCCAGGCGCTGGTCACCGGCCAACCGCCGGGGCCGATGCTCGACCTGGCACGGGAAAGTCGCGCTATCTGGGGGCAATGGGCTGAGCGGGCGGGTCTGCAGCTCAAGCGCAACGGCGCCTACCTGTTCGCCCGCACCGAAGCGGAAGAGCATCTGCTGGAAGCCTTCTGTGCCGGCCGTGCACAGGAGCACGGCTACAACGTTGACCTGCTGCAAGGGGCAGCGATGAAAGATCTATACGGCGGCCAGTTCCGTCATCATCGCGCCGCGCTGCATGGCAAGGACGATCAGCAGCTGTATTCGCGTGAAGCGATCCCGGCGCTGATCAACTACCTGGCGCAAGCGCTGAACGTGGAGTTCTACTTCTCAACGCTGGTGCGCGATGTGGAACCGGGCCAGTTGCACAGCACGGCGGGCAGCTTTCGCGGCGAGCAGATCATCGTGTGCTCCGGCCACGACTACCAGACCCTGCTGGCCGAGGCGATCGCCGAACTCAACCCGAGCATCTGCCGCCTGCAAATGCTGCGTGCGCGGCCTGCGGTGAACCTGAACCTGCAACACGCGTTGCTCACCGGCTTGAGTTGCGTGCACTACGGCGCTTTCGCCGATCTGCCGGAAGCCGCGCCGGTGCAGGCGCAGATCCTGCGTGAAGCGCCCCACCTGCACGAACACGGCATCCATCTGCTGATCAGCCCGACACCCCATGGCGAGCTGATCATCGGCGACTCCCATGACTACGGCAGCGATGCGTCGCCCTTCAATGCCGAGCAGATCGACGACTGGATGATCGAACTGGCCGAGCAGACGCTGGGCTGCAAGATCCAGGTGGTGGAACGCTGGCAGGGCGTGTACGGCTCGCGCGGGCCGGCGCCGTTTTCCTTCTTGCGGGCCGCTCCAGGCATCAGTGCGGCGTTGATGCACACCGGCGTGGGCATGAGCGTCGGGCCGGCGATGGCAGAGCGCAATATCACCACACTGTGGGGAGCGGCGTGATGAACCCGGAACAGGCAATCGCCGACGTCTTCGGCTTGTATGAGCAATACGGCACGGCGGACTACATCGGCGAGCCGGTGTCGCAGCTCGAGCACATGTCCCAGGCTGCGCAGTTGGCCATGGCCGAGGGCGTTGATGATGAAGTGGTGCTGGCGGCGTTTTTCCACGATATCGGTCACCTCTGCGGCCAGGGTGGCGAGAACATGGACGGTTATGGCGTCGTCAGCCATGAGCGGCTGGGTGCGGATTATCTACGCCGCGCAGGGTTCAGCGAGCGCATGGCCAAGTTGGTCGAGTATCACGTACAGGCCAAACGCTACTTGACCTTTGTTCAACCGGATTACTACGCGCGCTTGAGTGAGGCCAGCCGCCGTACCCTGGCCTATCAGGGCGGGGTGATGAGCGCCGAAGAAGCCCGAGCCTTTGAGCAGGACCCGCTGTGCGCCGTGAGTTTGCGCATGCGTCACTGGGACGAACAGGCCAAAGGCGTGAACGTACCCGTGTTGGACGTTGAGGTGTTGAAGGTCAAGGCCCGTGGGATGTTGCGCTGACAGGGGACTTTTGCCGACAGGGAAAGGTACAGGCAGGGTGTTGTTCAGTTGTACTTTCCTGTCTTCGGCATGGCCGCGCTGACCTAGTTGATAAACCTCTCTTGCCCTAGCGTGTGAGCGTGTTCTAAAGGGAGAAGGTCCATGCGTTATTTAAAGGTGATTGCTCAAGACCGCTCTTACAGTGGCAGGCCAGATACCGTCGTGCTGCAGTTTTGCGCAACGGTGGCTGGCAGCAAAGAGGCGGTGATTAATAACGCCTACGCGCTTGATATCAATGAAGACGGAGGCATTGATGTCTGCTTGGGAGATGTCACAAATAATGAGCTGGAAAGTACCCGTGATCACCAGTTGCTGAGCAAGTTTGCCGGCGCCTATCTGAAATTTAACTGGTTCAGCAGCGGGCTTGCTTCAATGCGTTATATGCATATCTTTACCGAGGATTTTTATAAGGACGGCACCCCAGACACTGTCCGTTTGCATCTGTATGAAGGCTTCGGCCCTATCACCAAAAAGACATTGATCATGTGGAACGCTGCGTATGACTTCGATAACGACGGGGAGCTCGAATGGAACATTCACTTTGATGTTAACCATGATGGCGTTATTGACGACATCGACAGGACGCTGGTTCAACAGCTTGCCGAGACCTACTTGAGATTCAAATGGCATGAGCCCGAGGGGGCGCCACGTTATAACGGGCGTTGAGCGCAGGTCTCAGAGTGCGTTGGCCAGGCTTTCGATCTGTTCGTTGCGCTCTGCCTGGCTCAGCTTGGCATGCGGGTTCAGCGACGACCACTGCGGATGGGCGCGGGCTTTGTGCAATGCGTCCGGCAACTTGCCTTCGCGCCAGCTTTTGTCCTGGGGCGTGTCGACCTTGATGCTGTGCATCGCCGCATGGCCGCGCAGGTTGAGGGCCTTGAGCAACTGGCGTTGGCGCAGGGCGAGCAGGCGCAACACGCTGTCGTCGACGGTCAGCTCGCGCTGGCCTTTGATTTTGCCCAACAGGCGGCTGCCATAACTGCGTGCGGTTTGCAGTGCGCCACCGGCAATCGCGCCAGCCAGGGCGGCGGCGCCAAGCGTCAAGCCACCGACCAATAAATCCACACCGGCCCCTGCGGCCGCGCCTGCCGCGATCCCGCCGCCGACGCGCACGCCCAGTTGCTTGAGGGTTTCCGGGTTGAACAGGTCATCGCCCCAGCGCCCGTCCAGCAAGGGAAGGTCGCTGGCGGCGGCGTCCTGCGGGCGGAAGCCGAATAATTTGAGCAAGGCTTCCACGCATTTTTGTTCGCGTTGGCGTACGGCTTTGCGCAGGTCACCGATGGCTTGCTGTTCATCTTCGGTGAGCACGCTGCGGCGGCAGGCGGCGCAGTCGATCAGCAGCTCGGCGATCAAGCGCGCGGCGCTTTGCTGACGGGCCTGGCGTTGGGCTTGCTGGTCGAGAATCAACCGCTCCAGCTGTGGCCGCGCGTTCTCCAGCAGCAAGGCAAGGCTTTCATACAAGCGTCGTTCGCCGTCTTCCGGCGGCGCCACGCTGTCGAAGCGCACCAGCGCATGCAGGCCAAGGCGGGCGAGGGCTTCGCGCCAGTCCGGCTCGCGGTGGTCGCTGCTGCTGACAAAGTTGAGCACCGGCAGCAGCGGCTTACCGCAGCTGGCCAGCACTTGCAGCTCATCGCGGTACTTGGCCAGTACCGGCTCGCGGGCGTCGATCACGTACAACCCGGCGTCGGAGGCCAGCAGTTGGCGCAGCACTTTGGCTTCCTGCTCGAAGCGCTGGCGGGCTTCGCTGCCCTCCAAAAAGCGCGCCAAGCGTGCCGGGCCGTCGAGGCGTTCGCCGGGGCGATCCAGGCGCTCCAGGTAATCGAGCAGGGCGATGGCGTCTTCCAGTCCGGGCGTGTCGTACAGCTCCAGCAAGGCTTCGCCGTCCACCGACAAACGCGCGCCTTCGACATGCCGCGTGGTGCTGGGGCGGTGGGAGACTTCGCCAAAGCCCACGTCACGCGTGAGGGTGCGCAGCAGCGAGGTCTTGCCGACATTGGTGTGGCCGACCACGGCGAGTTTCAGGGGCTTAGTCATGACCGCTCTCCAGCCAGTTCAATGGCGCACAATCGGCGAACGGCAGCTCAAGCTGTTGCAATGCGGCGTGCCAGTCGCCCAAGCGTTCGGCGTCCAAGGCCTGGCCGGACGGGGCTTGCAGCAACCACACGCGGGTGGCGGTGGCGCTGCGCGCCAACTCGGCGATCAGCGCCAGGCTGCCACGGTCGGGCGAACGGCGCGGGTCGCAGGCAATGGCCAGGCGTGCGGGCGGAAAGCGCGTCAGTTGTTCGAGCAGTTTGTGGCGCGATTCGCGGCTGTCGAGGATGCCGGCGTTCTTCACGCTGGCCGGCAGTTTGGGTGGCCAAGCGTGTTGATCGTCCAATTCGATGGCGACCACCAGCGCGCCGTCGCTTTCCAGTTCACTGACGCCGCCGCTGACGTGATGCAGCTGTTCGGGTGCGGCGTCGTTGACGCCGAGGCGCTCGCTGCTCGGCATCAAACGCTCACGCAGTTGGCTGTAGCCCGGCAGGTTCAGGTCCAGGCGCAATGCCGCGCGCCCGCGTTTCCAGCGCCATAGGCACAGCAGCGCGAGGACCAGGCGGGGCAGCAGGCCGTAGACCAGCAGCACGCCCACCAGCCAGGCGGCCCAGGCTTGGCGGGCGCTTTCGATATTCAGCGCCGAGTCGCCGCTGGCGCGGATCATCTCGACGGTCGGCACGTTGAAGCCGAGCAACGCGGGCAGGGTGCCAAGGGCCTGGGTGACGGCGACAAAAGTGTCGGCACCAAGAATGGTGGTTTCCCACACAAAGCCGTAGCGGCGGGTGGCGAGCAGCGTAAGAAGAATCACCAGCGCACTGAGCAACGCTAACAACCACAGGCTGTTGACCAGCACACCCACCGCCCAGCGATTGAGTTTCTGCCGTTGCAGCAGCAGTAACAGCGCGGGTGCCAGTTGGGCCGCTTTAGCGTCACGGGCGAGTTTTTCGCTGAGCCACAACCACAGTCGCCCCAGGCTGGCACTGTGTTCGCCGGCAAACATCAGACCCAGCGCCCAACTGATCAGCAGGATCAGGTTCAAGCCGAGCAGGCTGCCCAAGGCCCAGAACACATTCACCGGGGTCAGGCCGTTACCCAGCGCAGCAAAGGCCAGTCCGGCGCCGCTGATCACGGCGACGATGACCAGCAGCACCAGCGCCAAACGCGCGCCTTGCAGCCAGCGGGTGAGGGCGGCGGTGAGTCCATCGCGCTCGGCCAGGTGCAGGGCGCGCTGCTGGATGCGCGTCGGCAGGTCACCGCCGGCCGTGCGGGCCAGGCGGTTGGCTTCCAGGTCTTCCAGGTTGCCGGCGTGTTCTTCGCGCAGGCGTACGGTTTCTGTCAGCCAGAGTTTTTGCAGGGGGTTCAGTGCAGTCACGCGCTGTCCTGTTGAGCAAGTGAGGTTGGAGCATAACCGCAGACCTGCGGCTCTGGTATTCTCGTCGCCATGAAAAAAACTCTCCCTTTAAGCCTGATCGCAGCCCTCGGTGAAAACCGTGTGATCGGCGTCGACAACAGCATGCCCTGGCATTTGCCGGGGGATTTCAAATATTTCAAGGCCACCACGCTCGGCAAGCCGATCATCATGGGGCGCAAGACCTGGGATTCCCTGGGCCGACCGCTGCCGGGGCGCCTGAACCTGGTGGTTAGCCGTCAGACCGATCTGGCGCTCGAAGGTGCGGAAGTTTTTCCGTCACTGGATGCTGCGGTTGAACGCGCCGAGGCGTGGGCGTTGGAGCAGGGCGTGGATGAGCTGATGCTGATCGGCGGTGCGCAGTTGTATGCGCAGGGGTTGGAGCAGGCGGATCGCCTGTATTTGACGCGGGTGGCGCTGAGCCCGGAAGGGGATGCGTGGTTTCCGCAGTTTGATGCGGGCCAGTGGACGCTGGTATCGAATGTCGAGAATGCGGCTGAGGGTGATAAGCCAGCGTACAGCTTCGAAGTTTGGGAAAAAGCTGAAGAGCATCGGGAGCAAGCCCCCTCCCACAGTTGACCGAGTGGTTTTGAAGAACGCGGTCCAATGTGGGAGGGGGCTTGCCCCCGATTGCGGTCTATCAGGCCTGCGCTAACTCAGCATGCTCATCCGCATTCAACCGTTCTTTATCCGTCTGCCCCATGATCTGGCTGGTAATCGCGCCCGCCGTCATCGAACCATTCACGTTCAGCGCCGTACGGCCCATGTCGATCAGCGGCTCCACGGAAATCAGCAGCGCCACCAGCGACACCGGCAGGCCCATCGCCGGCAGTACGATCAATGCGGCGAAGGTCGCCCCGCCGCCCACGCCCGCCACACCGGCCGAACTCAGGGTCACAATCGCCACCAAGGTCGCGATCCACAGCGGATCCAGCGGGTTGATACCGACAGTCGGTGCAACCATCACCGCCAGCATCGCAGGGTAGAGACCCGCGCAGCCGTTCTGGCCGATGGTCGCGCCAAACGACGCGGCGAAACCGGCGATGGATTGCGGGATGCCCAGGCGACGGGTCTGCGCTTCAATGCTCAGCGGGATCGCCGCCGCGCTGGAGCGGCTGGTGAAGGCAAAGGTCAGCACCGGCCACACCTTGCGGAAGAAGCGCAGCGGGTTGATCCCCGCCAGCGACAGCAGCAGGCCATGCACCACAAACATCAGGCCCAGCGCCAGGTATGACACGACCACAAAACTGCCGAGCTTGATGATGTCTTGCAGGTTGGAGCCAGCGACGACTTTGGTCATCAGTGCCAGCACGCCATAGGGCGTGAGCTTCATGACCAGGCGCACCAAGCGCATCACCCAGGCTTGCAGGGTGTCGATGGCGTTGAGCACTTTCTGGCCTTTTTCCACGTCATCCTTGAGCAGTTGCAGTGCGGCAACCCCCAGGAAGGCGGCGAAGATCACCACGCTGATGATCGACGTCGGCTTGGCCCGCGCCAGGTCGGCGAACGGGTTGGCGGGCACGAACGACAGCAGCAATTGCGGGATATTCAGGTCGGCGACCTTACCGGCGTAGTCACTCTGGATCACTTGCAGGCGCGCCATTTCCTGGGTGCCGGCCACCAGGCCTTCGGCGGTGAGGCCGAACAGGTTGGTCAGCGCGATACCGATCAGCGCCGCAATCGCGGTGGTGAACAGCAGCGTGCCGATGGTCAAAAAGCTGATCTTGCCGAGTGATGAGGCGTTGTGCAGACGTGCCACGGCGCTGAGGATCGAGGCGAATACCAGCGGGATCACGATCATTTGCAACAGTTGTACGTAGCCGTTACCGACGAGGTCGAACCAGCCGATGGAGGCTTTGAGCACAGGATTGCCGTCGCCGTAGATCGTGTGCAGAACGGCACCGAACACCACGCCGAGAACCAGCGCAAACAGGACCTTCTTGGCGAGGCTCCAGTTTGTGCGGCGGGTTTGTGCCAGGCCCAGCAAGAGGGCCGCGAACACCAGTAAATTGAGAATCAGGGGAAGATTCATTGAAACTCCGTTGAGAGGGCAGCCAATCGCGCGAGCCTGCGACTGCGAACCGGCAAGCCTAACAGCTTGAAATATATTGATTTAATATCGATATGGAATGGTGGCTGTCGTTTTTGGAATAAGCACCTGACGCTCAGGCACATGAGGGTGACGGGATCAGGACGCGTACGGTCGTGCTCAACGTGGGAACTGTCACAGGGATTTGTTAGCGTCGGTATCTTTCACTCAGGGAGACACCGCCTATGAAGTTCGCGCCGAAATTACTAGCCGCCGCATTCTGCCTCGGACTCATCAGCCAGGCGTTCGCCGCCACCGAGTTGAAACACTGGCCGGCGCCTGCCGCCAAGCAGCTCAATGAAATGATCGCCGCCAATGCCAACAAGGGTAACTTCGCGGTGTTCGACATGGACAACACCAGCTACCGCTACGACCTCGAAGAGTCCCTGCTGCCCTACATGGAAAACAAGGGCCTGATCACCCGCGACAGCCTTGATCCGTCGCTCAAGCTTATGCCGTTCAAAGACACCGCCGACCATAAGGAAAGTCTGTTCAGTTACTACTATCGCCTCTGCGAAGTGGACGACATGGTTTGCTACCCGTGGGTCGCCCAAGTGTTCTCGGGCTTCACCCTCAAGGAGCTCAAAGTGCAGGTCGATGAGCTGATGGCCTCCGGCAAGCCCGTGCCCGTCAGTTATTTTGACGGCGACGTGGTGAAGCAGTCCGAAGTGCAACCGCCGAAAGTCTTCACCGGCCAGGCCGAGCTGTACAACAAGCTGATGGAAAACGGCATCGAGGTGTATGTGATGACCGCCGCTTCCGAGGAGCTGGTGCGCATGGTCGCCGCCGATCCGAAGTATGGCTACAACGTCAAACCCGAGAACGTCATCGGCGTGAGCACCTTGCTCAAGGACCGCAAGACCGGTGAGCTGACCACCGCGCGCAAACAGATCACCGCCGGCAAATATGACGAGAAGGCCAACCTAGGCCTGGAACTGACCCCGTACCTGTGGACTCCGGCCACTTGGATGGCGGGCAAGCACGCGGCGATCCTCACCTACATCGACGAATGGAAGAAGCCGGTGATCGTTGGCGGTGACACACCGACCAGCGACGGCTACATGCTGTTCCACGATGTGGATGTGGCCAAGGGCGGCATCCACCTGTGGATCAACCGTAAAGACAAATACATGACCCAACTGAACGGCATGATCGCCAAGCACGCGGCGGCGCAGGCCAAGGAAGGGTTGCCGGTGACGGCGGACAAAAACTGGGTGATCGTCAAACCTGACGAAATTCAGTAAGCCTGAGGTGGCTTTAATCGGGGGCAAGCCCCCTCCCACATTTGACCGAGTTCCAACATGAGAATGCAGTCAGTGTGGGAGGGGGCTTGCCCCCGATAGCTATTTGATTGACACCGCAAAGCCTTGGCTAAAATAGATATCAATTGCGAACCAATCTCATCCTCTGCTAGCGTGCGCACTTCCTGAACCCTCCGTTCTTCTCAAGGTAGTGCTGTGCCCTCCTGGAATTCGCAGATCGCGCGCCTGTTCGCGGAGCAGAAGAAAGCCCTCGAAGCCTTCGTCACCCGCCGCACCGGCAGCGCCCAGGTGGCCGCCGACCTGACCCAGGAGTCGTTCCTGCGCCTGGCGCGCCTGGACTCCGGCGAGAAGATCGACAACCTCCCGGCCTTCCTCTTCACCATTGCCAGTAATCTGGTGCGCGATCACCAGCGCCAGGCCATCCGCCGTGAACGGCTGGATGCCGGTGAGCCCAGCGAAGAGTTGCCGTGCGGCAACCCAGGTGCCGACGAACAATTGGCCGCCTACCAACAGGAGCAACTCATGCAGGACGCGATCCTGGCGTTGCCCGAAGCGACTCGGCAGATCTTCCTGCTCTATCATGTCGACGAACTGTCCTACCGCGAAATTGGTGAGCGCCTGTCGATCACCCCGCGCAGTGTGGAATACCAATTGCGTCGCGCCTTGATTGAATGCCGCGCTTACATCAAGACGCGGCTTGCCTGCGAAACACAAGGACGTCGGTCATGACTGCCACACACACTGCCGACGACCTATTCGAAGAAGCGTCCGGCTGGTATTTCCGCCTGCAGGCTGAGGATGTAACCCCGGCTGAAATGGACGCCTTTGCCGCGTGGCTCGGGCAGGGCCAGGCCCAGGATGACGCCTGGCAGGAAGTGCAGGCGATGCTCGGCGGCTTACGTGAACCGGCACGCCTGATCCGCCGCGCCGAACAGGCTGCCTGGCGCAAACCCGCCCGGCGTTGGGCCTGCGCCGCCGTTGTGTTGCTGGCGGTGGGGCTGACCGTGCAGAACACGCCCTGGCTCGACCGCCTGCGCGCGGACTACGCCACTGGCACCGGCGAATCGCGCACGGTCGAACTGGCTGACGGTTCCCACTTGCAGCTCAACACCGACAGCGCCGTGCAGGTCCGCATGAGTGCCGGTGAGCGGCAGATTCGTTTGCTGCGTGGAGAAGGCTTTTTCGACGTCACCAAAGACCCGGCGCGGCCCTTCGTAGTGCAGTCCGGCGATGGCTGGGTGAAGGTGGTCGGCACTCAGTTCAGCGTGGCACGGCGCGATGCGCAGACGCGAGTGCAGGTGGCGCAGGGTAAGGTGCAGGTCAGTTCCGGCGGTGATACGGCGGTTTATTTGGAACCGGGACGGGCGGTGGAGTATCAGGGCCAGCGCCTCGCCGACGTCCACGGTTTCGATCCAGCCAGCGGCTTTGCCTGGCGTCAGCGGCAGTTGGTGTTCCGTCAACAACCGCTGTCCGAAGTGGTCAGCGAGTTGAACCGCTATTGGCCGGGCAAGACCCTGGTGCTCGGTGATGCGCTGCGCAATCGCGTGGTGTCCGGCGTGTTCGAGATCGACAAGCCCGAGGCCGTGATCAAGGCGCTGGAATACACCCTCAACCTGCGCGCCGAGCACTACACCCCGTATTTACTGGTGTTGCGCGAAGGCAAAGCGTCCTGACAGCAACTTTTTCAAAATATTTTCAGGGTTTCCCCGCAAGCCATCGTCCTTGATCACTGAGGCGTAAATAGTAAGCACTCTCAAGTAGTGCGGCGCCGATCACAGACTTTTTGCACCGGGGAGCACCATCCATGGCACACCGATTCGCCGCACGGCCCTTGCTGGCACTGGCCATTTCCTTGGCCTGCGGCACTGCGCCGCTGTATTTGCAAGCGGCTGAAAGCACCCAGGCCCAAGCCTACCGCTTCGATATTCCAGGGCAGAGCCTGGACGGTGCGCTGGCGGCGTTTTCGGCGGTCACGCGGGTTCAGGTGTTGGTGTCCGGTGAGTTGACACAGGGTGTGGTGTCGCCCGGTGTGAGTGGCACTCTGGGTCAGCGCGAGGCGTTGGGCCAGTTGTTGGGCGGCACAGGGTTGAGCGCCGCTTTTATCAATGCCGATACCGTTACCCTGGAAAAACGTGTCGACACAGGCGGCGCCCTCGAAGTCGGCGCCACCACCATCAGCGCCGAACGCCTGGGGGCCACCACCGAAGGCACCGGCTCCTACACCACGGGCGCCGTGACCTTGGGCAAGGGTGAGCAGAAGCTCAAGGACATCCCGCAATCGGTCAGCGTCATGACCCGCAAGCAGATGGATGACCAGAACACCACCAAGCTTTCCGAGGTGGTCAAGCGCACGCCCGGCCTGACGGCGACCAAATCCCCCGGCCCTGGGATGTTCATCTTCTCCCGGGGTTTCGAAGTCGGCACCCTGCAATACGACGGCGTCGGCATTCCGCGTAACACCTACGCGTTGGGCAGTTACCTCACCGAAAACATGGCGATCTACGACCGTGTGGAAACCCTGCGCGGCCCAGCCGCCTTGCTGCAAGGCGCGAACAGCCCCGGCGGCACCATGAACCTGGTGCGCAAGCGCGGGCAACAGGCACCGACCGTGACCATCACCGCCAAGGCCGGCTCGTGGGACCATTACGGTACCCAAGTCGATGCCGGCGGCCCGCTCAATACCGAAGGCACGTTGCGCGGCCGGTTTGTGGCGGATTACGACACCACCGATTCCTTCGTCGATTACGCGGGCGGCTGGAATCAGACGGTCTATGCAGCAGTGGACTACGACTTCACGCCAGACACCACCGTTGGCGTGGGCATCAGCAACCAGAAGGGGCATTCGCGCCCCAACTTCATGTCGCTGCCGCGTTACGCCAACGGCAGTGACATCGGCTTGTCGCGATCGACCTTCGTCGGCGCCAGCTGGAACCGCAACGTCAATAACCAGACCCAGGTGTTTGCCGATATCGAGCATCGCTTCAACGATGACTGGAAAGTGAAGGCCGCCCTGGTGGCGATGGACGAACACAATGACGCGACCTACCAGGCGACGTGGGACACCATCCCCAACCCCGGCGACATCGGCATCGTGCGGTATGTCGATTGGGTCACTGACTTCAACACCAAGAGCCGTGGTGTCGATGTGTATGTCGACGGCAAGTTCGAAGGCCTGGGTTTCCAGCAGGAAATGATTCTGGGCGCCAACTATTCCAAACTCACCACGGATGATTTCTGGGCGCGCGCGGCGACGCCGGGTGCAGATATTTTCAACATCGACCACAACCGGCCGCAGCGCGACAGGAATCAGTTGTTCCAGGCGGGGAATGCGACAAAGAGCTGGTATGACATTCGCCAGAAGGGCATTTATGGCACCTGGCGTGTCAAGGTAGCGGACCCGCTGACGTTGATCCTCGGTGCGCGCACCAGTTGGTATGACTATTCCTACAGGGACGAGAGCGGGTTCCAGGGTGTGTACGGCGACCCAACCCGGAGCACCACGCACAGCAATGGCCACGTCACGCCCTACGCTGGCCTGGTTTATGCACTCAACGAGCAATGGTCGGCCTACGCCAGCTATACCGATGCCTTTGAGCCACAAACCAACCTGACCACCTCATTGACCGTGCTCAAGCCCATTGAAGGCCAGAATTACGAGCTGGGCCTGAAGGGCGAACTGGCGGACGGTCGGCTCAATACCTCGTTCGCTCTCTTCCGCTATGACCAGGAAAACCGGGCGGCTCAAGACCTGCAAGGCGGTAAAGTCTGCGGCGGCTGGTACTGCTCGCTCGCCTCCGGCAAGGTCCGTAGCCAGGGCTTTGAGGCTACGTTGAGCGGTGAAGTGCTGCCGGGGCTGCAGCTGGTCTCCAGCTACACCTACAACACCACTCAATTCCTCAAGGACGACACCTACGAAGGCAAGATCTTCAGCACCTGGACGCCCAAGCACCTGCTCAAGGTCTGGGGGGACTACCAGTTGCCGGGGGACTGGAGCAACGTCAGCGTCGGCGCCGGCGTGACCGCACAAAGCAGCACCGTCGCCTATGACCGCACGTTCAGCGTGCCCGGCAATGCGCTGTGGGATTCGCGGGTGGCCTACAAGATCAACCAGGAGTTCACCGTCGCGGCGAACCTGAACAATATGTTCGACAAGAAGTATTACATCCCGGCGTACAACGCAAACTGGGGCAGTAACTACTATGGCGACCCGCGCAATGTGATGTTTACCATGACCTACACCCCACAGTTTTAAAGAGCGCCCGCACACATTTGATCTCCATTGTTTTGGAGCGTTGCTTCAGGCAAAAAAATGCCCCGCACCTGGCGGGGCATTTTTATGGGCGAGGCTTACAGGCCGTCGAGCATCGCCTTGTTACGCACCGCCCCTTTGTCGGCACTGGTAGCCAGCAAGGCATAGGCCTTCAGCGCGGTGGTCACTTTACGTGGACGCTTCTCCACCGGCTTCCAGCCTTTCTTGTCCTGCTCGACCCGGCGTGCAGCCAGTTCTTCGTCGCTGATCAACAAGTTGATTGAGCGGTTTGGAATGTCGATCAGCACCTTGTCGCCATCCTGCACCAGGCCAATCGCGCCACCGGCAGCGGCTTCCGGCGAAGCGTGGCCGATGGACAGGCCCGAGGTGCCGCCGGAGAAACGGCCGTCGGTCAGCAAGGCGCAGGCTTTGCCCAGGCCCTTGGACTTCAGGTACGACGTCGGGTAGAGCATCTCCTGCATACCCGGGCCGCCTTTCGGGCCTTCGTAGCGGATGATCACGATGTCGCCTTCTTTCACTTCGTCAGCGAGGATGCCGCGTACCGAGCTGTCCTGGCTTTCATAGATCTTGGCGCGGCCTTCGAAGACGTGGATGGACTCATCCACGCCGGCGGTTTTCACCACGCAGCCATCCAGGGCGATGTTGCCGTACAGCACGGCCAGGCCGCCTTCTTGCGAGTAGGCGTGCTCGACACTGCGGATGCAGCCGTTTTCACGGTCGTCGTCCAGGGTGTCCCAACGGGTCGACTGGCTGAACGCGGTTTGCGTCGGGATGCCCGCCGGGCCAGCCTTGAAGAAGGTGTGCACGGCTTCATCGTCAGTCTGGGTGATGTCCCACTTGGCGATGCCTTCGGCGATGGACTTGCTGTGCACGGTCGGCAGGTCGGTGTGCAGCAGGCCGCCACGGGCCAGCGAGCCGAGGATTGAGAAGATCCCGCCGGCGCGGTGCACGTCTTCCATGTGGTACTTCTGGATGTTCGGCGCGACCTTGCACAGTTGTGGCACGTGACGGGACAGACGGTCGATGTCGCGCAGGTCGAAATCGATCTCGGCTTCCTGGGCGGCGGCCAGCAAGTGCAGGATGGTGTTGGTGGAACCGCCCATGGCGATGTCCAGGGTCATGGCGTTTTCGAACGCCTTGAAGTTGGCGATATTGCGCGGCAACACCGACTCATCGTTCTCGCCGTAGTAACGCTTGCACAGCTCGACGATGGTACGGCCGGCCTGCAGGAACAGCTGCTCGCGGTCACTGTGGGTGGCCAGGGTGGAACCGTTGCCCGGCAACGCCAGGCCCAGGGCTTCCACCAGGCAGTTCATCGAGTTGGCGGTGAACATGCCGGAGCACGAGCCGCAGGTCGGGCAGGCGCTGCGCTCGTATTCCGCGACCTTCTCGTCAGAAGCGCTGGAATCGGCGGCGATGACCATGGCGTCGACCAGGTCGAGGCCGTGGGAGGCGAGCTTGGTCTTGCCGGCTTCCATCGGGCCGCCGGAGACGAAGATCACCGGGATGTTCAGGCGCAGGGCGGCCATCAACATGCCAGGGGTGATTTTGTCGCAGTTGGAGATGCATACGATGGCGTCGGCGCAGTGGGCGTTGACCATGTACTCCACGGAGTCGGCGATGATCTCGCGGCTCGGCAGGGAATACAGCATGCCGTCATGGCCCATGGCGATGCCGTCGTCCACGGCAATGGTGTTGAATTCTTTTGCTACGCCGCCAGCACGTTCGATCTCACGGGCGACCAGTTGGCCCAGGTCCTTGAGGTGGACGTGGCCCGGTACGAATTGGGTGAACGAGTTGGCAATCGCGATGATCGGCTTCTTGAAGTCGTCATCTTTCATCCCCGTGGCACGCCACAGTGCGCGCGCGCCGGCCATGTTGCGGCCATGGGTGGATGTTTTCGAGCGGTAATCTGGCATGGAGCACTCCGGGCGGCTAATCAAGTAACTACTATCAGGTACTACTGGGGAGTGAGCTTCTAATTGACGACTGGAACACCCGAAAATAGCCGTGTGTCCGGAAGTTGCCACTCGCGTCGCGGGATCGCCGCTTGCTTGGGCCTCGAGCTCATAAACCCGCCGGGGGATGACTGGCGATGAATAGGCCGATTCTACACCGCTAGAGGCTGGAGGGAATGGCCGAAACCGTGAAGATAACGGCTACGGGACGTGCGGGTGGCGCCGTGCCCATGCGTTCAGGACCAGGGCGGCGATGCTCAGGATCAGAAAGCACAGACCCAGCGCAGTGCTCAGGTGGTGCGTAAAGGTGCTGATGAATGCACTGATAAGGCCGCCGGCAATGAATAGTACCGCTGCAACGGCTGAAGCCGCCGTACCTGCGTTGTCTGGAAACAAGCTCATGGCCTTGGAGTTAGAAATGGGCCGGGTGATTGTGGTGCCAGCAGTGCAGAGCAGCATGGGCACCAGCACGGTCAGTGTTGATAGGCCGAAATGATAGGCCAGGGACAGCATGACCACGCCCGAGATCGCGATCAGTACCAGCCCGATGGCCATCTGGGTCGCAGCCGGTAGCCGTTTATGCAGGAAGCCTGCACAGATTCCGCCCGATACGTAAGCGGCGCCGTAGAGAAGCAAGGTCAAGGAGTATTCGTGGGGCGACAGCTGTAGCTGGTCCATGAAAATCAGCGGTGAAACCACGATGAACGAGAAATGGCAGGCGAAAGTAATCGCCGAGATCGTGGCATAGCTGGCGAAGTGGCGGTTGGCGAAGACCTTGGCGTAGGCCTTGAACATGCTCTGCTGGCTCGCTGACGCTTGAGGCAAGCCGCCATGGAGTAGCCGGTGAGCCATGATCAAGGTTGCGGCACAAAGCGCTATAAACACATAGAAGCTTGCTTGCCATCCCCAGTGCAGTTGCAGCCACGCGCCCAGCAGCGGGGAAATCGAAATGAAGATTCCTCCGGCCGTGACCATTGCGATCCGCAACCGCTCTTGTTCTCTGCCGAAGAACAGGTCCTGTACCAGCGCTTGGGACAGTATGAAGCCGCCGCAGCCCATGGCCTGGATGACACGGAAAAACAGGAATTGGGGCGTGTTGCTGGCCGCCAAGCACCCGGCCGCGCCAATGATTGCAACGACCATGCTGGCCAGTAGCAGTTTTTTGCGGCCGATCCTGTCGGACAGCGGGCCGATCAACAGCATGGAGCAGGAAAACCCAATAGCGAATAGGCTGACTGAGCGGGCGATCTGGGTGGTCGAGGTGGAGAAGTGTTCCGCCAGGGCGGGAAAGGACGGCAGCACGACGTCAAGCGGGAAGACGCCCAGCAAGGTCATGGTCATCAGCCAGAAAACAATGAAGGGTTTTTCAGCGTGTGTGATTGCTGCCGACATGCGCGAGCCTCGATTCCGTGAGGGGGTCGAGGATCGAGCCTGAGCAGAGGAAAGTCAAAACCTGGTGCGGTGCGAAACTTCCTGAAAGCTCGTAGGAGCCCGGAGGCTCCTACAGGCCAACGGCATCAGCTATTAGGCAACAACCGGCACGTAATGCTCTTGATATACCGCGTCTCGACAATCGCCGGGTGCACCGGATGGTCCGGGCCCTGGCCGCCGCGTTCCAGCATCTGGATATTGCGGTCCAGGTGGCGGGCGCTGGTCAGCAGGATGTTCTGCAGGTCGTCTTCCGGCAGGTGCATGGAGCACGAGGCGCTGACCAGGATGCCGTCCTTGCTGAGCAGGCGCATGGCTTGCTCGTTCAGGCGGCGGTAGGCGCCTTCGCCGTTCTTCATGTCTTTCTTGCGTTTGATGAAGGCCGGCGGGTCGGCGACGATTACGTCGAAACGCTCTTCGCTGGCTTTCAGTTCCTTGAGGGCTTCAAACACGTCGCCTTCGATGCAGGTCATTTTCTCGGCAACGCCGTTCAGTGCGGCATTGCGCTCCACGCCGTCGAGGGCGAAGGCCGACGCGTCGACGCAGAACACTTCACTGGCGCCAAAGGCCGCAGCTTGCACGCCCCAGCCGCCGATGTAGCTGTAGAGGTCCAGCACGCGTTTGCCTTTGGCATAGGGGGCCAGGCGGGCGCGGTTCATGCGGTGGTCGTAGAACCAGCCGGTTTTTTGGCCCTGGATCACCGGGGCTTCGAATTTCACGCCGTTTTCTTCCAGCGCCACCCACTCCGGCACCAGGCCGAACACGGTTTCGACGTAGCGGTTGAGGCCTTCGGCGTCGCGCGCGGCGGAGTCGTTCTTGAACAGGATGCCGCTCGGCTTGAGCACTTGGGTCAGGGCGGCGATCACGTCTTCTTTATGGGCTTCCATGGTCGCCGAGGCGATCTGTACCACGAGGATGTCGCCGAAACGGTCGACTACCAGGCCTGGCAGCAGGTCGGAGTCACCGTAGACCAGGCGGTAGAACGGCTTGTCGAACAGGCGGTCACGCAGGGACAGCGCAACGTTGAGGCGGTGCACGAGCAGCGACTTGTCCAGCGGCAACTTGATGTCGCGCGACAGCAGGCGGGCGCAGATCAGGTTGTTCGGGCTCATGGCCACGATGCCCAGGGTCTTGCCGCCGGCCGCTTCGAGGATGGCCTGGTCGCCCGCCTGGAAGCCGTGAAGTGGGGTGGCGGCCACGTCGATTTCGTTGCTGTAGACCCACAGGTGGCCGTTGCGCAAACGACGATCGGCGTTGGCTTTGAGACGCAGGCTTGGCAGGGACATGACGTCGCTCCGGAAAAAAGAGCGGGAGTATACCTTTTTGTATAGGGCTCGGTGGCGCCGCCGGACATGTGGGCGCTGGCTTGCCTGCGATAGCCTCACCTCGGTTTGACTGTTACACCGAGGCGCCTGCATCGCAGGCAAGCCAGCTCCCACATTTGATCCGGTTTCAATTCGGGTTTTGAGGTGTCAGTCAGCTTTGCTTAGGGGTTAGAATCCCTGCCTAGCCCAGAGTGTGTACTTATGTCCCAAGAGCTTTCCGCCGAACAGATCCAACAGGCCCTGCAAGGCATCAGCGTGCCGCCCCAGCCGCAAATCATGGTGGATTTGCAAATGGAGCAATACATGCCCGATCCGGACCTGGAAGTGATCGCGCGGTTGATCTCCCAGGACCCCGGCCTGTCCGGCGCGCTGCTGAAGATCGTCAACTCGTCGTACTACGGACTGAGCAACAAGATTGCCTCGATCCAGCGAGCGGTGAATTTGCTGGGCAGCCGGTCGATCATCAACCTGATCAACGCCCTGTCGATCAAAGGCGAGATGAGCGACGACACCATCGTCACGCTCAACCGTTTCTGGGACACCGCCCAGGATGTGGCCATGACTTGCCTCACCTTGGCCAAGCGCACCGGCGCCCAGGCGGTGGATGAGGCCTACGCGCTGGGGTTGTTCCACGACTGTGGCGTACCGCTGATGCTCAAGCGCTTTCCCAGCTATATGTCGGTGCTGGAACAGGCGTATGCGAATGCCGGCCCCGACTGCCGCGTGGTCGACACCGAGAACAACGCGTTCAATACCAACCATGCCGTGGTGGGTTACTACACCGCCAAGTCCTGGCGCCTGCCGGAGCATGTGACCGACGCGATCGCCAACCACCACAATGCCCTGGCGATTTTCAGCGACGAGTCGTCGCGCAATCCGCAGCTTAAAAACCTGCTGGCGATCCTGAAAATGGCCGAGCACATTTGCTCGTCCTACCGCGTACTGGGCAACCAGGCGGTGGACCATGAGTGGAATGCCATTAGCCACCTGGTGCTGGACTACGTGGGCCTGTCGGACTACGACTTCGAGAGCTTGAAGTTGTCGATTCGCGAGCTCGGCGCCCACTGATCCTTCTTGCAAGAGGTACACATGCCCGAGTTACCAGAAGTCGAAACCACCCGGCGCGGGATTGCCCCGCACTTGGAAGGCCAGCGGGTCAGCCGCGTGGTGGTGCGTGAGCGGCGCTTGCGTTGGCCGATCCCGGAAGACCTCGATGTGCGCCTGTCCGGCCAGCGCATCGTGTTGGTGGAGCGGCGCGCCAAGTACCTGCTAATCAATGCCGAAGTGGGCACCTTGATCAGCCACTTGGGCATGTCGGGCAACCTGCGCCTGGTGGAGGTCGGCCTGCCGGCGGCCAAGCATGAACATGTGGATATCGAACTGGAATCGGGCATGGCCCTGCGCTACACCGACCCGCGTCGCTTTGGCGCGATGCTCTGGAGCCAGGACCCGCACAATCACGAACTGCTGCTTCGCCTGGGGCCGGAGCCGCTGACCGAGCTGTTTGACGGTGATCGTTTGTTCCAGCTGTCGCGTGGCAAGTCGATGGCGGTGAAGCCGTTCATCATGGACAACGCGGTGGTGGTGGGCGTGGGTAATATCTATGCGACTGAAGCGCTGTTCGCGGCGGGGATTGACCCACGTCGGGCCGCAGGCGGTATTTCACGTGGGCGCTATTTGAAGCTGGCGATCGAGATCAAGCGTGTGCTGGCGGCTGCCATCGAACGCGGTGGCACCACGTTGCGAGACTTTATCGGCGGCGACGGGCAACCGGGGTATTTCCAGCAGGAACTGTTCGTCTACGGCCGGGGAGGGGAGGCGTGCAAGGTCTGCGGGACCGAGTTGCGCAACGTGGTGCTGGGGCAGCGGGCGAGTGTGTTTTGCCCTAGGTGCCAGCGCTGATTCTATGTGATGGCTGATATTGCCATCGGGGGCAAGCCCCCTCCCACATTTGAATTGCGAACATTTGCCCCCGACGAGGCCATGACAGGCGCTAAACAGCGTCAGGCCTTACCGGTAATCTTCCGGTACTTCTCCATCAGTTGCTCTTCCGTCTCCGGATGAGCTTCATCCAGCGGAATGCAATCCACCGGGCAAACCTGCTGGCACTGCGGCTCGTCATAGTGACCGACACACTGGGTGCACAGGTTGGGGTCGATCACGTAGATCTCTTCGCCTTGGGAAATCGCGGCGTTCGGGCACTCGGGTTCGCAGACGTCGCAGTTGATGCAATCGTCGGTGATGATCAAGGACATGGAAACTCCTGCCAGGGCTGTCAGCCAAGGCATCTGAAAACTAATGCGCGCAATTGTGCCGCATTGGCGCCCGCAGTGCGAGCCTGAGGTAGGTGCTTGTCTGTAGTGAGCGGGCTTGCCCCGCGCTGGGGCGCGAAGCGGCCCTAAACCCTGACGGCAAGGTGTAACCGACAGTGCAAGGTGTGTTCAGAGGGGCTGCTGCGCAGCCCAGCGCGGGGCAAGCCCGCTCACCACAGCAAGCCCGATGACTACAACTGGACCGCTCATCAGAATTATTTTTTGAAGCGCAGCGTCAGCGCATCGGCCACGGCCGGATGCACGAACTTGGTGATATCTCCGCCCAAAGCGGCGATTTCACGGACTAACGTCGAGGAAATGAACGAGTAACGCTCCGACGGGGTGAGGAACAGGCTTTCAACGTCCGGCGCCAGTTGGCGGTTCATGTTGGCCAGCTGGAATTCGTATTCGAAGTCCGACACCGCGCGCAGGCCGCGCAGGAACACGTTAGCGTTCTGCTCTTTGGCGAAATGCGCCAGCAGCGTGGAAAAACCCACCACTTCCACGTTGGGCAGGTGTTTGGTGACCTCACGCGCCAGCTCCACGCGCTGCTCCAGGGGAAACAGCGGGTTTTTCTTGGGGCTGGCCGCGACCGCGATGATCACATGGTCGAACAAGCGTGAGGCACGTTCGACCAGATCGCCATGGCCTTTGGTAATCGGGTCGAAGGTACCTGGGTACAACACTCGGTTCATCGCGTCGTCCTGGCGGAGTCCGTTGGGGAATCGGATGGTATCGCAGCCATCCCGGTCGGCCAAGTCGACTTATGGAGATACATGCCGTTAATCGACGGTTTTTTCATGCCGTTTTCAGACGTTCGGCCAATGCCGTCGCCAGTTGCGCGGTCAAGCCGTACACCGATAATTGTGGATTGGCCCCAATGCTGGTGGGGAATAGCGACCCATCGTGGATCGACAGGTTGCGCAACTGGTGATGGCGCCCGAGGCTGTCGGCCACCGCATTTTTGGGGTCCTCACCCATGGCACATCCGCCCATTACATGGGCGCTGCCCAGGCAGGTGCGGTGCAATTCCAGGTTGAGGCCTTCAATCATCGCGCGCGCTTCTCCCAAGGTTTTCACGTAGCGCGCATCGTGATGCAGCGGCTTGACCGACGTGGCGCCTGCGGCGAACTGGATCTCGGCCATGCTGTGGAAGGCACGGCGCAAGCCATCCCAGGCGTAGTCCGACACCTGATAGTCAAGCACCGGCGTGCCATCGCCGCGCAGCTCCACGCTGCCGCCCGGGCTGTCAGGGTGGAAGCCGTCGCGCAGCAGCGCCAGCATCGCGTGAGTGTTAGGCAATTGGCTCATGTCCAGGGCGTTCTGGGTGCCGTAGCCGCCGAGCAAGGTGCTAGCCAACGCTGGATGTAAAGGCGGTGCTTCCAGCTTGTAGGACATTTTGCCGGTGGTGCCGTCCTGCCACTGGAAATGGTCTGAATAGATCGACTGCGGCGCGCCGTAGAACGGGTTGATCACCTCATCGAACAGCCCGGCGGAGAAATTCACCAAGTGCAGGAAGGTGCGTTTGCCCAGCCGTGAGTGCGGGTCGGGCGCGTCCGAGCGCATCAGCAGTGCTGGGCTGTTGATGCCGCCGCCCGAGAGCACGTAATGCTTGGCTTTCACCGTGATCCTGCGTCCGGTCGGCGCCACGCACAGGGCGTCCATGGCCACGCATTCCAGGCTGCTGATGGTGTCGCCGCTGTAGATGAGGCGTTCGGCACGGGCCAGGTAGAGCAGTTCTCCACCCTTCTCCAGGGTCGACGGAATCGTGGTCACCAGCATCGACTGCTTGGCGTTGACCGGGCAGCCCATACCGCAATACCCCAGGTTGAAGCAGCCGCGCACGTTGCGTGGGATCACATGCCAGCTGTACCCGAGCTTTTCGCAGCCTTTGCGGATCACATCGTTGTTGGGGTTGGGCGGCAGAGCCCAGGGCGCGATGCCCAGGCGTTGTTCCATTTTTTCAAACCAGGGTGCCATTTCGGCACTGCTGTGGCCTTTCACAGCGTATTCGCTGGCCCAGTGGGCGAGGGTGGCGTCCGGGGTACGAAAGCTCGACGTCCAATTGATCAGCGTGGTGCCGCCCACGGCCCGGCCCTGCAGGATGGTGATCGCGCCGTCCTTGCTCATGCGGCCGATGCCTTCCTGGTAGAGGCTGGTGTAGGCCTCGTCTTCGAGCAGCTTGAAATCGCTGCTGGTCTTGAGCGGGCCTTCTTCGATCAGCAGCACTTTGTAGCCCGCTGCGCTGAGGGTTTCAGCGGTGGTGCCGCCCCCCGCACCGCTGCCGATGATCACCACGTCGGCTTCCAGGGTCAGGTCGTTGTCGAGGGCGGCGCCATTGTGGGTTTTCCAGCCACGGGCCATGCCGTCGCGGAACAGATCAGGTACGGGCATAGGAATGCACTCTTATTTTTGTACGAAGTTGAGTTCGGGAAAACACTGCACATCCCCTCCCACAGGGGGGCGGTTATCAAGGCTAGATCTTCGGCGGGCCAGGGTAGCCGCAGTGGGCCCAGGACGCCGGCTGGAAGTACCAGGCCATGATCACCAGTTTGAGCAGCGAGCCCTGGCCCATGCGCAGCAGGTTCAGGTAGCTGTTCTCCCAGCGGTGCAGGAAGTTGCGGATCTGCTCGCCGCTGGCGTTTTCCCAACTGCCCCAGATCCCGGTCAACGGCCCGCGGGTGATGCCCATGCTCAATACGTCGAACAATTGCTGGGTGAGCTTGAACATTTCCGGCGACAGGCGCTGCAGGCTGAAGTCGAGCTTTTTAAGCGTGTCTTCCACCCCGCTGGCGACTTCCTGAGCGCTGGCTACGCCCTCGAGCAGTACCGGGACGATCGCGCGCAAGAACGGCAAGTCACTGCTGCGCAACAGGGCAAAGCCGCTGGCCGGGGTGCTGCTGGAGCAACCGCTGAGGCTGGCGCCCAACCCGGCGGTGGCCAGGAACGCGCTGGCGCACAGGCCGATTTTCAAGACGCCGCGCCGCGACAGCGCAGGTGAATCAGTCAGGCTAGGGTTCATTGTTATTGTTGTCCCGTGGGTGGCGGTTTCAGCGAACGAACAGCTTCTGGATCAATTTCTGAATGGACTTGCCGTAGGGCGGGTAGATCAACTTCGCCGCGTTCAGGCGCTGTTTCACCAGCACGCCCTTGGCCTTGCTGAAGGTGAGAAAACCTTCATGACCGTGGTAGTGGCCCATGCCCGACGGGCCGATTCCGCCAAACGGCATATCGTCCTGGGCCACGTGCAGCAGGGTGTCGTTCAGGCACACGCCGCCGGAATGGGTTTCGTGGAGTACGCGGTTCTGCTCGGCCTTGTTGTAGCCGAAGTAGTACAGGGCCAGTGGGCGAGGGCGCTGGTTGATGTAGGCAAAGGCCTGGTCAAGGCCGCGATACGGCACGATCGGCAGCACCGGGCCGAAGATTTCGTCCTGCATCACCGTCATGTCATCGCTGACATTCAGCAACAGGCTGTGGGCCATGCGCCGTGCCTGGCCCTGGTCGTACAGCGGGATCAAGGTGGCGCCTTTGTCGGTGGCGTCCTTGACGTAAGCATTCAGCCGGGCCAGTTGCCGCTCATTGATGATGGCCGTGTAGTCCGGGTTGTCGACCAGGGTCGGATAAAATCCGCGAACGGCCTGGGTGTAGGCCGCGACGAACGCGTCGACCCGGTCTTCCGGTACCAGCACGTAGTCTGGCGCGACACAGGTCTGGCCGGCGTTCAACGCTTTACCGAAGGCAATACGTTCGGCGGCGTCCTTGAGTGGTACGTCGGCCGACACGATGGCGGGCGACTTGCCACCCAATTCCAGAGTGACCGGCGTGAGGTGTTCGGCCGCTGCACGCATCACATGCTTGCCGATGCTGGTGGCGCCGGTGAACAGCAGGTGATCGAAGGGCAGTTTGGAGAAGGCCATGCCGACTTCCGCTTCACCCAACACCACGCACACCAGGTCCTCGGGGAAGATTCTTGCCAGCAGCGCCTTGAGCAGTTCGCCGGTGGCGGGAGTGGATTCGCTGAGCTTGAGCATCACCCGGTTACCCGCCGCCAACGCGCCAACCAAGGGGCCGATGGCCAGGTACAGCGGGTAGTTCCAGGGCACGATCACCCCGACCACGCCCAGCGGTTGGTAGATGACTTTGGCTGACGCGGGTTGGAAGGCAATGCCTACAGCGCGGCGGGAAGGTTTCATCCAGCCCTTGAGGTGTTTGCTGGCGTAGTGAATGCCATGCAGGCTGGGCATCAGTTCAGCGAACAGGGTTTCGTCGGCGCTGCGGTGGCTGAAGTCCTGGCTGATCGCGTTAATCAGCGCCTGGCGCTCGTTGCTTAGCAGATCGCGCAGGGCCTTGAGCCATTGCTGGCGCTGGGCCGCTGGCGGCATCGGGTTGGCTGCGTAGGCACGGCGCTGGGTGTCGAACAGGTGCTGGAGTTGATCCAGCGCCTGGGTATCTTGCAGGTAGGCAACGTTGGCGGACATGGCGGCGTTCCCGATTGTTATAGGTCTGCCTGGATTTTTAGAGTCATTACTCTAAATTGTCAAATGTCATTACGCCTACATGCGGATTTATCCCTACGAGAATAGGCCGTAAGATGCCCCATCACGTGTACAGAAGCTGATCCCCTATGGCACCACGAGTAAAGACCAGCGAGCGCATTGTGCAAACCAGCCTGGAGCTTTTTAACCAGCAGGGTGAGCGCAGTGTGAGCACCAACCATATTGCCGCCCATATGGAAATTTCGCCGGGCAACCTGTACTACCACTTCCCCAACAAGCAGGCGATCATCGCCTTGCTGTTTCGCGAATACGAAGCCCTGGTGGACAGTTTCCTGCGCCCGCCCCAAGGCCGCGCCGTCACTGTCGAAGACAAACGTTTCTACCTGCAAGCCGTATTGGCCGGCATGTGGCGCTACCGCTTCCTGCACCGCGACCTCGAACACCTGCTGGAAAGCGACCCGGAACTGGCCACTGGTTATCGGCGCTTTTCCCAACGCTGCCTGGTCCAGGGCGGCGCCATTTACCAGGGGTTCGTCGACGCCGGTATTCTCAATATGGACCCGGTGCAAACCGAAGCCCTGACCCTCAATGCCTGGATCATCCTCACCTCTTGGGTGCGTTTTTTGTGCACCACCAACGAAAACTCCGCCCACTTGAGCGCCGAGGCGATCAAGCGTGGGGTGTATCAGGTGCTGGTGCTGGAGGCTGGGTTTGTCACGCCCCAGGCCAAAGAGGCAGTGGATGCATTGTTCAAAGAATTTTATGTGCCGTTGAATCAGGCATTGGAAGAAGTGAAGTAGGACCTTTCCCGAATCTGTTCATAGGAGTCCGTCATGCCGCTTGCCCAACTGATCAGCCCCCAGCAATTGGCCGAACGCCAGAAGGCCGGCGGTGTGGTGATCCTCGATTGCCGCTTTGCCTTGGAAGACCCGGATTACGGGCGCTGCAGCTATGCCGAAGGGCATATCGAAGGCGCGCAGTATGCCGATCTGGAGCGCCACCTCAGCGGACCGGTGACCAAGGGCGTGACCGGCCGTCATCCATTGCCGGCAGCGAATGCCTTCGCCGAGCAATTGCGGGCCTGGGGCGTCAATGCCGACACCGACGTGGTGCTCTACGACGACGGCCCTGGCGCCTATGCCGCGCGGGCCTGGTGGTTGCTGGCCTGGCTGGGCAAGCGTGATGGCGTGTTTATTCTGGATGGCGGCCTCAAGGCCTGGCATGCGGCGGGGTTCCCGTTGAGCCTGGACGCACCGGTGGTTGAGCCGGGCGCTTTCGTCGGTACGCCGGATAATCGAATGGTGCTGGACGCCGAACACCTGCTAGAACGCCTGGGCCAACCCGGCCTGACCCTGATCGATGCCCGCGCCCAACCGCGCTTTCGCGGTGAAGTGGAGCCCATCGACCCGATTGCCGGGCACATCCCTGGCGCGCAGTGCGCGGCGTTCAACGAAAACCTCGGCAGCGACGGCCGCTTCCTGCCGGCTGAGCAGCTCAAGCAGCGCTTCGCCACCCAATTGCAGGGGCGCTCGCCAGATGAGCTGGTGGCGTATTGCGGTTCGGGGGTGACGGCGTGCCACAACCTGTTCGCCTTGAGCCTGGCGGGATATCCGTTGGGCAAGTTGTATGCGGGGTCGTGGAGTGAGTGGATTAACGATCCGGCGCGGGCAATCGCTACCGGCGACTGAGCAGCCAGTCAGGAATGCGGCGCTCCAGGTAATAACCGGGGCGCTTCAGGGTTCCATCGACAAAGCCGACATGCCCCCCTTTGGCCAGCAGTTCAAACTCCGTGCACGCCGACAGTTCATGTGCCTCGGGCAGGCTGTGGGTGAACACAAACGGGTCATCCGCTGCCTGGATGATCAGGGTGGGTGTGCGGATATCGCCCAGGTAATAGCGGCTCGATGCGCGGCGGTAATAGTCCTCTGCACTCAAGAAGCCGTGCAGTGGCGCGGTAACCCGGCCATCGAAATCCCAGAACGTGCGCATCTTCTCCAATGAGCCCAGGGCTTCCAGGGTTTTCAGCCCATCCGCCCGCCCATCCTGTAGAAAGCGGCTTTGTTTGACGCGGATATACGCCAGCATTTCACGCATGAAATGCTTCTGGTAAACCCGCGAAAAGCCCAGGCCGATACGGTCCGCACACTGGTCCAGGCGAAACGGCACCGACACCGCCGCCGCACCTTGCAGCCCTGACGCCTCGCCGGTTTCGCCCAAATGCTTGAGCAGCACATTGCCACCCAGTGAATAACCCACGGCGTACAACGGTGCCAACGGCCGCTTGGCCCGCAGATGGGCAATCGTCGCTGCCAGGTCTTCGCTCGCGCCCGAGTGATAGCTGCGCGCCAACAGATTCGGTTCGCCTGAGCACCCGCGCCAGTTCAGCGCCGCGCTGGCCCAGCCTTGCGCGGCAAGGACTTTTTGCAGGCCGGCCACGTAGGGCGAGTTGGAGGAGCCCGTCAGCCCGTGCAACACCAGCACCAACGGCGCTTGCGCGTCGTGGGGGCCATGCCAGTCAAGGTCGAGGAAGTCGCCGTCTTCCAGCCACAGACGTTCGCGTTGGCGTTCGATGTGGGTGGTGGGTCGCCACAGCGGGCCCCACAGCGTTTGCAGGTGGGGGTTGCCGAGGCCGAAGGCGGGGGTGAACAGGTGGGCGGAAGGGGTCATGACACTCTCGGTGGGCAACGAACTCACTGTGACGAGGGAGCTTGCTCCCGTTGGGCTGCGTAGCAGCCCCATCAAGAACGCCGCATTTATTCAGTCAGAACACGATTGCAGATTTTGGGGCCGCTACGCAGCCCAGCGGGAGCAAGCTCCCTCGCCACCATTGAGTTCAGCCTGAAAGATCACGCAGCGCTCTCGACCAAGCGGTGCCACAACGCGTAATACACCCGCCCGGACTTCTGCTCTCGGTGCAGGCGCCATGCGCCCGGTAAGCCCAGGGTAGAAGGCGCGGTCTCGCTTTCAGTGTAGATCCACGCGTCCGGTGCCAGCCATTGACGTTCTTCCAGCAGTGCGCACACGGTCGGCAGCAGGTTCTGGTTGAACGGCGGGTCGAGGAACACCACGTCGTACTCGCTGGCGGCCTGGGTTTCGAGGTAACGCAGCGCGTCGGCGGTTTGCACCTGACCGTTGGTGCAGCGCAGGGTGCCCAGGTGTTCCTTGAGGCTGGAGACTGCGACATTGCTCGCATCCAGCGCCTGAGCCAGTGCGGCACCGCGGGACAACGCCTCCAGGAACAGCGCGCCGCTGCCGGCGAACGGGTCCAGCACCTTGGCGCCGGCGATGTACGGCGCAAGCCAGTTGAACAGGGTTTCACGCACGCGGTCCGGCGTCGGGCGCAGGCCTACGACGTCAGGGAAGCTCAGCTTGCGGCTGCCCCATTCACCGCCAATGATGCGCAGTTGGCCCACACCGTTATGCACGTTGTGGACAGGTTTTTTCGGGCGAGATGAACTGGCCATTAATGCTCCGGAACCCCGAGCGGCTGCTCGGCGGGTTTATCAGTGGGGGGCGGTAGTGGCTTTTGCGCAATGGTCGGGCCGGCGGTCACGATGACCATTTTGTCGGCACTCAAGTGTTTGTTCATTGCAGCCTTGACCTGATCTACGGTCAGGGCCTGGGATTGTTTCATGAAATCTTCCAGATAGCTCAGCGGCAGGTTATAGAAACCCATGGCGCCCAACTGCCCGACGATATCGGCGTTGCTCGCGGTCGACAGTGGGAAGCTACCGGCCAGCTCGCGCTTGGCGTCATCCAGCTCCTTTTGCGTCGGGCCGGTCTTGAGGTAGTCGGCCACCACGTCCTCGACCAGGCGCAAGGTGCCGCCGCTCATTTCTGCGCGGGTTTGCAGATTGATCATGAAAGGTCCGCGTACCTGCATCGGCGAGAAGCCGGAGTACACGCCGTAGGTCAGGCCACGTTTCTCGCGCACTTCGCTCATCAAACGGGTGCCGAAACCACCACCGCCGAGGATCTGGTTACCCAGTGACAAGGCGGCGTAGTCCGGGTCGGCGCGGTCGATGCCCAGTTGCGCGAACAGCAGGTGCGTTTGCTTGGACGGGAACTCGATACGGCTCAAACCCGGTTTGGGTTCGGTCGGTTGGGCGATTTTTGCCAGGGCCGGGCCCTTGGGCAGCGATGCGGAAACCTTGGCCGTCATGGCTTCGGCTTCGGCGCGGGTCAGGTCGCCGACCACCGCAATCACCGCGTTGCCCGCTGCGTATGCCTTGGCGTGGAAGGCCTGCAACTGTGCCAGGGTAATCTTCGGGACGCTCTCTGGCGTGCCTTCGGTGGGGTGTGCATAAGGGTGATCGCCGTACAGGCGCTTGAACAGTTCAAGGCTGGCCAACTTGGCGGGGTTTTGCTTCTGGTATTCAAAGCCGGCCAGGATCTGGTTTTTGATCCGCGCAAGGGAGTCGGCCGGGAAGGTCGGTTTGCCGATCACGTCGTCAAACAGCGCGAGCGCCGCGTCGCGTTTGTCGCTGTCGCTGAGGCTGCGCAGGGACACCAGCGCCATGTCGCGGTACGCGCCATTGCCAAAGTCCGCGCCCAGGCCTTCGAAGTCGCGGGCGATCTGGCTCACATCCTTGCCCGGCACGCCTTCGTTGAGCATGGCGTTGGTCATCAGCGCCAGGCCCGGTACGTTGCCGTCCTGGCTGCTGCCGGCGGCGAACAGGATGCGCACGTCGAACATCGGCAGTTCATGGGCTTCGACGAACAACACCTTGGCGCCTTCGGCGGTGGTCCAGGTTTGCACATCGAGCTTGCGGTTGGTCGGCGCTTTGCCGTCCAGTTCCGCCAGGGATTGCAGCTGGTTGCTCGATTGGGCTTTTTCCAAGGCCTGGCTGGCGACGGATTCGTTCGGGCGCAGGAAGTACACGGCACCGGCGGCGATCAGGGTAACGACGATCAGGCCAGGCAGGATCAGGCGGCTGCTTTTGCGATCACTCATGAGCGGTCTCCTGAGGCAGGACATGGGCGACGCTGAGACGTTCGCGGGTGAAATAGGTGCGTGCGGCTTTCTGGATGTCTTCCGGCGTCACGCTTTGCAGGTCGGCAAGTTCGGTGTCCATCAATTTCCACGACAGGCCGACGGTCTCCAGGGAGCCAATGGCCGTGGCCTGGCTGGTGATGGAGTCACGCTGGTAGACCAGGCCGGCAATGACCTGGGCGCGGATGCGTTCCAGTTCTTCGGCGGTCGGCGGCTTGGCCTTCAGCTCGTCCAGCAGGCGCCACAGGCCGGCTTCCGCTTGGGCGACGGTTTTCTTTTTCTGCTGGTTGGGTGTGGCGCTCAACATGAACAGGGTGTCACCGCGGGTATAGGCGTCGTAGTTGGTGGATGCAGCAGAGACCAGCTCTTCACCGCGCTCCAGCTGCTCGGAGATACGTGCGCTGTAGCCGCCGTCCAGCAAGGCGGAGATCAGGCGCAGAGCCTGTACCGAGCGTTTGTCGTCGGCGGTGGCCAGGCCGGGTACGTTGAAGCCCAGCATCACACTCGGCAGTTGGGTCTGCACATGCAGGGTCAGCTGGCGCTCGCCGGGTTCGGCCAGTTCCATCGGGATCTTGGCCGGTGGTACGTCGCGCTTGGGAATCGGGCCGAAGTAGCGCTGGGCGAGGTTCTTCACCTCGTCCGGGGTGACGTCGCCGACCACGACCAGGGTGGCATTGTTCGGTACGTACCAGGATTGATACCAGTGGCGCAGCTCTTCGACTTTCATGCGGTCCAGGTCAGCCATCCAGCCGATGGTCGGCGTGTGGTAGCCGCTGGCGGGGAATGCCATGGCCTTGAAACGCTCGTAGGCCTTGGACATCGGGTTGTCGTCGGTGCGCAGGCGACGCTCTTCTTTGATGACCTCGATCTCGCGGCTGAACTCGTCGGCCGGCAGGCGCAGGCTGGCCATGCGGTCGGCTTCCAGCTCGAAGGCAACGCCCAGGCGGTCGCGGGCCAGCACCTGGTAGTAAGCGGTGTAGTCATCGCTGGTGAAGGCGTTCTCTTCGGCGCCCAGGTCGCGCAGGATCAGCGAGGCTTCGCCGGGGCCGACCTTGGCGCTGCCCTTGAACATCATGTGTTCCAGGGCGTGGGACAAACCGGTCTGGCCCGGGGTTTCATAGCTCGAACCGACCTTGTACCAGACCTGGGAAACCACCACCGGGGCGCGATGATCTTCGCGCACGACGACCTTGAGGCCGTTGTCCAGGGTGAATTCGTGGGTGGGTTGTGGGTCGGCAGCCAAGGCTGAAAGAGGCAGACAAACTGTGCTGAACAGCAGGCCTGCGGCGCGGCGGGCTAGAGCATTCATTCGTTTTTAAACCTGTTGGGCTGCCCGCTTGGTCTTAGCGTCGGCGGGCGAGGAGGTGCTAGGATACTGATCCGATTTAGGGACGGCCACTGCGGTAGTCATCTTGTCCCGAATCCGGTCGTAGGAATGTTGGGATAGATGGAGGGTTTCCCCGATGATCTTCCACTTTTCGCCGATTTTGTCGCTTCAGTCCTATATTGAGTCGATTTGTTGAGGCCTTTATTTACGCCTTACAAAATGTTGCGCATGAACAAGCGGGCGTTAAAGCAGTCTGTTCTGCATCGAATTTATTTACCGAGGCGCCCTGGCGCATCGCTACCTTGAGATAGCCGTCTCCATGTTTGGTTCCAACGACGACAAGAAGACCCCAGCCCCGGCTGGCGAGAAAAAAGGCCTGTTCGGATGGCTGCGCAAAAAGCCGCAGGAAACCGTTGACGAACAACCGCAGGTTCAAGCCGAACCGATCCCCGAGCCTATAGTAGAAGCCGAACCGGTCGCCGAAACCCCTGCGCCGGTGGTATTGCCGATGGCTGAGCCGGTATTGCAGCCGGTCGCCGAGGCGGAGCCGGAACCTGAGCCGGAACCCGAGCACAAGCCATGGCTGGAACTGCCGGTGGCTGAAGAGCCCGTGGCACTGGTTGAAGATGTGCAGGCCGAGCATGTGGTTCCACCGATTCCGGTGATCGTTGAGCCGCAGCCGGTTATCGTTGAAGCACCAGCACCAGCACCAGCACCAGCACCAGCACCCGTGGCGGTCGAGCCATTGGTTGCCGCTCCTGCGGTCATCGAGCAACCCGTTGCCCCTGTTGAAACCAGCAAAGCCGGCTTTTTCTCCCGCCTCAAGCAAGGCCTGAGCAAGACCAGCGCCAGTATCGGCGAAGGCATGGCCAGCCTGTTCCTGGGTAAAAAGGTCATCGATGACGAATTGCTGGAAGACATCGAAACCCGCCTGCTCACCGCCGATGTGGGTGTCGAAGCCACCGCCGTGATCATCCAGAGCCTCACCCAGAAGGTCGCGCGCAAGCAACTGACCGACGCCGACGCGCTGTACAAATCCCTGCAGGCCGAGCTGGCCGCCATGCTCAAGCCGGTGGAAGCGCCGCTGGTGATCACCCCGAAAAAGCCGTTTGTGATCCTGGTGGTGGGCGTTAACGGCGCCGGCAAGACCACCACCATCGGCAAGCTGGCCAAAAAGCTGCAGTCCGAAGGCAAGAAGGTGATGCTGGCGGCGGGCGATACGTTCCGTGCCGCAGCGGTTGAACAGCTGCAGGTCTGGGGCGAGCGCAACAAGATCCCGGTCATCGCCCAGCACACCGGCGCCGATTCCGCCTCGGTGATCTTCGATGCGGTGCAGGCCGCCAAAGCACGGAACATCGATGTGCTGATCGCCGATACCGCCGGTCGCCTGCACACCAAAGACAATTTGATGGAAGAGCTGAAAAAAGTCCGTCGCGTGATCGGCAAGCTCGACGCAGACGCGCCGCACGAGGTTCTGTTGGTGCTGGATGCCGGTACCGGCCAGAACGCCATCAGCCAGGCCAAACAATTCAACCAGACGGTCCAACTGACCGGCCTGGCATTGACTAAGCTCGACGGCACGGCCAAGGGCGGCGTGATCTTCGCCCTGGCCAAACAGTTCGGGTTGCCGATTCGTTATATCGGTGTCGGTGAAGGCATTGATGACCTGCGCACCTTTGAAGCCGAACCCTTTGTACAGGCACTCTTTGCCGAGCGGGAGCGTTCATGATTCGATTCGAACAGGTCGGTAAACGCTATGCCAACGGGCATGTCGGCTTGCATGAGCTGAGCTTTCGAGTGCGTCGCGGTGAATTTCTGTTTGTCACCGGCCACTCCGGCGCCGGTAAAAGTACGTTGCTGCGCCTGCTGTTGGCCATGGAGCGCCCGACCACCGGCAAACTGCTGCTGGCCGGCCAGGACCTGGCAACCATCAGCAATGCGCAAATCCCGTTCCTGCGCCGCCAGATCGGCGTGGTGTTCCAGAATCACCAGTTGCTGTTCGATCGCACCGTGTTCAACAACGTGGCGCTGCCGTTGCAGATCCTCGGGCTGTCCAAGGCTGAGATCGTCAAGCGCGTGGATTCGGCCCTGGAGCGCGTGGCGCTGTCGGACAAGACCGATCTCTACCCTGGCGACCTCTCCACCGGTCAGCAACAGCGCGTCGGCATCGCCCGCGCCATCGTCCACCGCCCGGCCCTGCTGCTGGCGGACGAACCCACCGGTAACCTCGACCCGCGCCTGGCGGCCGAGATCATGGGGGTGTTCGAAGACATCAATCGCTTGGGCACCAGCGTGCTGATCGCCAGTCACGACCTGGCGCTGATCGCACGCATGCGCCATCGCATGCTGACCCTGCAACGCGGCCGCCTGATCGGCGACGGGGAGGCCGGCGTATGAGTGCAACACGCAGCCCTAAAGTCTCCGAGCGCGTGGCGCCGAAACCGGCCGACCCGCAACCGCAGAAGAAAAAACACGATCACGATGACGACGGTCCGGACTTCGGCACCTTGCTGCGCGCCTGGATCGAAAGCCATCGCGCCAGCCTGCTCGACAGCCTGCGCCGCCTGGGCAAACAGCCGATCGGCAGCTTTTTCACCTGCCTGGTGATGGCGGTGGCCCTGAGCCTGCCGATGGGCCTGTCGCTGCTGCTTAATAATGTGGAGCGCCTGGGCGGCTCCTGGCAGCGCGCGGCGCAGATTTCGCTGTACTTGAACATCGACGCCAGCGCTAAAGACGGCGAGTCCTTGCGCGATGACATCAAGAACCTGCCCGGCGTGGCGGATGCCGAGTACATCAGCCGCGATCAGGCGCTGGAAGAGTTCCAGCAACAATCCGGCCTGGGCGAGGCGCTCAAGGAGTTGCCGCAGAACCCGCTGCCGGGCGTGGTGCTGGTGACGCCGAATGAAGTCGACAAGCCGGCGCTGGAGGCCCTGCGACAAAAGCTCGCAGAGATGCCGAAGGTGCAGCAGGCACAACTTGATCTAGTCTGGGTAGAGCGCCTGGCGGCGATCCTCAAGCTCGGCGACCGGTTTGTGTTCGGCCTGACGGTGCTGTTGGTGTCTGCATTACTTTTGGTGATAGGTAATACCATTCGTCTTCATATTGAAAACCGTCGCACAGAGATAGAAGTGATTAAACTGGTCGGCGGCACGGACAGCTATGTGCGTCGTCCATTTCTGTACATGGGCGCGCTTTATGGCTTCGGTGCGGGGATTTTGTCCTGGGGGGTGCTGGCATTTGGCCTGGACTGGCTGAACGACGCGGTGGTCGGGCTGGCCGGACTCTACGGCAGCGATTTCGCGCTGGCCGGTGTGCCGGTAGCCGATGGTCTTAGTCTCTTGCTTGGCGCGGTATTGTTGGGGTATATCGGTGCTTGGATTGCGGTCGCTCGGCATTTACGTGAGCTGGCACCGAAGTAGTTAATGTCAGATTAATGTGGTTTCGTTTGTATTGACCGTATCAGTGGTTTAGGGAACTTGTCCTACGGTTCCCGGTCAATTTTCGCAGTGCTGAACTGCACGAGTTATGTGAGTCGGAGGTTTTTTCGTATGACCACTTCTTTGCAACCTGCTTATGCCTTGGTCCCGGGTGCGAACCTGGAAGCCTATGTGCACACGGTCAACAGCATTCCATTGCTGACGCCCGAGCAGGAGCGTGAACTGGCCGAGAGTCTCTACTATGAGCAGGATTTGGGGGCGGCTCGGCAGATGGTGCTCGCCCACCTGCGTTTTGTCGTACATATCGCCCGTAGCTATAGCGGCTACGGCTTGGCCCAGGCTGACCTGATCCAGGAAGGCAACGTTGGCCTGATGAAGGCGGTAAAGCGCTTCAACCCTGAGATGGGTGTGCGCCTGGTGTCGTTTGCCGTGCACTGGATCAAGGCGGAAATCCACGAGTTCATCCTGCGCAACTGGCGCATTGTGAAAGTCGCGACCACCAAGGCCCAGCGCAAGTTGTTCTTCAACCTGCGCAGCCAGAAAAAACGCCTGGCGTGGCTGAACAACGAAGAAGTCCATCGCGTGGCCGAAAGCCTGGGCGTGGAGCCGCGTGAAGTGCGCGAGATGGAAAGCCGCCTGACCGGCCATGACATGGCCTTCGACCCGGCCGCCGAAGCGGACGACGACAGCGCCTTCCAATCGCCTGCCAACTACCTGGAAGACCACCGGTACGACCCGGCGCGTCAACTGGAGGATGCGGACTGGAGTGACAACTCCAACCATAACCTGCACGAAGCGCTGGAAGTGCTGGACGACCGCAGCCGTGACATCCTCTACCAGCGCTGGCTGGCGGAAGAAAAAGCCACGCTGCACGACCTGGCACAGAAGTACAACGTGTCGGCCGAGCGGATTCGTCAGCTTGAGAAAAGCGCGATGAATAAGCTGAAGTTGTCGATCGCCGCCTAACACGCGACGCGGTCAATAAAAATGTGGGAGGGGGCTTGCCCCCGATTGCAGTGGGTCAGCTACAAATAAGCTGACTGATCCACCGCTATCGGGGGCAAGCCCCCTCCCACATTTGTTTTTGTGTTGGTTCAGTCGGACCAAGGGGCTTTGCGGGCGTTATTCAACTCAACCAGATATCCATCACCACCCAGCTGGCTCATCTGCTGCCGAATCCACGCCGCGCGCCTTGCCACATACGCCGTCGGATGACTGGCACTCCACACCCGAGGGTTCGGCAACACCGCGGCCAAATAGCTTGCCTGCTGCCGCGATAACCCTTTGGCACTCACCCCAAAGTGATGCCGCGCCGCTGCTTCCGCGCCGAAGACGCCTTCATCCCACTCCACGCTGTTGAGGTACACCTCAAGAATCCGCTGCTTGGGCCACAACACCTCGATCAGCCCGGTAAACCAAGCCTCCAGGCCTTTGCGCAAATAACTGCGGCCGGCCCACAGGAACAGGTTTTTCGACACCTGCTGGCTCAACGTGCTGGCGCCGCGTATCGAACCACCGCGCTCGTTGTGCTGGATAGCCGCCTGGATCGCGCCGAAATCAAAGCCCCAGTGCTGCGGGAAACGCTGGTCTTCACCGGCCATCACCGCCACTTTGAGGTCATCGGAGATCTCGTCCCACGGCACCCAGCTGCGCTGCAGGTCAATGGGTTCGCCGTCGAACCAGGATTCGACCTTGCGCTCCACCATCAGCGCGGTGAAGGGCGGCGGGACGACGCGAAACAGCAGTACCAACAGCACACTGGCGATGGCAAACCATTTAACGACATTGAGAAAGCGTTTGAAGAGGAGACGCAGCATAGAGATGGCTTGGCCGAACCCGTTGAGCGGGCCATTATACAGACCCTGCCCGATGAGTCTGACTGGAGTTCCTGATGCTGCGTAGCTTTCTAATGCTGGCTGCCTTTTTTGGCTTCACCGGTGTGGCCCTTGGCGCGTTCGCCGCCCATGGCCTGAAAAACCGCTTGAGCGCCGAGTACCTGGCGATCTTCCATACCGGGGTGACCTACCAACTGGTACATACCTTGGCGCTGTTCGGCGTAGCGCTGCTGGCCGCGCATATTCCTGGTCGGTTGGTCAGCTGGGCGGGCATCTCCTTTACTGTCGGCATCCTGTTGTTCTCCGGCAGCTTGTATGTGCTGACGATGACGGGCATCAGCAAGCTGGGCATCATCACGCCATTTGGCGGGTTGGCGTTCTTGCTGGGCTGGTTTTTCCTGGGGCTGGCTGCCTGGCGCTTGCAGGCGATCTGACCGAGGGACTTGGGTCATCAACCTTGATCGGGCTAGAATGCGGGCCCCTAAAAACGATGGCGGCCCGTGGCATGCGCATTCAGTTGAACGGCGAATCCTTTGAACTGCCCGACGGTGAAACCGTTGCGGCCCTGCTGACCCGCCTGGACCTCACCGGGCGTCGCGTCGCAGTGGAACTCAACCTGGATATCGTCCCGCGTAGCCTGCACGCCGAGACCGCGCTCACCGAAGGTGACCAGGTCGAAGTGGTCCACGCCATCGGCGGCGGCTGATCGCGCAGCTTCCTGAATTCTGCAGAACCTCACCCCATTTCGAGGATTTCCCATGAGCATCGTTCGTAGCGACAAGCCCTTCGTCCTGGCCGGTCGTACCTACCAGTCCCGTCTGCTGGTCGGCACCGGCAAGTACCGCGACATGGAAGAAACCCGCCTGGCCATCGAAGCCTCGGGCGCCGAGATCGTCACCTTCGCCGTGCGCCGCACCAACCTCGGCCAGATCGAAGGCGAGCCGAACCTGCTCGAAGTGCTGTCGCCGGATCGCTACACCTTCCTGCCGAACACCGCCGGTTGCTACGACGCCATCGAAGCCGTGCGCACCTGCCGCCTGGCCCGTGAGCTGCTCGACGGCCACAACCTGGTGAAGCTGGAAGTGCTGGCCGACCAAAAGACCCTGTTCCCCAACGTGATCGAAACCCTCAAGGCCGCTGAAACCCTGGTCAAGGAAGGCTTCGACGTGATGGTCTACACCAGCGATGACCCGATCATCGCGCGGCAACTGGCGGAAATCGGCTGTATTGCCGTGATGCCGCTGGCCGGCCTGATCGGTTCCGGCCTGGGTATCTGCAATCCGTACAACCTGCAGATCATCCTCGAAGAAGCCAAGATCCCGGTGCTGGTGGATGCGGGTGTGGGCACGGCCTCCGACGCGACCATCGCCATGGAGCTGGGCTGCGACGCAGTGCTGATGAACTCGGCCATCGCCCATGCCCAGCAACCGATCATGATGGCCGAAGCCATGAACCACGCCATCGTCGCGGGCCGCCTGGCCTACCTCGCCGGTCGCATGCCGAAAAAACTCTACGCCAGCGCCTCTTCGCCGCTGGATGGTCTGATCAAGTAAGAGCCATTGATGACTGAATCAAACGAAACGCCGAACACCCCGGAAGCAGGCGACGAGTCCAAGCACCGCCGCATCAAGAGTTTTGTGATGCGCGCCGGTCGCATGACCGAAGGCCAGCAAAAGGGCCTGGAGCAAGGTACGCCCCTGTTCGTGTTGCCCTTAGCCGACGCGCCGGTGGACTACGACCAAGTGTTCGGCCGTTCGGCCCCGCGTTCCCTGGAAATCGGCTTCGGCATGGGCCACTCCCTGCTGGAAATGGCGGCCGCCGCGCCGGACCAGGACTTCATCGGCGTGGAGGTCCACCGCCCCGGTGTTGGCGCGCTGCTCAATGGTGTGTTGACCCAAGGGTTGACCAACCTGCGGGTCTACGACTGCGACGCGATCGAAGTGCTCAACCGCTGCATCGCCGACAATAGCCTCGACCGCCTGATGCTGTTCTTCCCGGACCCATGGCACAAAGCCCGCCACCACAAGCGCCGCATCGTCCAGGCCTCCTTCGCGGAGCTGGTACGCAGCAAGCTCAAGGTTGGCGGCATCCTGCACATGGCCACCGACTGGGAACCCTACGCGGAATACATGCTGGAAGTGATGAACGTCGCCCCCGGCTATCGCAACCTGGCGGAAGACGGCAAATGCGTGCCACGCCCGGCTGAACGCCCGATCACCAAGTTCGAACGCCGTGGCGAGCGGTTGGGGCATGGGGTGTGGGATCTGAAGTTCGAGAAGTTGGCGTAACTCACCATTAGCTTGAAATGCAATCAAATGTGGGAGGGGGCTTGCCCCCGATAGCGGAGTGTCAGTCACCACAAACAGTGACTGGTCCACCGCCATCGGGGGCAAGCCCCCTCCCACATTTGTATCGACGTTTTGCTCAGGATCAGCGGCGGTCGGCGACTACACCGATCAGTACCAGTACCACGATCAACACCGGCGCCAGGCTGTAGTTATTGAACTGGCTCAACCCCCGTACAATCCACGGCGTGGCGTAGATCAACGCCGCGCCGCTGCCGATCATGCACACCAACGCCATTAACGGGACGCGCAATGCGCCTGCGATGCTGCCCAAGCGCGCTTCCACCCAGCCTTTGATATCGGCGCCAAACAGCACCAGCAGGCAGCCGACGAGGGCCAGGGAGATTTCCGACAGGTTGCTACGGCTCCAACGGGATACGGTGGCGAGCAGGTCGAGTACCAAATCCATTCGATTTCCTTAGAGCGTCAGCTCAAAAACTTCTGCAACAGGTCATTGAGAAAGAGTTGCCCGCGGTCGGTCGCCGCCAGGCGTGACGGTTCGACCTGCATTAAGCCACTTTGTTCTGCCTCGCGGCGGCCTTCATCCAGGCTCGACAACGCCAGCCCGGTGCGCTCAGCGTAGAGCTTCGCTTCGACGCCTTCGGTCAGGCGCAAGGCGTTCATCAGGAATTCGAACGGCAGTTCCTCGTTAGTCAGTTCTTTCGCGCCGGCCTGGAAGCTTTTGGCCGGGTTGAGGTAGTCCTTCGGTGCTCGGGTCTTCCAGGTACGTACAATGCGCCCGTCGGGGTGGCTGAGTTTGCCGTGGGCACCGGCGCCGATGCCAATGAAGTCACCGAAGCTCCAGTAGTTGAGGTTATGCCGCGCCGGGCGGCCCGGTTGGGCATAAGCCGACACTTCATATTGCGCATAACCGTGTTCGGCGAGCAGTGCCTGGCCGGCTTCCTGGATATCCCACAAGGTGTCGTCCTCCGGCAGCGCGGGCGGCTGGTTCCAGAACACGGTGTTGGGTTCCAGGGTCAGCTGGTACCAGGACAAGTGCGTTGGCTTCAGCGCGATGGCCTGGCGCAGGTCGCTCAAAGCGTCTTCCAGGGACTGATCGGGCAAACCGTGCATCAAGTCCAGGTTGAAGTTATCGAACCCGGCCTGGCGTGCCATACCGGCAGCGCGTACGGCTTCATCGCCGTTATGAATACGGCCCAGAGCCTCAAGCTTTTGCTGCTGGAAGCTCTGGATACCGATGGACAGGCGATTGATCCCCAGCTTGCGGTACGCCACGAACTTTTCCTGCTCGAACGTCCCGGGGTTGGCTTCCAGAGTGATCTCGATATCACTGGCGAACGGGATGCGCGCTTCCACACCCTTGAGCAAACGGCCCAACGCTGCGGCGCTGAACAGGCTCGGCGTACCGCCACCAAAAAAGATCGAGCTCAGTTCGCGACCGTAAACCGCGTGCAGGTCCTGATCGAGGTCGGCCAACAGGGCGTCCACGTACTCTTCTTCCGGCAGCACTTTACTGGCGGTGTGGGAGTTGAAGTCGCAATAGGGGCATTTGCGCACGCACCACGGGATATGGATATACAGCGCCAGAGGCGGCAGCACAGGCAAGGCCGCCCGAAGTGTTTGCGCGCCACCGTGGATCAGTGGCTGCGCAGAGGTGTTCTGGGTCATTTCAGGCTCAGGCGTTGGCGCAGCAAATCCATTGCGCGAGCACGGTGGCTGATCTGGTTCTTGTCGGCCGGGCTCAGTTCGGCGCTGGAAACGTTACGTTCCGGCACCCAGAACAGCGGGTCATAGCCAAAACCGTGCTCACCACTGGCCGCGTGCAGGATGCGCCCGTGCCACAGGCCTTCGCACAAGATCGGCAGCGGGTCATCGGCATGCCGCACCAAGGCCAGCACGCAGACGAACTGTGCGCCGCGCTCGGCGTCGGGCACGCCCTTGAGCGCATCCAGCAGCTTGGCGTTGTTGGCGGCGTCGCCCTTGCCATCGGCGTAGCGTGCCGAGTAGATGCCCGGCGCACCGCCGAGGAAGTCCACCGCCAGGCCCGAGTCGTCCGCCAGCGCTGGCAGGCCGGAGATACGCGCAGCATTGCGCGCCTTGAGGATGGCGTTCTCGACGAACGACAGGCCGGTCTCTTCCGGCTCCACCTGGCTGAACTCGCCGATCGAGCGCAACTGCACGGAGTCGCCGAGCATGGCTTGCAGTTCTTTAAGCTTGCCGGCGTTATGGCTGGCCAGTACGAGTTGGGTAAGGTTCATCATTCCGCCGGAAACAGTTCCTGGTTGAATTGGAAGCTATGGGCTTTGCCGCCGGTTTCAACGTTGATGGTAAAGGTCTTGTATTCGCGCTGGGTCACGGCATAGGGCGCGAGATAATTGATGCCACCTTTTTCGTTGATTTGCTTGAAGGTGAGGATCTCGCTTTTGCCACCCAAATCCTTGATGGTGCCCGTCACTTGCGCGGCCACCGGGGTCACGCCCTTGATCACGGTCACGTTGATCAAACCCTTCTCCTTGCTGCGCACCACGCCGACTTTCTGGGCGGTTTCCGGTTGCAGGAAGCTGGAGGTGAACGTGTTGTAGTGAACGGTGATATCGCCGAAGTCTTTCTTGCGATTAGCGTCGATAGCGTCCGCGGCCATGGCGCTGGCACCCAGGCATGCGGTCAATAGAAAAACAGCCAAACGACTCATGATCGTCCCTCTTGAAAATGATTAGACGGCAATCTTGTGGTCCGTGAGGCCAGGACTGCTGACCCGATAAATACCGATTTCGCCCAACAGATTGGGCCATAGCTTACTCGCCCAGCCGTGGCGATGCTGTTGATCGACGGCAAGGCGGTTGATCACCTTGGCTTCACGCTCGCCACACAGGGCTTCGAAATCTTCGAAGGTGCAAAAGTGGATGTTCGGCGTGTTGTACCAGGTGTACGGCAGGAAGTCCGACACCGGCATGCGGCCCTTGGTGGCCAGGTACCAGCGGCAGCGCCAATGCCCGAAGTTGGGGAAGGTGATGATGCACTGGCGACCTACGCGCAGCATCTCGTCGAGGATGCGGTCCGGGTAGTGCACCGCCTGCAGGGCCTGGGTCATCACCACGATATCGAAGCTGTTGCTGGCAAAGTTGCCCAGGCCCTTGTCCAGGTCCTGCTCTATCACGTTGATGCCCTTGGCCACGCACTGGGCGATGTTGTCCGGGTCGTTTTCCAGGCCGTAGCCGGTGACTTGCTTGTGGTCGCGCAGCCAGCTCAGCAGTTCGCCATCGCCGCAGCCAAGGTCGAGCACGCGGCTGCCGGCGGGGATCCAGTCTTGGATGATGTCCAGGTCGGCTCTCATGGCGTTCTCACAAAGTTATGCGGTTCATGTAATTGCTGAAGGCCTGCAAGTAGCGTGGGATCGGGATCAGGAAGGCGTCGTGGCCTTGCGGTGCATCGATCTCCAGGTAGCAGACGTCCTTGCGCGCAGCCATCAGTGCATCCACCAGCTCGCGGGAGCGCGCCGGCGAGAAGCGCCAGTCGGTGGTGAATGACATCACGCAGAACTTGGCCGTGGCGCCTTCGAAGGTTTTCGCCAGGTCGTCATCAAAGTTGGCGGCTGGGTCGAAGTAGTCCAACGCCTTGGTCATCAGCAAATAGGTGTTGGCGTCGAAACGCCCCGAGAACTCCTCACCCTGATAACGCAGGTAGCTTTCTACCTGGAACTCGACGCTGTGGAAGTCGTAGTTGAGCTTCTCGCTCTTGAGGCCACGGCCGAATTTCTCGCCCATGGAGTCATCGGACAGGTAAGTGATGTGCCCGACCATCCGCGCCAGCATCAGGCCGCGCTTGGGGATCACACCGGCTTCCTGGAACGAACCACCGTGGAACTCAGGGTCGGTCAGGATCGCCTGGCGCGCCACTTCGTTGAAGGCGATGTTCTGCGCCGACAATTTAGGGGCCGAGGCGATGGCCAGGCAATGGCGCACGCGATCGGGGTAAGTGATGGTCCATTGCAGCGCTTGCATGCCGCCCAGGCTGCCGCCGATCACGGCGGCCCATTGGTCGATGCCCAGCAGGTCGGCCAGGCGCGCCTGGCTGTGCACCCAGTCTTCCACGGTGAGCACCGGGAAGTCTGCGCCGAACGGCTTGCCGTTCTCAGGGTTGAGGCTGCTCGGGCCGGTGGAGCCGTTGCAGCCGCCGAGGTTGTTCAGGCTGACCACAAAGAACTTGTTCGTGTCGATGGGCTTGCCGGGGCCGATGCAACTGTCCCACCAACCGGGTTTGCGCTCGTCGACCGAGTGGAAGCCGGCAGCGTGGTGATGGCCGGACAGGGCGTGGCAGATCAGCACGGCGTTGCTCGCCGTGGCATTCAGTTGGCCGTAGGTTTCATAGATCAGGTCGTAGGCAGGCAGCGAACGGCCGCAGGCCAGGGCCAGCGGTTCGCTGAAGTGCGCCATTTGGGGCACGACCAGTCCAACAGAATCGGGGGGAAAGGCAGTTGGCATCGACCCTGCTCTCGTTTAAATGAGGCGTAAGTCTAAAGAGCGCGAACCCCAGCGGCAAGCAAAGGCCTGCGCGGATTGAATTCAGTGTGCAGTTCGAAAATGTGGGAGCAGGCTTGCTCCCACATTTGATCCGCGTTAGATCAGCAAACGCAGAATGTCCGGCATCATGGTCATCGCCGCCAGGTTGTTGATCACCAGCATATCCAGCAACTTGAGCACCATGAATGCCAGGATCGGCGAGATATCCAGGCCGCCCAGGTTCGGCAGCAGCTTGCGGAACGGCGCCAGGGCCGGTTCGCAGATCTGGTTCACCAGCTCGGCGCCAGGGTTGTGGCTACCCGGCGCGACCCAGGACAGGATCACGCTGATGATCAAGGCGAAGAAAAAGATCTTCAGGAACAGCGCGGTCACGCCGATGATCGCCCAGATCAGCAACTGTACGAAATTGCCGGTGGTGCCGTAGGTCAGCAGCAGGGTCAGCGCCATCAAGGCCAACTGCACCAGGATCGCCAGCACCAGCGACGACATGTCCAGGCCGAACAGGCTCGGGATGATCCGACGCAACGGCTTGAGCAGCGGCTGGGTGGCCTTGACGATGAACTGGCAGAGCGGGTTGTAGAAGTTCGCGCGTACCAGTTGCAGCACAAAGCGCATCAGTACGATCAGCAGGTACAGGCTGCCGAGGGTTTGCAGCACGTAGACGGCTGCGGTGTTCAAACCAATCATGTTGGCTCCTTATTTGCCCAGTTGTTCGGCGAGTTCCGCCGAGCGGTGCGCAGCGGCACTCAATGCTTTTTCCACCAGGGCTTCAAAGCCCCCGGCCTGGAACGACTCGATGGCCGCCTGTGTGGTGCCGCCGGGGGAGGTCACGCGACGGCGCAACTCGGCCGCGTCCACATCGCTGGCAACCGCCATGTGCGCGGCGCCCAAGGCGGTCTGCTCGGCCAGTTGCTCGGCAACGTCCTTGGACAGTCCCAGCTTCACCCCGGCGGCGGTCATGGCTTCGATCAACAGGAAGAAATACGCCGGGCCGCTGCCGGACACGGCGGTGACCGCGTCCAGCTGCTGCTCGTGTTCCAACCACAGGGCGGTGCCCACGGCGGACAGCAGCGCTTGCGCCTGGTTGCGTTGTTCGGCGCTCACTTCGGCGGTGGCGTACAAGCCGCTCACGCCTTGGCTGACCAGCGCTGGGGTGTTGGGCATGCAGCGTACGATCGGCTGGGCGCCCAGCCAGTTATTCATGCTGGCGCAGGTAATGCCGGCGGCGATGGACACCACCAGTTGCTGCGGTTGCAGGCTCGGGCGCAGGCTTTCGCACACGGCCTTCATGGCCTGCGGCTTCACCGCCAGCACGATCACATCGACGCCACGGATGGCCTCGGCGTTGTCGGCAAAGGTTTCAATACCGTGCTCGGCGCTGACGCGGGCACGGGTGTCGGCGCCGGGGTCGCTGGCGCGGATCTGCGCGGCGCCCAGGCCCTTGGCCCGCAGGCCACCGATCAGGCTGGCCGCCATGTTACCGGCGCCGATAAAGGCAATACGCGTGTTGCTCATGACAGGTCCTTACTCAGATGGAAGTCAGCCATTTCATGGCTGGCCGTAGTCGCGGGCGCCAAACAGGGCGGTACCGATCCGCACCCAGGTGGCGCCTTGGGCGATGGCCGACTCAAGGTCGTGGCTCATGCCCATGGAAAGTGTGTCGAGCGGCAGGTTCAGGCTGTTTTGCAGGTCGCGTACAGCGGCAAACGCTGCATCTTGCGCGGCGCGATCTTCAGTCGGCTCAGGAATCGCCATCAGGCCACGCAACTTCAGGCGCGGCAGGGCGCTGATCGCATTGGCCAGGTCCGGCAGGTCGGCGGGCGTACAGCCGGACTTGCTGGCTTCGCCACTGACGTTGACCTGGATGCAGATGTTCAGCGGTGGCAGGTCGGCCGGGCGTTGTTCGGACAGGCGTTGTGCAATTTTGAGGCGGTCCACGGAATGCACCCAAGCGAAGTTCTCGGCGATAGCGCGCGTCTTGTTCGATTGAATGGGGCCGATGAAGTGCCAACTCAAGGGCAGGTCGGTTAATTCGGCCTGTTTGCCCAAGGCTTCCTGCAGATAGTTCTCGCCAAAGTCGCGCATTCCGGCGGCATAGGCTTCGCGCACGGCTGGCGCGGGTTTGGTCTTGCTCACGGCCAGCAGGTGGATGCTGCTTGCGTCACGTTGCACGGCGTCGGCTGCGGCGCGGATGCGCTGGCTAACCTGGCCGATGTTGTCTGCTATCGTCGACATTCAAGATGCGCCCGTGGATATGGAGTCCGCGGCATTCTACTGGAAATGGAAAGCCCTATGGATATCACTGAATTGCTGGCGGCCAGCGTAAGCCGTGGCGCCTCCGACCTGCATCTGTCGGCCGGCCTGGCGCCGATGTTGCGGGTGGATGGCGAGGTGTGGCCGTTGGATTGGCCGGTACTCTCACCCCGGCAAGTGGCGGACTTATTGAGCCCGTTGCTCAATCAGCACCAGCAAAAGGATTTCGAAACATCTCTTGAAACGGATTTTGCGTTCGAACTGCCTGGCGTGGCGCGCTTCCGGGCCAATGTGTTCACGCAGGACCGTGGCATGGGGGCGGTGTTTCGCACGATTCCCAGCGAGGTGCAGAGCCTGGAAAGCCTTGGCCTTGGCGAAGTGTTCCGGCGTATCGCCCTGCTGCCACGAGGCTTGGTGCTGGTGACCGGCCCGACCGGCTCGGGCAAGTCCACCACCCTGGCGGCGATGATCGATTTTCTCAATCAGCATCGGCGCCAGCACATCCTCACTCTCGAAGACCCTATCGAGTTTATCCACACGCCCAAGACCGCCCTGATCAACCAGCGCCAGGTGCACCGTGACACTCACAGTTTTTCCACCGCCCTGCGCTCGGCGCTGCGTGAAGACCCGGACGTAATCCTGGTAGGCGAATTGCGCGACTTGGAAACCATTCGCCTGGCGCTGACAGCGGCTGAGACCGGGCATCTGGTATTTGGCACCCTGCACACCACGTCTGCGGCAAAGACCGTAGACCGGCTGGTGGACGTGTTCCCGGCGGGGGAAAAGGCCATGGTCCGCTCGATGCTGTCGGAGTCGTTGCAGGCGGTGGTGTCCCAGGTCCTGGTGAAGAAGGTCGGCGGCGGGCGCGTGGCGGCCCATGAAATCATGCTGGGCACGCCGGCCATCCGCAATCTGATCCGCGAGGACAAGGTGGCGCAGATGGTCTCAGCGATCCAGACCGGTGGGGCGTTGGGGATGAAGACGTTGGATATGAGCTTGAAGGCGCTGGTCGGGGAGGGGGTGATCAGTCGTGAAGACGCACGGGAGAAGGCGAGGGTGCCAGCAGATATATGAGAGCGGGCTTGTTGTGGTGAGCGGGCTTGCCCCGCGCTGGGTGGCGAAGCCGCCCCAAAAACCAGGCGACGAGTTGTATCTGCGGAAATTCGGTGGCCTCATTGGGGCCGCTGCGCGCCCCAGCGCGGGGCAAGCCCGCTCACCACAGAAGCCCGCTCACTACAACAAGCCGCCTATAGCTTTGCGGCAGGCTTAGCGCTGGACGACCCGCAGATTGTTCTGCTCTTTCGGCAGCACCCGCTTGGCGATCACGTAGTTCTTGTCCCAGAACGGCTTCTTCAGCGTGTCGATGCTGACCGCCTTGCCACGGCGCGGTGCGTGGATGAAACGGTCGTTGCCCAGGTAGATGGCAACGTGGTTCACCTGGCGGCTCTTCAGTTTGAAGAACAGCAGGTCACCCGGTTTCAGGTCCTTGCGGTCAACCTTCTGCCCGTGGCCGGCGGCCATGGCGTTGGAGGTGCGCGGCAAATCCACGGCCGCTACGTCGTTAAACGCATATTTCACCAAACCACTGCAGTCGAACCCTTTACTTGGGCTGCTGCCGCCCCAACGATAAGGAGTACCGAGCACGTTCACGGCGCGGCTGAGGACGGTGCTGCTCTGTTTGGTGTTGACTGCCATCAGGGCCTGGTTTGCTTTACCGTGGGCCTTGCTCAGTTGAGTCGGGCGGTTGACGGTCAGCTTTACCGATTTGGCCGTGCTAGGTGTGCTGTGAACTTTAGGGGTGAAACCGTTAACGTTAGGAAGTCGTTGCTCACGATTGGTGGCGTGGGCGGCCAGTGGCATTAATAGGCAAATGGTTAGCCATGTCTTGAAAAATGGTCGCATTAGGCGTGGCTCTTATGGGTTTGCGCGCAACTTTATAACAGCTTTTTGTGTCGTCCTCAGGCCGTTTGTCGACTGAACCTTGACGTCAAAATCAGGAAAAACGCGACGATTCGCCGCAATTGTCCTACACAAGTCAGGTGGCATAAGGCTTTCAGGGCAGGGAAGATACCATTTGCCGTACGTCGGGCGCCTGTAAAAAAGTCACAAAGAAAGTGAAAAAATTTATCTATCGAGGCAAAAGAGGTACGCGATGAACACCTATCAGCAGATTGGTTCGCAGCAAGACACCCACAGCAAGGTGATCGGTTACCTGCTGTGGATTTTTGGTTTTACTGGGGCGCACCGCTTCTATTACGGTAAACCGGTGACCGGCACGATCTGGTTTTTCACCTTTGGCTTGCTGGGTATAGGCTGGCTGATCGACCTGTTCCTGATCCCGGCCATGGACCGTGAAGCGGACCTGCGTTTTACCGCCGGGCCGATCGAATACAACGTGGCCTGGGTGCTGTTGGCGTTTCTCGGGGTGTTTGGCGTGCACCGCATGTACCAAGGCAAATGGATCACCGGCCTGATCTACCTGCTGACCGGCGGTTTGTTCCTGGTGGGGGTGTTGTATGACTTCTGGACGTTGAATACACAGATATCGATCCGCAATGCCGAGCGCAACAGCGGCCGCTGATCTTTAACTTCTGGTGGAGATCAACATGTGGGAGGGGGCAAGCCCCCTCCCACATTGATCATGCCCACATTAGATGTGGGATTTTTCAGGCCTGGTAGCTGATCCGCCCATCCACCAAGGTGTAGCGCACCGTCGCCGGCAGGCTATGGCCGATGAACGGGCAGTTTTCACCTTTGGACAGCCAGTGCTCCCCGGCAACCGTGGAGCGGGCCGGGTCAAACAGCACCAAGTCCGCCGCCGAACCCACCGCCAACTTACCCGCCGGCAGGCGCAATGCCTCAGCCGGGCCTGCGCTGAGGCGTGCCAGCAGTGTCGGCAAGTCCAGCAATCCATCCTCCACCAGTGTCATCGCCAGCGGCAGCAACAGTTCGACACTGCTGATGCCCGGCTCTGTCGCGCCAAACGGTGCCAGCTTGGCATCCCGCTCATGGGGCTGGTGATGGCTGGAAATCGCCGAGACCACACCGGACTTGACCGCCGCACGCAAACCTTCGCGGTCGGCCAGGGTGCGCAGCGGCGGTTGCACGTGGTACAGGCTGGAGAAGTCGATCAGCGCCTCATCCGTCAGGATCAACTGATACAACGCCACATCCGCCGTGACCGGCAGTCCGCGAGCCTGTGCCTGGGCGATAAGGGCGACGCCTCGGGCGCTGGTCAACTGGCTGAAGTGCGCACGCACACCGCTTTGTTCCACCAGCAGCAGGTCACGGGCCAGGGCCACGGTTTCGGCGGTTTCCGGAATGCCCGGCAGGCCGAGGAAGCTGGCCACGGCGCCTTCATGGGCCAGGCCGCCTTCAGCCAAGTCGCGGTCCTGGGAGTGGAAGATCACCGTCAGGTCGAAGGTGGCTGCGTATTCCAGGGCGCGTAACAGCGTCCGGGTGCTGCGAAAGCTTTCCAGGCCGTTGCCGAAGGCCACGCAACCGGCGTCACGCAGGGCGATCAGCTCGGCGAGTTGTTCGCCTTCCAGGCCTTTGCTCAGGGCGCCGATAGGGAACACTTTGCAATTGCCGGCCTCACGGGCGCGGTCGAGGATCAGCTCGGTCACCGCCGAGGTGTCCAGCACCGGCTTGGTGTGCGGCGGGCAGCACAGGCTGGTCACGCCACCGGCCGCAGCGGCGCGGGTTTCGCTGATGATGTTGCCCTTGCGGCTGTAGCCTGGCTCGCGCAGGGCGACGTTCAGGTCGACCAGGCCAGGCGCGGCCACCAGGCCTTTGGCGTCGAGGGTCTCGCTGGCGCTGAAGCCTGCGGGCGCGGCGCCGATGGCGATGATCTTGCCGGCTTCCAGATGAAGGTCGGTGATGTGATCCAGGCCACTGGCCGGATCGATGACGCGGGCGCCGAGGATGCTGAGCTTCACTGGGCGTTCTCCTGCTCGAATTGACGTTGCGCGGTTTGCCCGCTCATGGCCATGGACAACACCGCCATGCGCACGGCGATGCCGTAGGTCACCTGGTTGAGGATCACCGACTGGTTACCGTCGGCCACCGCCGACTCAATCTCCACGCCACGGTTGATCGGGCCAGGGTGCATCACGATGGCATCCGGCTTGGCGCCGGCCAGGCGTGCAGTGGTCAGGCCAAACAGGCGGTAGAACTCGCCTTCGCTCGGCAGCAGGCCACCGGACATCCGTTCGCGTTGCAGGCGCAGCATGATCACCACATCCACATCCTTGAGGCCTTCGGCCATGTCGGTGTAGACCTTCACGCCGTACTGCTCGATACCGATCGGCAGCAGGGTTTTCGGCGCGATCACGCGGATGTCCGGGCAACCCAGGGTTTTCAGGGCCAGCATGTTCGAGCGTGCCACCCGCGAGTGCAGGATGTCGCCGACGATGGCTACCGAGAGGTTTTCAAAGCTGCCTTTGTGCCGACGGATAGTGAGCATGTCGAGCATGCCCTGGGTCGGGTGGGCGTGACGGCCGTCGCCGCCGTTGATGATCGCTACCTGCGGGCACACGTGCTCGGCGATGAAGTGCGCGGCGCCGGAGTCGCCGTGGCGTACCACGAACATGTCGGCGGCCATGGCTTCCAGGTTGCGCAGGGTGTCGAGCAGGGTTTCGCCCTTGCTCGCCGACGAGGTGGACACGTTCAGCGTGATCACGTCGGCCGACAGTCGCTGGGCCGCCAGTTCAAAGGTGGTGCGGGTGCGGGTGGAGTTCTCGAAGAACACGTTGCAGATGGTCTTGCCGCGCAACAGCGGGACCTTCTTCACCGCGCGGCCACCGACTTCGAGGAACGAGTCGGCGGTGTCGAGGATTTCAGTCAGCAGTTCGCGGGGCAAACCGTCGAGGGACAAGAAGTGTTGCAACTGACCCTGAGCATTGAGCTGCAGCGGGCGCTTGGCATCTAGAGGCGTCATCGCGGGGACTCTTTACAAGGCGGTTTAAAGGGCGAGGTCTTGCAGTTCGAGTTCGAGCGGCGTGGGACCGGACAATTTTACCCGTTGGTGGGCTTGCAGCGACAGGGTGGCGCCGACCACATCCGGGCTGATCGGCAACTCACCGGCGTCCAGGTCCAGCAGGCACACCAGCGTCACGCTGGCCGGGCGGCCATAGTCGAACAATTCGTTCATGGCGGCGCGGATGGTGCGACCGCTCATCAGCACGTCGTCGATCAGCACCAGGTGCTGGCCTTCGATTTCGAAAGGCAGCGCCGACGGACGCACTTGCGGGTGCAGGCCGTTCTGGCTGAAGTCGTCGCGGTAGAAGGACACATCCAGGGTGCCGAGGGGCGAGTCGCTGCCCAGCGCTTCCAGCAACGCCTGGGCCACCCACACACCACCGGTGCGAATGCCAATGAAACGTGGCTCGCTGATGGCACGGTGTTGCAGATGGGCCGTGAGGTTTTTGGCCATTTGGCTGATCAGTTCGGCGGGGTTCGGCAAGCTCATGCAGGCTCCTTCAGGACCTTGGCGCAGGCAAGGTCCGGGCTCAAACGTAAAAAGACGCGGCAAGCCGCGTCAGTCAGGATTCAAATAAAGCGGTGTTTTCGTCCAGCCAACCCTGCAACAGCAGCGCGGCGGCGATGGCGTCCACGGGGTTGTCGCGGTAGCTGCCCTTCTGGCCTCCACGGTCGCGGCGCTCACCCTTGGCTTCGAAGGTGGTCAGGCGTTCGTCGTGGGTATAGAAGGGGATGTTGTAGCGGCCATTGAGGCGTCGGGCGAATTTTTCCGCGCGCAGGCACATGTCGCTGGGCGTGCCATCCATGTTCAAGGGCAGGCCGACCACCACGGCGTCGGGCTTCCACTCTTTAATGAGGGCCTCGACCTGGTTCCAGTCCGGTATGCCGTTCTGGGCTTTCAAGGTGCACAGTTCGCGAGCCTGGCCGGTGATGACCTGGCCGACGGCTACGCCGATCTGCTTGGTGCCGTAGTCAAAACCGAGGATTAAGCGCAAAGCCATCAGGCGTGCCCCGCCTGGCTGGTCAGCAGGTTGAGGTTGACGCGCAGTTTGGCCGCGGCTGCCTCCAAGCGCAGTTCGCTGGGGGTGTTGAACAGGATTTCGGCGTCAAAGGGGCAGGTCAGCCACGCGTTGCTGGCCAGCTCGGCTTCCAGTTGGCCGGCTTCCCAACCCGCGTAGCCGAGGGTGATCACGCTTTGCTCAGGGCCCACGCCGTCCGCGATGGCGAATAGCACGTCCTGTGAAGTGGACAGCGACACGCCTTCCAGGTCGACCGTGGCCTGGAACTTCGGCCCGGTGGGGTGCAGCACAAAGCCGCGATCGGTCTGCACCGGCCCGCCGATGTAGATCGGCACGCCCTGGCAGCGGGCTGGAGGGTCGACCTCCGGGCGCAGTTGCTCAAGGATATCCGCCAGGTTCAGCTCTTGCGGGCGGTTGATGACCAACCCCATGGCACCTTTGGCGGTGTGCTCGACGATGTAGGTCAAGGTCTGCGCAAAGTTCGGGTCGGCCATATGGGGCATGGCGATCAGGAATTGGTGCTTGAGGTAGGTCGGGCTGACATTTTTCATGTCCGCTAGTGTGGCGGTGGAGGGGCGAACTGACAAGCCTGATCATCTGTAGACACGAGGCTGTGGCGAGGGAGCTTGCTCCCGCTGGACTGCGCAGCAGTCCCATTTTTTGGGGCCGCTGCGCGGCCCAGCGGGAGCAAGCTTCCTCGCCACAACAAGCCAGCTTCTACAGGGACCCCGGGTCAGTTGCTGGACAGGCGGTCGCCCTTGGCGAACTTCCAGGTGCGGATGATTTCAAGGCGGTCGACGTCGTTCAAGTCGCCGCTGAACGGGGCAAAGGGCGCGGCCAGGCGCACGATGCGCTGGGCGGCCTGGTCCAGCAGCGGCTGGCCGGACGATTCCAGCACCTGGACTTCATATAACGTGCCGTCGCGGTTGATCGACACCAGTAAGCGCAAATTGCCATAAATCTGCTGGCGTCGCGCTTCATCCGGGTAGTTGAGGTTTCCGATACGCTCGACCTTCTTGCGCCACTCGTCCTTATACCAGGCGCCTTTGTCGCGCATGGTCGAGGCGGCGTTCAGCCGGTAGATGCGCGGGCGCTTGGCGTACAGCTGCTGTTCGTTGGCCAGCTCGGCTTCCAGGCTGGAAATCTCGTCGGAGAGTGTCGAACTGTCGAAAGTCGGCGCGGGCTTCACGGGCTCGGGCGTCGGTTCGGTCTTGGTTTTTTCGCGCTGGGTCGGGGCTTTTTGCGGTTTGGGCGCGACGGTGGTCACCGCAGCCTTGGGCGCGGCCTGCTTCACCTCGGGCTTGGGCGCCGGCGGCGGGGTGACTTTATTCACCTTGTTGTCCTGGAACGGCGCCACTTCAGTGGTCTTGGGCACGGCCTTCTTGTCGAGGGTGCCGCTGCCCTGCTGGTTGTCCTGGGCGAGAAAGTCAGCCTTCTCGGGCTTCTTTTCACTCTTGAACGTGGCGAGGGTGATTTCCAGGGTTTTGCTGATTTGCTTGGGTTCGACCAGGGTGAACCCCACGCCGAGGATCAGGGCCAGGTGAATCAGTGCAGCGAGGAACAGGGTAAATCCGAGCCGATCAGCCGGGCGCACGCCGCTATGGGAGAGTTCGGGGGGCAGTTCGGACGGGAGCGTCATGACAAAAAAACCAACATCGCGCGTTTCACAGGTGGCGCATGATAACGCAATGTTGGTGTGTGTCCGGCTGTTCTATGTCACTTGGCTTGTAGCTTGCGCTCAATGGCAGCCATCAACATTTCGCCGATGTTCGTGCCAAATGCGTTGTCGATCTCGCGAATGCAGGTGGGGCTGGTGACGTTGATTTCAGTCAGGTTCTCGCCGATCACGTCCAGGCCGACAAACAGCAAGCCCTTTTCACGCAGGGTCGGGCCAACCTGGGCGGCAATCCAACGGTCCTTGTCCGACAGAGGGCGTGCTTCACCACGACCGCCGGCTGCCAGGTTACCGCGGGTCTCGCCAGCCGCCGGGATGCGCGCCAGGCAGTAGTCCACCGGCTCGCCGTCGATCATCAGGATGCGCTTGTCGCCGTCCTTGATCGCCGGCAGGTAGGCCTGGCCCATGATTTGCTGGGTGCCCAGGGCGGTCAGGGTCTCCAGGATCACCGACAGGTTCGGGTCGCCCGCGCGGTGACGGAAGATCGAGGTGCCGCCCATGCCGTCCAACGGCTTGAGGATCACATCGCCGTGCTTGGCAGCGAATTCACGCAGCACGTCGGCGCGGCGGCTGACCACGGTGGGCGGGGTGCACTGCGGGAAAAGGGTGGCGAACAGCTTTTCATTGCAGTCGCGCAGGCTCTGCGGCTTGTTGACGATCAGCACGCCGGCGCGCTCGGCCTGCTCCAGCAGGTAGGTGGAGTAGACGAATTCCATGTCAAACGGCGGGTCCTTGCGCATCAGGATCACGTCCAGATCGCTCAGCGGGCTGTCGATTTCGTCCGACAGCTCGAACCACTTCTCAGGGTTGGCAAACACCTGCAGCGGACGCATGCGTGCGCGGGCCTCGCCGTCACCCTGGTAAAGATCGCGCTGCTCCATATAGAACAACGTCCAGCCGCGGGCCTGGGCGGCCAGGAGCATGGCCAGCGAGCTGTCCTTTTTATAGGAGATGCTGGCGATAGGGTCCATGACAATGCCGACGCGAACGCTCATGGGGGATTTCCTCTAGCAAATTAGGGCGCATAAAAGTGGCGTCAGAGTGGCGCTGTGGCTGTTGTGGGTCAAGGAAAAACCACCTGGCCGGTTGCTCGATAGATTGCGCCCGGAGACTGTGCTAAAAAGACTGCCACGGCGCAGCAGCCCTTGAATTCCAAGGCTTGCGGCGCTCATCCTGTGCAACATCAGGCAGTACACACCGAAAACCGATTCGCTGTGGCGATGGCAGAGCAGATATGGAACAGCATTCCAACGCCTTGAGAGTGATGGTGATCGACGACTCAAAGACGATCCGCCGTACCGCTGAAACCTTGTTGAAGAACGTGGGGTGCGATGTCATCACGGCCATCGACGGTTTCGATGCCCTGGCCCGGATTGTCGATCATCACCCGCACATCATCTTTGTCGACATCATGATGCCGCGCCTGGATGGTTATCAGACCTGCGCCCTGGTGAAGAACAACCCGGCGTTCAAGTCGATCCCGGTGATCATGCTGTCCTCCAAGGACGGCCTGTTCGACAAGGCCAAGGGGCGCATCGTCGGCGTCGATCAGTTTTTGACCAAGCCTTTCAGCAAGGAAGAACTGCTGAGTGCGATCAAGGCCTACGTGCCCGGCTTCGCCGCAGTAGAACAAGCACACTGACGTCGCCTCACGAGGGTCGGCGCGAACTTATGTAGCGGGGAAAACCATGGCACGTGTTCTGATCGTCGACGATTCGCCGACCGAAATGTACAAACTGACCGGCATGCTGGAAAAGCATGGCCATCAGGTTCTCAAGGCCGAAAACGGTGCGGACGGCGTGGCCCTGGCCCGCCAGGAAAAACCCGACGCCGTGCTGATGGACATCGTGATGCCGGGCCTCAATGGCTTCCAGGCCACCCGCCAACTGTCCAAGGAGCCGGAAACCAACGGCATCCCGATCATCATCATCACCACCAAAGACCAGGAAACCGACAAGATCTGGGGTGCGCGCCAGGGCGCCAAGGATTACCTGACCAAGCCGGTGGATGAAGAAACCCTGATCGCCACCCTGAACAAGGTGTTGGCCGGCTGACGGTTCGCCATCATGACCGAGTCGCAAACCGCCTTCGAGCTGCTGTTGGACATCGACCGGCGCTGCCGCCTGCTGGCCGCCGACCTGCCGTCCCAGGAAGCCCGCTTGCAACGTTGGAGCGGAATCGGTTTTCGCCTGGGGCCGCACTGGTATGTGGCACCCATGGGCGAAGTTGCCGAAGTCCTGCATGAACCGCGCTGCACGCTGATGCCCGGGGTCAAGGCCTGGGTCAAGGGCGTGGCTAACCTGCGTGGACGCCTGTTGCCGGTGATGGACCTGGGTGGGTTTCTCGGGCTTGAACTGTCCAAGGCGCGCAAACAGCGGCGCGTATTGGTGGTGGAATTCAACGACTTGTTTGTCGGGCTGCTGGTGGACGAGGTGGTGGGGATGCAGCATTTCGCACAAGACGCACTGCTGGCGAGCGCCGCGCCCGGTGTTCCGTTTATCCAGGGCCAGTTCGAGGGCGACCAGCAGTGGCAGGTCTTCAGCCCCTTCGCCCTGGCCCAGGCACCAGGCTTCATGGATGTTGCCGCATGACCACCGCCACCACGCCAAAACCCCAGGCCGGCTCGCGCAGCCGCTCGCAGATCATCGTGCTGTTCATCGCACTGATCGTGTTCATCATGTTGCTGTTCGCCAACTTTGCGTACCTCAACACCCAGTCCACCTATGACAAACAGTACATCGGCCACGCCGGTGAGCTGCGCGTGCTGTCCCAGCGCATCGCCAAGAACGCCACCGAAGCCGCCGCCGGCAAGGCCGCCGCGTTCAAGCTGCTGGGCGATGCGCGCAACGACTTCGCCCAGCGCTGGGGCTACCTGAAAAAAGGTGACCCGGAAACCGGCCTGCCTGCCGCGCCCAACGCCGTGCGCGCCGAAATGCGCGCGGTGCAGACCGACTGGGAAGCGCTGCTGAAAAACACAGACGCCATCCTCGCCAGCGAACAGACCGTGTTGTCCTTGCATCAGGTCGCCGCGACGTTGGCCGAAACCGTGCCGCAGTTGCAGATGGAGTCGGAAAAGGTCGTCGATATCCTCCTGCAGCGTGGCGCCCCGGCCAGCCAGGTGGCCTTGGCCCAGCGCCAGTCACTGTTGGCCGAACGGATCCTTGGCGCGGTAAACACCGTACTGGCCGGCGACGAAACCGCCGTGCAGGCCGCCGACGCCTTTGGCCGTGACGCCAACCGCTTCGGCCAGGTGCTCAACGGCATGCTCCAGGGCAACCCCGGCCTGCGCATCACCCAGGTCGAAGACCGCGACGCCCGTGCGCGGCTGGCGGAAATCGCCGAGCTGTTCGAATTTGTCTCCGGCTCCGTGGATGAAATCCTCGAGACCTCGCCGCAACTGTTCCAGGTCCGCGCCTCGGCGAGCAATATCTTCAACCTGTCGCAAACCCTGCTCGATGAAGCCTCGCACCTGGCCACCGGTTTTGAAAACCTGGCCAGCGGGCGCAGTTTCGACACTATCGGCGGTTATGTGCTGGGGCTGTTGGCGCTGACCTCGATCATCCTGATCGGCCTGGTGATGGTGCGCGAGACCAACCGCCAGTTGCATGAAACCGCCGAGAAGAACGAACGCAACCAGAACGCGATCATGCGCCTGCTGGATGAAATCGAAGACCTGGCCGACGGCGACCTCACCGTGACGGCCTCGGTGACCGAAGACTTCACCGGCACCATCGCCGACTCCATCAACTACTCCGTCGATCAACTGCGCGACCTGGTCGCCACCATCAACCTCACCGCCGGGCAAGTCGCCGGTGCGGTGCAGGACACCCAGGCCACCGCGATGCACCTGGCCCAGGCGTCGGAGCACCAGGCCCAGCAGATCGCCGAAGCGTCCACGGCGATCAACCAGATGGCCCAGTCCATCGACCAGGTGTCGGCCAACGCCGCCGAGTCCTCGGCGGTGGCGGAGCGCTCGGTGGAGATCGCCAACAAGGGTAACGAGGTGGTGCACAACACCATCCACGGCATGGACAACATTCGCGAACAGATCCAGGACACCGCCAAGCGCATCAAGCGTCTGGGTGAGTCGTCCCAGGAGATTGGCGACATCGTCAGCCTGATCGACGACATTGCTGACCAGACCAACATCCTCGCCCTCAACGCCGCGATCCAGGCGAGCATGGCCGGTGACGCCGGGCGCGGCTTTGCGGTGGTGGCCGATGAAGTGCAACGGCTGGCCGAGCGCTCGTCGGCGGCCACCCGGCAGATCGAAACCCTGGTGCGGGCGATCCAGGCTGACACCAACGAAGCGGTGATCTCCATGGAGCAGACCACCACCGAAGTGGTGCGCGGCGCGCGGCTGGCCCAGGACGCCGGGGTGGCGCTGGAAGAGATCGAAGGCGTGTCGAAAACCCTGGCGGCGCTGATCCAGAGTATTTCCAACGCGGCGCAGCAACAGACCTCGTCGGCGGGGCAGATCTCCCTGACCATGAACGTGATTCAGCAGATCACTACCCAGACCTCGTCGGGCTCCACGGCCACCGCCGAAAGCATCGGCAACCTGGCGAAAATGGCCAGCCAGCTGCGCCGGTCGGTGTCGGGGTTTACCTTGCCGCCACCCAAACAGGTCGATGATTGAAATGCAGTACCAATGTGGGAGGGGGCAAGCCCGTCCCAAATTTGATCTCTATCTGTCTTGAGATCTCGCACCACCAGCAACCCACGAATTCTAAGCGGAGCAGTTATGGTTGATCGGCACGACTACGTGGCCCTCGAATGGGTCAAGGGCGACATTGCCGAAACCCTGCAACAGGCCCGGTCGGCGCTGGATGCGTACGTCGAAACCACTGACGGCGACGCGATCAGCGAATGCCTGGCCGGCATCCATCAGGTGCATGGTGCGCTGCAAATGGTCGAGTTCTACGGCGCGGCCCTGCTGGCCGAGGAAATCGAAGCGCTGGCCCTGGCTCTGCAAGCCGGCCATGTGAGCCAGCGCGACGAAAGCATCCGCCTGCTGCAACAGGCCCTCAACCAATTGCCGCTCTACCTGGACCGCGTGCACAGCGCCCGCCGCGACCTGCCGCTGGTGGTATTGCCGCTGCTCAACGACTTGCGCAGCGCCCGCGGCGAAAGCCTGCTGTCGGAGACCAGCCTGTTCAGCCCGCAACTGCTCACCATCGCGCCGCTGCCCGATGAAGCCCTGGCGCAACGCGCGGTGCCCGACCTGAAAGAGCAACTGCGCCAGTGGCATCAGCTGCTGCAACAGGCCCTGGCCGGGCTGCTGCGCGAAGACCACGGCCCCAGCAACCTGGAGGACATGGCGCGGGTGTTCGCGCGTCTCGAAACCTTGTGCCAGGGCGCGCCGTTGTTGCCGCTGTGGCAAGTCACTTCGGCGCTGGTCGAAGGCATGCTCATCGGCGTGATCGCCAACAGCCCAGCGCTGCGCAGTTTGCTCAAGGCCAGTGACAAACAGCTCAAGCGCCTGCTCGCCCAAGGCATCGGCGGCATCAACCAGCCGGCGCCAGATGAGTTGCTCAAGAGCTTGCTGTTTTATGTGGCCAAGGTCACCCGGCCGACACCGCGCATGCAAAGCCTCAAGGAACGCTACGGCCTGGATGAAGCGTTGCCGGACAGCACGGTGGTCGATGCCGAACGCGCACGCCTGGCCGGGCCGGACCGCAACGCCATGGGCTCGGTGCTGGGTGCATTGTGTGAAGAGTTGGTGCGGGTAAAAGAACGCCTCGACCTGTTCGTACGCAGCGACCGTCAGCACACCAGCGACCTCGACGCGCTGCTCGCGCCACTGCGGCAGATCGCCGACACCTTGGCGGTGCTGGGCTTCGGCCAGCCGCGTAAAGTCATCATCGACCAGCTTGCCGTGGTGCTGAGCCTGGCCCAGGGCCAACGCGAGCCCAACGATGCCGTGCTGATGGACGTTGCCGGCGCCTTGCTCTATGTCGAAGCCACACTGGCCGGCATGGCCGGCACCGTGGAGCCGGAAAGCCGCGAAGAAAGCCGCCTGCCCACCACCGACCAGACCCAGATCCACCAATTGGTGATCCGTGAATCCTGCCAGTGCCTCAAGCAAGCCAAGGAACTGGTGATCGATTGCATCGAAGCCGACTGGGACCGCCAGCGCCTTGAGTCCCTGCCGGAACTGCTGAGCCAGGTGCGCGGTGCCCTGGCCATGATCCCTTTACCCCGCGCGGCGAGCCTGATGCGCGGTTGCACGGACTACGTCGATGAACAGTTGATGGGCAACGACGCGCCGCCGACCGAGCGGCAACTGGCGCATTTTGCCGACGTGATCAGCAGCCTGGAGTACTACCTCGAACGGATGCTCCAAGACCCCGATGCCGCAGGTGAACGGGTGCTGGAGCTGGCCACCCAAGGCCTGGCGGCGCTGGGTTACCTGCCTGCCGAGAAACCCTGGCGCCAAGCCCTGGTTGCACCGGATGGAGCGCTGGCGGTGGAGGTCGCGCCGAGCCAGTCGCAGTTCGACGCGCTGGCCAGCCCCACGTCGCGCCTGAACCCGCCGGCCCTGCAACGCCCCGGTAGCCTGCTGCCGCCACCGGCCGACGAAGAGCCCATCGACGATGAACTGCGCGAGGTCTTCCTCGAGGAAACCGACGAAGTCCTCGACGTGCTGCACCGTTACCTGCCCAACAGCGCGGACAAAACCGCCCAGGGCGAAATGCGCCGTGCTTTCCACACCCTCAAGGGCAGCGGCCGCATGGTCCGCGCACTGGTCCTGGCCGAGCTGGCCTGGGCTGTGGAAAACCTGCTCAATCGCGTACTGGAACGCAGCGTAGCCCTGAGCCCCGAGGTACAACAGGTGCTGGATGAAGCGGTGGCCTTGCTGCCGGAGTTGATCGCGGACTTCGCCACCGACGACCAGCGCCAGCGCGATGAAGTCGACGCCCTGGCCGCCCGCGCCCACGCCTTGGCCAGCGGTACGCCGCAGCCGTCTGCCGAACCCCATGACCCGATGCTGCTGGAGATCTTCCGCAACGAAGTCCAAAGCCATCTGGACAGCCTCAATCACTTCCTGCAACAGGCCGCCGAGCATGTACCGCTGCACGTCAGCGATGAACTGCAACGCGCCCTGCACACGCTCAAAGGCAGCGCCTACATGGCCGGCGTGCTGCCCATCGCCGAACTGGCGCGCCCGCTGGACCACCTCACCCGCGAATACAAGGCACACCGCCTGCCGCTGGACTTGGACGAAGTGGAGTTGCTGCTCGAAGCCGAGAGCCTGTTCCAGCGCGGGCTGCGTGATCTGGACAGCGACCCGTTGGCGCCGATCAAAGGCGCAGAGGACCTGATCAACCGCACCCAACGCCTGCTGGATCAGCAGCTTGAAGCATTGCTCGACGCCCCGAATACCGGCCTGCGTATCAAGCGCGACCCGCAACTGATCGCCAACTTCCTGGCCCAGGGCATGGACATTCTGCTCGACGCCGAAAGCCTGCTGCGCCGCTGGCAACAGCATCCCGGCGAACGCCAGGAACTCACCGCGCTGCTGGACGAACTGACCACCCTGGGGGAGGGCGCGCACGTCGCCGACCTGCACGCCATCGACGCACTCTGCGAAGCGCTGCTCGACCTCTATGGCGCGGTGGAGGAGAGCAGCCTGGCGGTGAGCGAGCGGTTTTTCCACGAGGCCGAGCAGGCCCATGAAGCCTTGATCAACATGCTCGACCAATTGGCCGCCGGGCAGGAAATCAGCCCGGCGCCGGCACGGGTACAGGCGTTGCGCGAGTTGCTGGATGAGGCCCTCGACCCGTCGGCCACCGGCCTGATCAAAAGCGACGGCAGCCGCGCCTTGAGCATCTCCGAGCTGGGGGCGGCCACGGCGCAATTGGATCAGCCAACGGCGATGGACGATGAGATCGTCGAGATCTTCCTGGAAGAGGCCGTGGACATCCTCGACAGCGCCGGGCAGTCGCTCAAACGCTGGTTGCTGGAGCCGGATAACGCGGGACCGCTGTCCTCGTTGCAACGTGACCTGCACACCCTCAAGGGCGGCGCGCGCATGGCCGAAATCGGGCCGGTGGGTGACCTGGCCCACGAGCTGGAATGTTTGTATGAAGGGCTGGTGGATCGTCGCTACAGCTACTCTCCCGAGCTGTCGCTGTTACTGATGGCCAGCCATGAGCGGCTGGCCTTGCAGCTTGATGAATTGCAACAGCAACGGCCCCTGAGCGATGCCGGCGAGTTGATCGCCCAATTGCGTGGATTCCGCCAGGGCAGCACACCGACGGCACCGACTGAGGCTGCGCAAGCCTCGGGTGCTGATCCTGAATTGCTGGATATCTTCCTCGAAGAAGCCGCCGACATTCTCGACAGCTCAGGCAGTGCTTTGCTGCGTTGGCAGGCCGAGCCCGGCAGCCGCCAGGAAGTCGAAACCCTGCTGCGCGACCTGCACACCCTCAAGGGCGGCGCGCGCATGGTCGAGATCGGGCCGATCGGCGATCTGGCCCATGAACTGGAGTTTCTCTACGAAGGGCTGTCCGCAGGCCTACTGGCGCCGTCCGCCGAGCTGTTTGCGTTGCTGCAAGGCTGCCACGACCGCCTGGCGCAGATGATCGACGCGGTGGCCGACGGTTTGCCGGTCGGCTCGGTGGACAAGCTCATCGAGCGCATCAAAAGCCTGGTGCACCCCAGCGACGAACCGGTGACACCGGTGGCGTTGCCGACGGGCAAGGCTGAGGCCGTGGTAGACCCGGCCGCCGACATGGTGAAGATCTCTGCCGAGCTGCTCGACGACTTGGTCAACCTGGCCGGTGAAACCTCGATCTTCCGTGGCCGTATCGAGCAGCAAGTCAACGACGCCCGCATTGCCCTGACCGAAGTGGAAACCACGATCGAGCGCATGCGCGACCAACTGCGGCGTCTCGACACCGAGACCCAGGGCCGCATCCTCAGTCGCCAGCAGGCCGAGGCCGAGCGCCTGGGTTATGAAGAATTCGACCCGCTGGAAATGGACCGCCACTCGCAGCTGCAGCAATTGTCCCGCGCGCTGTCCGAGTCCGCTTCCGACCTGCTCGACCTCAAGGACACCCTCGAGCGCCGCAACGAGGACGCGCACGACCTGTTGCAGCAACAGGCGCGCATCAACACCGAGTTGCAGGAAGGCCTGATGCGCACGCGCATGGTGCCGTTCGAACGCATGCTGCCGCGCCTCAAGCGTATCGTGCGCCAGGTGGCGGGTGAGCTGGGCAAGGACGTGGAATTCATCGTCGGCAACGCCGAGGGCGAGATGGACCGCAATGTGCTGGAACGCATGGCGGCACCGCTGGAGCACATGCTGCGCAACGCCGTCGACCATGGCCTGGAGTCCCGCGATGTGCGGCTGTTGGCCGGTAAGCCCGAGAAAGGCCGCATCACCCTGGACCTGACCCACGAAGGCGGCGACATCGTTTTCGACATGCGCGATGACGGCGCAGGTGTACCGCTGGAGGCCGTGCGGCGCAAGGCGATCAAGCGTGGTTTGCTGGGCCCGCATCAAGAGATCAGCGACCGCGACGTGTTGCAGTTCATCCTGCAGCCGGGCTTCTCCACCGCCGAAAAGATCACGCAGATTTCCGGACGCGGCGTGGGCATGGACGTGGTGCATGAGGAAGTGCGTCAGCTTGGCGGCTCGATGGTCATTGATTCGACGCCGGGCGAGGGTGTGCATTTCCGTATTCGCTTGCCGTTTACCGTGTCGGTCAACCGTGCGCTGATGGTGCAATGTGCGGACGACCAGTACGCGATTCCGCTCAACACCATCGAAGGTCTGGTGCGGGTGCTGCCCCATGAGCTGGCGGGCCATTACCAGCAAGACCCGCCGTGTTATGAATACGCCGGTCAGCGCTATGAGCTGTTCTACCTGGGCGACCTGCTGCACACCGTCAGCCGCCCGAAACTGCTGGGCCAGTACCAGCCGGTGCCGGTGCTATTGGTGCAGTGCAACGAGCGGCGCGTGGCCATCCATGTGGACGCCATGGCCGGTACGCGGGAGATTGTGGTCAAGGGCCTGGGCCCGCAGTTTGCCGGGGTGCAGGGCCTGTCGGGCGCGACGATTCTGGGCGACGGGCGCGTAGTGTTGATCATCGATTTGCTCGCGCATATCCGCGCCCGCCAGCCGGCCTTGCCGGCCCAGTCGGTCGATGCGCCGCTGATCCTCAACGACCCCTTGAAAAAACGCCCGTTGCTGGTGCTGGTGGTGGACGACTCCGTCACCGTGCGCAAAGTCACCAGCCGCCTGCTGGAGCGCAACGGCATGAACGTGCTCACCGCCAAAGACGGCATCGACGCCCTCGCTGTGCTCGAAGAACACACCCCGGACCTGATGCTGCTCGACATCGAAATGCCGCGCATGGACGGCTTCGAAGTCGCCACCCAGGTGCGCAACGACCCCCGGCTGATGCGCCTGCCGATTATCATGATCACCTCGCGCACCGGCCAGAAACACCGCGATCGCGCCATGGCCATCGGCGTCAACGACTACCTCGGCAAGCCGTACCAGGAATCGGTGCTGCTCGAAAGCATCGCCTACTGGAGCAAGTCCCATGCTTGACCACCGCACCAGCCAACTCACCGGCCTGCTGCTGCCGCTGGCCGACCGCCACCTGGTGCTGCCCAACGTCGCCATTGCTGAGCTGATCGACTTCCAGCGCGGTGAACCCGCCAGTGATGCGCCGCCGTGGTATTTGCGGCAAGTAACCTGGCGCGATCGGCAGATACCGCTGATCAGCTTTGAAGCGGTGTGCGGTGAAGCCAGCATGACCGGCGAACGCTCGCGAATCGTAGTGTTGAACGCGTTGGGCGGGCGACCGACGTTGAAGTTTATTGCGCTGGTGATTCAGGGGATTCCACGGTCTTACAAGCTCGACAGCGAGTTGAGTTATGTGGACGTGCCGCTGTGCCCGTTGGAGTTGGCGGCGGTGCAGGTAGGGGAGCATGTGGCGAAGGTGCCGGACTTGATGGGGTTGGAAGCGTTGCTGGTCGAATCCGGATTAGCTTGAATCCCCCGCTCCCACACGGGATCGCGCTCATCTCAGATACTCACTCAACCCGCATAAACCGCTGCCTGCAGACCTCGTTTGTGGCGAGGGAGCTTGCTCCCGCTGGGGCGCGAAGCGGCCCCAAAACCTACCGCCGCTTTCTGCCTGTAGAAACGCGGTGTTTGTACTGGGGCTGCTGCGCAGCCCAGCGGGAGCAAGCTCCCTCGCCCCAGGGGGGGTGTTGCTGGGCCTTCGGATTTTTCCTGCAAGATTTTGGGCCGTGCATGAACTTGTCGCGTGCAGCCAGCGCGCCTAGTCTTCGTCCCGTCATCGCAAAAAACGGTGACACGGACGTGCAAGTCCGGTTACATGTCGGCGCACCGGCGCCCATAGCCATTCAACGGGCGTTTTTATGCCTGCTGTATTTGTTATGGCGGCTGTGCGTGGGAGATCCCTCGGGGTCTGCCGGGGTCCGATATGCCCGGTCTTGCACACCTGCGCACAGCTGCCACCTTAGTTCGCGTGCAAGCGGCAGATGGCAGTCTCCATCCCATATCGGAGCTGTAAATCATGATCAAACCTACCCCCAATCCGCCCCTCTTCACCGTAAACCCTCACCAAGACACCGAAACCTTGCTGGTCAACGCCAGCGAAACCCTGTCCTCCCTCAACGCACTCACCTGCAATCTAGCCTTCGACCTGGACACTACCCAGCGCGCCATCATGCTTGGGATTCAGCAAATGGCAGCGTTGGGGCAACTGTTGGTGGATCAAGCACTGGAACAAATTTCCCCGTCCATGGCGGCATAAAACTTTATCGTTCCAAAAAAAGGGACCTATCGATTAATGCCAGTCAGTTAAGGGCAAACACTGTACCTGTGGCGAGGGAGCAAGCTCCCTCGCCACAGGTTATTTTTTACCCTTTCTACGTCTTAACTGACTGGCATTAACCTATCGTTCCCTTTTTGGGACTCATTGGCCGCCGCCATGCGTCTGCCTGCAAAGCGGGGTCAGGTTGTCAAAGGTGTTCTCCCATGCGAAATAATGCGCTGGGTCAAATCAGCGTTCGGTCCGCTTCGATAGGTCGTTGGTATGGAAAACGGTGTTTCCAGGTAAAAGATATGAGGGTTGTCAGGGCTTTGGATGAGGTTCAGTCCCGATGTATTCACTTCGTAGTGATACGTCATTTTATCCTGCCAATTGCCGAATTTACGCCGCCCGAAGATGGTCTCGGACAGCTGTTTGCTGGGCATATCGCCTGGCGCCAGGTCCGTAAAGTAGTGCCGGCCTTTTCCTCGGGGAAGGGGGTCACCCTTCAAATTGGTATCTGAAGGGCTGAAAGCGCGGTCGGCGTTGAACGTGGCATGGCGATCTTTCGCTACATATTTGTAGAAAACGGTTTTGCCTTTGACAGGCGGTTCCAGCTGCGCTTTTTCACCGGGGAAGGCCTCTGGCACTCGGGGGCGTTTAGTGAGTGGTTGACCGTTTGGCGTGTGTCCTGAAGTCGAAACAGCGGGCTCCAGCGGGCGTTTTATTGGGGTGCCTGCTGGCAATCTGCTCGCTCGCCATTCACCGTTGGTGGCACGCACCAGGTTCTCCCTTCGTCGAAAGAACGTTGATCTCGTCGCAGGCTCATTGGGGTCCAGGATGGAAACCCTTCCGGACCGTGCATGAAAGCTTGAATCGATCAGGTACACCTTGCTGACCTCAGTCGCGTCGGTATAACGCACGTAGCAATTTTCGCCAACCTGATAGGTGCCATTCGCCTTCATCGGGACGCCTTTGATGACGTCGTCCGGAACGCTGAAAGCGCTCAGGTCCCGCTTTGGGGCTGGCGTGTCAATCACGGAAGGGCGTAGCGGTCTGGGTGGCGGCGTGTGGCTGGATGCTGGGCGTAAAGGCGCTGTGCGAACACTCGAGAGACGTGTCGGCGCCCCGGTACCATCGGCATACACCGCAGGCCCCAGGCCGGGACCCTTGATCAGCCGCGGCAGCGTTTTTCCGTTGGCACGCAGGGCCCTCAGGCCAGTCTTTGCCAATCGGGCTCCCGCCGAAAGGCCTTTGCCAACCACGGGCAACAGATCAAGCAGTGCAAAGCCCACTTCAACGCCGAACAGGACTTTGTTGATTGTCGATTGAGCCGCGACTTCCGCGCTGCTCACAGATTGGTGGTCCGCTTTGTCGATGAGCAACTGCGCGTGCTGTTTGTACAGCTCATCCTGAACGTTACCTTCTATGGGCTGGAGTGTCGTGCCGGCGCCCGTCAGCTTGAGCACCTTGACGAGCAAATCAATGGCCTTGAAGGGGTTCGTCAGCTGGCCGGTTGCTTGCTGCTTGAGCGCATCATAGGCTTTGGCCACGTCATCTTTATTGACGGGTGATTTCCTGCTTGCGGTGTAGACCCGCCATTCGTTTTTCTCCAGCAAGGTATTCAGCGAATCCTGGTCTGCTACTTCACGAAACGACATGCCGTCGGGCGCACCCGGTGTGTACAGGACCAGCGCGTCATCCGTCTGATTGCCAATCACCATCACCCCCTGTACCGGTATCCCGCGCTGGATAAGGGCATTGGCGGTGATGGTTTTTCCATCGACCTGAGGCCGGTCGGCCGGGTCGGGATTGCCCAGCACGGCGGCAACCCATTGCGCGCCTCGCTGGGTGGTGGTGTCGAGCGTTGCTTTTGCCTTGTAAACATCCGGGTTGAGTTCTGCCAGAAGCGCATCCTTTTCCAGGCTATCGCTCAGGTTGGCTTTCCATGCTTTGCGAATCTCGCTCGCGGGCCCTGACTCGGTATCCGTGGCCAGCGTTTCCTGGAGCAGCTTGGTGTATTCGCCACCGACATCTGCGGTATTGACCAGCGTCTTAAGCTGCTCGGTGGTCCAGATGACCTGCTTGCCGCTAACGTCCAGGATAGGTTTGCCTTGGGAATCGGTGAGCGGCAACGTAAAGGTAGTTTCGGTGAAGTGACTGCTTTCAGCGGTTGGGAACTCGGTGGGGTTTTTCAGCGCCAGATCTGTCAGCGACACGTTGTGGGTTTTGATAAACGGCGTTTCATTGCTGCTGGGTCGACTGAGATGAATCCGGGTCTTCGTTGTAACCGTTACCTTTAACTGGTCTGCATCCAACCGCCCAGGCGGAGATAGCCTTTGGATGGCCGCCGTGATCCTGTCCCGGGCGAAGGATGCCAGGTCAGGGATCTTTTCCAGCAGGGATGCCAGCGTGCGCGTGCTTTGTTTTTCGGCATGCTCCAGGTGGTCGAACAGTGCTATTTGTTTCGGGCTCAGTTTTTTCAGCCACTGGGGTTGCAGCTTATCGGCCAGCTTGGCGTCGCGTGCTGACAGCGCATTGCTACCGTCGAGCAAGTACGACCAGTCGGCGGATTCCTCGAGAGCCTCCAACGCAGTCGGCTCTGTCAGCGGGTTGCCACCGGATTGCGTGAATGCCTGGGCAGCTTTTGCCTGGATTTCCTCTTGCTGACGCTTGAGCATCCAGGGTATCCCTTCGGCCAGGACATCCCCGGTCAGCGGTTCAGCGCTGAGCATCAGGTCATCCCCGGTGGGGGGAGCGTCACGGTTTTGCATGGCCAGTGGCATCTGTTGCAACAGCCGGTCGGCAGTGGCACCCCCTTGTTCAAGGTGATCGGCCAATGCCTGGCGTGCCTGGGCGGGAGTGGTGAACTCCTCGAAACCTTCACCGGGTGTATACAACACCACGGGGCCATTGGCATCGTTGAGCGGGAGCGCGCGGCCGTTCGGCCATGTGGGTTCTGTGGCCCAGGAATTATCGGTCTTGGTGATGAGAAAAGCGCCGGCCAGCAGCGCACCCCGTTCGGTGCCGTCATCGACGGTGATCGGGTAAACCCCAGGTCGGGCACCGTTGGCGAAGGCGCGCTCGCGTTCGGCCAGCGTGGGGTGTTGCAGCGCGGCATCAATCAGCTGTTTGCTGGCCGGGGTCAATGTGCCGTCGCTCACGCGCAGCGCCGCCAGGACCGACAGTTGTTGCTTGTGCAGGGTCAGTAGCTGGTTTTGCGGCGCCTCCAGAGTGCGCGGTTCTCTCTCCTTCGGACGGGGCGTGGTCCAGAACGCCTGCAGGCTCTTGGGGTATTGGGTGGCGATGTCCTTGGTGATGGCGTGCTGCGTCGTTTCGGCATTGAGCGGCCTGACGTCTGGAAAGGCTTGCTCAAGTTGCGTCTGCACAAAGGCTTTGAGGCTGGGTTGCTGGCTGTGTAGGCGTTGAATCTGGGCACTCAGACTTTCATGTTGACGGATGAGAAGTTCCTCGTCGCTGATATTGTGGCGTATTGCTAGATTGGGACGATCCACCGTGACCGGCGTTATGCCCGGTGATGTGGGCAAGTGATAGCCGTTGGGTAAATAGGTTGACGTGGGTGAAGCGAGGGCAGGCTGCTGTTGGGTAATAGTCTGTGCCGCAGAAGGGGTAACGGGCTGTGAGGGAGGCGGAGGCGATTCGGGGGGGCGGGTTTCCATCAATCGAGCAGTTTGGGTCATAAAGACATCTCGCAAGGTGATTGTGCAGTAATAACTACTTTCTTCGCATGTCGTTAGATGGGTGAATATTTGAGGCTGCCGGGTTCCCGTTGAAGTTTAAGAAAGTAAGCATCGTTACTCTCACCGTAACTGTTGCTCAACCAGCGTGATTGATCGCCCGGTTGGTCATCCCTAAGGTAGTCCCACGACAGCAAACCTCGTGGAGCGACCATGACAACAACAATTACCCCCGACTCGCGCTGGACGCGGCGGCGCGACGAGAAGCAGCGGCGGCTCGGGCTGGTCAAGAAATACGCAGACGGGGCGGTGTTGCCCAGTGACAGGATTGTCGAGGCGCTCGAAGCCCTGATCCTCCCCGGCGACCGCGTCGTGCTGGAAGGCAACAACCAGAAGCAAGCCGACTTCCTCTCGCGCTCCTTGGCCAAAGCCGACCCGGCCAAGCTCCACGATTTGCACATGATCATGCCCAGTGTTGGCCGTTCCGAGCACCTGGACCTGTTTGAAAAAGGCATCGCGCGCAAGCTGGACTTCTCCTTCGCCGGCACCCAATCCCTGCGCATCAGCCAGTTGCTCGAAGACGGCCTGCTGGAAATCGGCGCGATCCACACCTACATCGAACTCTATGCGCGGCTGGTGGTGGACCTGATCCCCAACGTGGTGCTCTCCGCCGGTTTCATGGCCGACCGCGCCGGCAATATCTACACCGGCGCCAGCACCGAAGACACGCCGGCGCTGATCGAGCCTGCCGCTTTCAGCGATGGCATCGTGATCGTGCAGGTCAACCAGTTGGTGGACGACGTCACCGATTTGCCCCGTGTCGACATCCCCGCCAGTTGGGTGGATTTCGTGGTGGTGGCTGACAAGCCTTTCTACATTGAGCCGTTGTTCACCCGCGACCCACGCCACATCAAGCCGGTGCATGTGTTGATGGCGATGATGGCGATCCGTGGCATCTACGAAAAACACAATGTGCAGTCGCTCAACCACGGCATCGGCTTCAACACCGCCGCCATCGAGCTGATCCTGCCCACCTACGGCGAATCCCTCGGTCTCAAGGGCAAAATTTGCCGCAATTGGACCCTCAACCCGCACCCCACGTTGATCCCCGCGATTGAAAGCGGCTGGGTGCAAAGCGTGCACTGCTTCGGCACCGAACTGGGCATGGAGAACTACATCGCCGCGAGGCCGGATGTGTTCTTCACCGGTCGCGACGGCTCGATGCGCTCCAACCGGATGTTCTGCCAGCTCGCCGGTCAATACGCGGTGGACCTGTTTATCGGTGCCACCCTGCAGGTCGACGGCGACGGCCATTCCTCCACCGTGACCCGTGGCCGACTCGCCGGTTTTGGCGGCGCACCGAACATGGGGCATGACCCACGCGGTCGTCGTCACGGCACGCCGGCCTGGCTGGATATGCGCCACGACGATGCGCCTGAAGCCTTGTTGGAACGCGGTAAAAAGCTCGTGGTGCAAATGGTCGAGACCTTCCAGGAAGGCGGCAAGCCCACCTTTGTCGACACCCTCGACGCCGTCGAAGTCGCGCGCAAAAGCGGCATGCCGCTGGCACCGATCATGATCTACGGCGATGACGTCACCCACTTGCTCACCGAAGAGGGCATCGCCTACCTGTACAAGGCACGCTCCCTCGAAGAGCGCCAGGCGATGATCGCCGCTGTCGCAGGCGTCACGGCGATCGGCATGCGCCACAACCCTAAAGACACCGCGCGCATGCGCCGCGAAGGCCTGATCGCCTTGCCCGAAGACTTGGGCATCCGCCGCACCGACGCCACCCGCGAGCTGTTGGCCGCCAAGAGCGTGGCCGACCTGGTGGAATGGTCCGGTGGCCTGTACAACCCGCCCGCCAAATTCAGGAGCTGGTAAATGCGCGCCCTCAAACTGCATGAACTCAGCCTCGCGGATCGCCTGGCGGATAGGGCCGTCGATGCGCTGATCGATGAAGCGGACCTGTCGCCCAAACCCGCCCTAGTGGACCGGCGTGGCAACGGCGCCCACAGCGATTTGCACCTGGGCCTGATGCACGCCTCGGCGTTGTCGCTGTGGCCGATGTTCAAGGAAATGGCCGAGGCCGCGATTGAACACGGTGAAGTCGGCTTGCCCCTGCGTGAAGCGCTCGGGCGTATTGGCCGAGAAGGTGAGCAAGCGATGCTCATCACCACCCACGGCGTGAACACCCATCGCGGCGCGATCTGGGCCCTTGGCTTGTTGACGGCGGCTGCCGCGTTGGAACCACGCGCCGTCACGCTGACGGCAGCCAAACTGGCCTTGCTCAACGACCGCTACGCCCCGCAGCCCATGAGCCACGGTGCCCAGGTCGCCCAACGTTATGGCGCACGCGGCGCCCGTGAAGAAGCGCAACTGGGCTTCCCGTCGGTGGTGCAACGCGGCTTGCCGCAACTGCACAGAAGCCGCCAGCAAAACGCTGGCGAACAGAACGCCCGCCTGGACGCCTTGCTCGCGATCATGACGGACCTGGCAGACACCTGCGTGCTCTACCGCGCCGGCACCGAAGGCCTTCAAGCCATGCAACACGGCGCCCAGGCCGTGCTGGATGCCGGCGGCAGCGCAACCCTGGCCGGTCGCCGCCAGTTGCACGCGCTGGACCTCCAACTGCTGGCCCTGAATGCCTCCCCGGGCGGCGCCGCCGACCTGTTGGCCGCCTGCCTGTTTATCGACCGCCTCGACGGAGCGTTGTGATGGAAACCTTATCCTTTGAATTCCCCGCCGGGCAGCCGCCAAAAGGCCGTGCGTTGGTGGGTTGCGTCGGCTCGGGCGACCTGGAAGTGCTGCTGGAACCGGGCACGCCTGGCACCCTGACCATTCAGGTACAGACTTCGGTGAATGGCGCCGAACAGCGCTGGCAGCACCTGTTCGAACGCATCTTCCAAGAGCAAACCCCACCGGCCTTGAACATTGATATCCACGACTTCGGCGCCACCCCCGGCGTGGTGCGCTTGCGCCTGGAGCAGGGTTTCGAGGAGATCGGCCATGACTGACTTACTCGCCAAACACAGCTTCGTTGAACTGGGCGCTCGGCAGCGCGCCAAGGCCTTGCTGGACGCGGGCTCTTACCGCGAATTGATCGACCCGTTCCAGCGCGTCATGTCACCGTGGCTCAGCCGCCAAGGCGTGGTGCCGCAGGCCGATGACGGCGTGGTGATTGCCAAGGGCAGCATCGACGGAAAACCTGTGGTCATTGCCGCCATCGAAGGCAACTTCCAGGGCGGCAGCCTTGGCGAAGTGGGCGGCGCGAAAATCGCCGGCGCCTTGGAACTGGCAGCCGACGATAACCGCAAAGGCATCCCGACTCGCGCGGTGTTGCTGCTGGAAACCGGTGGCGTGCGCCTGCAGGAAGCCAACCTCGGCCTGGCCGCCATCGCGGATATCCACGCGGCGATTGTCGACCTGCGCCAGTACCAGCCGGTGATCGGCGTGGTGGCCGGCAGCGTCGGTTGTTTTGGCGGCATGTCCATCGCCGCCGGGTTGTGCAGTTACCTGGTGGTCACGCGCGAAGCCCGCCTGGGCCTGAATGGCCCGCAAGTCATCGAACAGGAGGCCGGCCTGGAGGAGTACGACTCCCGCGACCGGCCTTTCATCTGGAGCCTTACGGGCGGTGAGCAACGTTTCAACAGTGGCCTGGCCGACCGTTATGTGGCGGACGATGTGGCCGAAATTCAACAGACCGTCAGCGCATTGCTGCAACAAGGCCTGCCCACCCAACAACGCAGCCGCCAGCCCGCGTACTACCTGGCGCGCCTGGCCGAACTGGATGCCACGGCGCAGATCGACCCGGCGACGGTGCGCGAGCTGTATCAAGGAGAACGCTCATGAGAGGTTTGCAGTGGTTCGACGCGCTGAGCGCGGGTGTGACGTCTGTCGAGGGGTTGCCGAACTCCCTGAAAGTGGCCGACGGCCTGTTGGGCGAGCACGCCGTGCGCTTTATTGCCGTGGTCACTGACGTGCAAAACCGCTTCCCGCGTGCGCGTAATGGCGAAGTCGGCTTGCTCGAAGGCTGGGGCTTGGCCAAAGCGGTGGATGAAGCCATCGCCCGAGGCGACAAACGCCCGATCATCGCCATCGTCGACGTGCCCAGCCAAGCCTATGGCCGTCGCGAAGAAGCCCTCGGCATCCACCAGGCCCTGGCCGCCGCCGCCGACAGCTACGCCCGCGCTCGACTCGCCGGGCACCCGGTGATTGCGCTGTTGGTGGGCAAGGCCATGTCCGGCGCCTTCCTCGCCCACGGCTACCAGGCCAACCGCCTGATCGCCCTGCGCGACCCCGGCGTGATGGTGCACGCCATGGGCAAGGCTTCGGCCGCGCGTGTAACGTTGCGCAGTGTTGAAGAACTGGAAGCCCTGGCCGCCAGCGTGCCGCCCATGGCCTATGACATCGACAGTTATGCCAGCCTCGGTTTGCTCTGGGAGACCTTGTCGGTCAGCCAGATCGAACAGCCCACGGCGGACGACGTGGCGCGGGTCAGCGATTGCCTGGTGCATGCAATCAAGGATATCGGCAGCACCGACTTGAGCGGGCGCCTCGGTGCAACCCATCGCGCAGCCTCCAGCCACGTACGCCAGTTGCTGCGGGAGCAATGGTGAACGCCCACGATTTGCTCTGGGGCATGACCCCGGCGCATCTGCCTGCCGAGGCTCCGGCCTGGGCGGTGGAAGCGATCAGCGCCGGACACCCGGTGGTGGTGCGTCGCGCCATCGCCGCACCGGGCTACGTGGCGGTCGGCGTGCGCGGGCGCCTGCGGGAGCAGCGTTTCGCCGCCGAGATGCCCATGGCAGCGGTGCAGCGGCGCGTGATACCCGAAGCGTTGCGCGGTGTGATCTCGCCACGGGATTTGCCGGCGTTGCGAGCGCTCGCAGCCCTGCGGCGGGTGCTGACGCAGGAGACCTGGGGCGTCACGGGCAGCGCGGGTTTCGAATTGGCCAGCGGGATCGAAGCGCTGCATGCTCAGAGCGACCTGGATTTGATTCTGCGCACACCCGAGCCTTTGGCTCGAGGTGATGCACACGACCTGCTGGCGATCCTGGAGACGGCGGCATGCGCCGTGGACCTGCAACTGCAGACTCCATTTGGCGCCGTTGCCTTGCGCGAATGGGCGAGTGGATCACGCCGCGTGCTGCTTAAAACCGCCAGCGGCGCGCACTTGGTGCTTGATCCTTGGCAGGCCGTGGCATGAGCAGCCTTCTGGTGTTCCCGGGGCAGGGGGCCCAACGGCCGGGCATGCTCCAGGCGCTGCCGGCCGAGGTGTTGGAGCAGGCCAGCGATGCTTTGGGTGAAGATGTTCGTGCATTGGATTCGGCTGAGGCTCTGGCGAATACCCGCGCGGTACAACTCTGCCTGTTGATCGTCGGCGTGGCCCACGCCCGCCTGCTGCAACACGCCCCGGATTACGTCGCGGGCCTGTCCATCGGTGCCTACCCGGCGGCGGTGGTCGCCGGCGCTTTGGACTTCAACGATGCCATCAAACTCGTCAGCCTGCGCGGTGAGCTGATGCAAAACGCTTATCCACAGGGCTACGGCATGACCGCTCTGATTGGCCCTGAGTTATCCACCGTCGAAAGCGTGCTGGCCGACATACACAGTGCTGAAACCCCGGTGTACCTGGCCAATATCAATGCCGACAACCAGACCGTCATCGCCGGCACCAACGCGGCCATGCAGCGTGTCGCCGACCGCATCAAAGGCAACGGCATCGCCAAGCGCCTGGCCGTCAGCGTGCCGTCGCATTGCGCGTTGCTGGAAGCGCCTGCCCAGGCCCTGGCGCGCGCCTTCGTGCCGCTCAAGGCGCCGCGCATCACCTACCTGAGCAGCACCCGCGCGCGGCCGATCCATCACCCCGAGCAATTGCGCGACGACCTGGCCTTCAACATGTGCCGCGTCGTCGACTGGCGCGGCACCGTGCAAAGCGCCTATGAGCGCGGTGTACGCCTGCAAATCGAACTGCCTCCGGGCGCGGTGCTCACTGGCCTGTCACGCCGGGTGTTTGAACAGGGCACGGTGATCGCCTGCGAAGGCGCACGCCTGGATACCTTGCAGGCCCTGCTGCAAGAGGAGGAACGCCGCCACCGATAAAGCACCACCCAAGGCTTTCGAAGCACAAAAACAACAATTTCGATCGAGCACTTTGAGGACAACAACAATGATTATTTACGGTGTGGCACTGCTGGCGATCTGCACGCTTGCGGGTGTGATCATGGGCGACATGCTCGGTGTGTTGCTGGGCGTCAAATCCAACGTGGGCGGGGTGGGGATCGCGATGATCCTGCTGATCTGCGCCCGCTTGTGGATGCAAAAACGCGGCGGCATGACCAAGGATTGCGAAATGGGCGTTGGCTTCTGGGGCGCCATGTACATCCCCGTGGTCGTGGCAATGGCCGCGCAACAAAACGTCGTGACGGCCCTGCACGGCGGCCCGGTGGCGGTGCTCGCCGCGATTGGTTCGGTGGTGGTCTGTGGTTGCACCATCGCCCTGATCAGCCGCACTCACAAGGGTGAGCCGTTACCCGATGAAGAGCCGCTGATCGCGCCAGTGGGAGGTCGCTGATATGTGGGATCTCATTGAAAAAGGCTTGGAACATAACGGTCTGATCACCGCGTTTGCCTTCGTTGGCGTGGTCATGTGGATTTCCGTGGTGCTGTCCAAGCGCCTGACGTTTGGGCGCATTCATGGCTCGGCGATTGCCATCGTCATCGGTCTGGTCCTGGCCTGGGTCGGCGGCACCGTTACGGGCGGCCAGAAAGGCCTGGCTGACCTGGCGCTGTTCTCCGGCATCGGCCTGATGGGCGGCGCGATGCTGCGCGACTTTGCCATCGTCGCCACGGCGTTTGAAGTGCAAGCCACCGAAGCCCGCAAGGCCGGAATGATTGGCGTGATCGCGCTGCTGTTGGGCACGATCTTGCCGTTTATCGTCGGCGCGAGCATGGCCTGGGTGTTCGGTTATCGCGATGCCGTCAGCATGACCACCATCGGCGCGGGTGCCGTGACTTACATCGTCGGCCCGGTGACCGGTGCGGCCATTGGCGCGACCTCGGATGTGATGGCGCTGTCGATTGCCACCGGGTTGATCAAGGCGATTCTGGTGATGGTCGGCACGCCGGTCGCGGCGCGTTGGATGGGGTTGGATAACCCGCGTTCGGCGATGGTGTTTGGTGGCTTGGCCGGTACGGTGAGTGGGGTGACGGCGGGGCTGGCGGCGACGGATCGGCGGTTGGTGCCGTATGGTGCGCTGACGGCGACGTTCCACACCGGGCTGGGCTGCCTGCTTGGGCCTTCGCTGCTCTATTTCATTGTGCGTGGTCTGGTCGGTTAGCTTTCGCGGTGCCTCGCGTGGCGCCATCGGGGGCAAGCCCCCTCCCACATTTGATGGCATTTCAAATGTAGGCTTGGAATCGTACCCAGTGTGGGAGGGGGCTTGCCCCCGATAGCGGTGTGTCAGGCCGGCACCTGGCGGTTGGCATACATCCGACACTCTGCCAGCAACGCCAGCAGGTTTGGATCCCTTTCTTTGGCCTTCAAAAACACCACCCCAATATGCTGCTGCAACCGATACCTGGGTTGCAGCGGTATCAACTTCACCCGGTTCTCATACACCGCCGCAATCCTCCCCGGCAACAGCGCATAACCCACCCCCGAGCTGACCATGCTCAGCAGCGTAAAGATGTCATTCACCTGCATCGCCACCTTCGGCTCGAACCCCGCTTGCTTGAACACGCGATTGCCATCCTGGTGCGTGGCGAAGCCTTGGGTGAGGGTGATGAAGGTCGCGTCGCGCACGTCGGCGAGGTCGATTTCGTGTTCGCGGTCGAAGGGCGAGTCGGCCGGAGTGGCGAGAAAGATGTCGTCGGAAAACAGCGCGATCTGCTCGCAATCGGGGTCGTTGGCGTGTTCGTCCAGGGAGATGAGGATCGCGTCCACTTCCATGTTCTTGAGCTTGTAGAGCAGGTCGAAGTTGGAGCCCAAGATCAGGTCGATATTGAGTTCGCTGCGGCGGATCTTAAGGCCCATGATCAGTTGCGGCACGGTCTTCACGGTCAGCGAATACAGTGAGCCCAGTTTGAAGCGCTCGGCGGAGAACCCGGCGGCTTCACGGGTGAGGCGTACGCTGTCGACCACGTCGGCCACCAGTTTCTGCGCGCGCTCTTCCAATACGTAAGCGCTTTCCAGCGGCGTGAGGTTGCGCCCCTCGTGCTTGAACAGCGGGCAGCGCAGGGCGTTTTCCAGGGAGTGGATGGCGCGGTGCACACTGACGTTGCTGGTCTGCAGCTCGGCGGCGGCGCGGGCCAGGTTGCCGGTGCGCATGAACGCCAGGAAGATTTCCAGTTTCTTGAGGGTGAATTCTTCGTCGATCAGCATGGCCTGGGCTCTTGTTCGAATGCGGTCGATTGTGCCCGCAAAACCGTCTGGCGTCCTCGGAACGTCATATCCTGCTTGCACTCTTATGCGCAAGGCTGGACGCTTGCCAGCCAGTGTTTAACGGTTACAGGAGGTCAGTGACAGATGTATCACGGGGAACGGTTCAACGCCTGGAGCCATTTGCTCGGTGCAGTCGCGGCGTGTATTGGCGCCGTGTGGATGTTGGTGGTGGCGAGCCTGGATGGCAGCCCCTGGAAGATCGTCAGCGTGGCGATTTATGGCTTTACGCTGATGGTGCTGTACAGCGCGTCGACGGTTTACCACAGCGTACAGGGGCGGCGAAAAGAGATCATGCAGAAGGTCGATCACTTTTCGATCTACCTGTTGATCGCCGGCAGTTACACGCCGTTTTGCCTGGTGACGTTACGCGGGCCATGGGGCTGGACGTTGTTCGGGATTGTGTGGGGGCTGGCGGTGATCGGCATCCTGCAGGAGATCAAGCCGCGCTCCGAGGCGCGCATCCTGTCGATCGTGATCTACGCGGTGATGGGTTGGATCGTGCTGGTGGCGGTCAAGCCGCTGATCGCCGCACTGGGCATGGCGGGGTTTGTATGGCTCGCATCGGGTGGGGTGTTGTACACCGTCGGCATCATCTTTTTTGCCCTGGAGGACCGCCTGCGGCATTCCCATGGGATCTGGCATTTGTTTGTGATTGGCGGGAGCCTGCTGCACTTTGTGGCGATCATGCATTACGTGCTGTAGCCCTGTGGGAGCGGGCCACATTAGATCATCGGTATTCTGTTAGAGCCGCTCCAATAACGCCCGGGCACGGTGGCCGAAGATCTCCAGCAGATTAGCCAGCATATGCGGCGGCGGTTCATCGGCGCGGGTCAGGGCGTACAGCGTGATCGGCAGCGGCGGGGTGAGCGTGCGGATGCAGGTGGTGGCGGTCGAAGCACCCAGGGCGGTGAAGGGGTCGATCACCGTCAGGCCGGCGCCGGATTCCACCATCGCACGGGCCAGCGAGTAGGTTTGCACCGAGATCGTCACCCTTGGCGGCGGGTCGACGTGTTCCAGGTAACTGTCGAGTTTAGCCGCCAGCGGGTCGGCGCTGGAAAGACCTATCAGCGGCGTACCCGCCAGATCAGCCAGGGGCAGTGGGCTGCTCAGCTCCGCATCAGACCAATAGCCTTTGGACGCCAATGCCACCAACACGCCGTTGGCCAGCACTTGCGTGGTCAGCCCTGGATGACCAGAGAAGTTGAGCGTCAGCGCCAGGTCAATCTCACGCATCAGCAGCTTCTGTACCAGCTCGCGGCTGTGGTCGCTGGACAACTCACAGGCCATATCCGGGTAATCGCGCTTCCACTCAAGAATAGCTGGCGGCAGCAGCGACAGGGCCAGCGCCGGGATCGCGCCGATGCGCACACTGTGGCCCGGTGCACGGCGCAGGCTCTTGGCCAGGCGGCGTACGCCTTGCAGGCTTTCGGTGACTTTCTCCACTTCGCTTTCCAGCGCCAGGGCTTCCGGCGTGGGCTGCAACTTGCCGCGTACGCGCAGAAACAGAGGGAAGCCCAGCTGCAATTCGGCGTGCTGCAACACCTTGGTCACCGCCGGTTGCGACACATGCAGCAGTTGTGCGGCGGCGCTGACGGAGCCGGTCTGGCGAATGGCCTGGAAAATTTCGATATGACGCAAGCGCATGGCAAGTCCATAACCTTTGTTTATAGGTGACCCATCTTTATTCATTGTCGGCGGCCTGTCACCTGCCCCTAGGCTTGAGGCCTCTTGATTCAACGGCGGGCGGCGGGAATGGTGCACATCATTGGGGGTGGGGTGATTGGTCTGGCCAGCGCGTATGCGCTGGTGCGTGCGGGCCACGAGGTGACGGTGATCGATGCGTGCGAGACCCTGGGCAGTGAAACCAGTTTTGCCAATGGCGGGCAATTGTCCTATCGCTATGTGGCGCCGCTGGCCGATGCCGGCGTGCCGCTTCAGGCCATCGGTTGGCTGTTGCGCGGTGACTCGCCGTTGAAGCTGCGCCCCCGCCTCGACCCTCAGCAATGGCGCTGGATGACCGCGTTCCTCGGCGCCTGCCGTAGCTCGGTAAACACACGTAATACCGCCCACCTGCTGCGACTTGCCTCCCTGAGCCAGGACACTTTGCAGCAATGGCGCGAGGATGATCACCTGGACGGCTTCGACTGGCGGCGCAACGGCAAACTGGTCACCTTCCGCAACGCCAGTTCCTTTGCGCATGCCCGCAGCAAGGTCACCGATATTCTTCAGCAGCAGGTGCTGTCGGCCGCCGATTGCGCACGCCTGGAGCCGGCGCTGGCGGGCGGTGGTTTTGTCGGCGGGATCTACACGCCGAATGAGGAGGTGGCGGATTGTCATGCCTTCTGCCAGCGCTTGGCGGCGCGGCTTGAAGCGTCCGGCCGCTGCCGCTTTTTGCTGGGGCGCAAGGTCACCGGCATTCGCCACGCTGACGGTGTGGTGCAGGCTATCGAACTGGGCGCAGAGGTGATGCCGGTCGAGCATCTGGTACTGGCGGCCGGGTATCGCAGCGCGGAGTTGGGTGTGCCGCTGCCGCTGTACCCGCTCAAGGGTTACAGCCTCAGTGTGCCGATTGGCACCCAGCACCAGGCGCCGAACGTGAGCATCACCGACTACGACCGCAAGATCGTCTATGCGCGCATCGGCGAACAACTGCGGGTGGCGGCCATGGTGGATATCGTCGGCTTCGACGCCAGCCTTGAACCCAAGCGCCTGGCGCTGATGAAGCGCCAGGCGCTGGAGACATTTCCTTTGGCGGGCGATTACGCCCATGCGGTGGAGTGGGCGGGTATGCGCCCGGCCACCCCGACGGGCGTGCCGCTGATTGGTGCCAGTGTCTATCGCAACCTATGGCTGAACCTGGGCCACGGTGCACTCGGCTTTACCCTGGCGTGCGGCAGTGGCCAGTTGCTCGCTGAGTTGATCGGGCAACACGCGCCTTCCATTGATATGCAGGGCCTTGCGCCCCGCGCCGCATGAGGATGTATTGATGACCATCACCCGAATCAGCAGCAATGAGCGCCTCTCGGGCGCAGTGACCTTCAAGGACCTGGTGTTCCTCTCGGGCCAGGTGCCCGGTGATGGCCAGGACGTGGCGACACAAACCCGGGAGGTCCTGACCAGGATCGATGCACTGCTGGCCCAGGCGGGCAGCGATAAGGATCATCTGCTCAACGCAACGATCTATTTGAAAGATATCGGCAGCGGTTTTGCACCGATGAACGAGGTGTGGTCCGCCTGGCTGTCACCGGGCATGGCGCCGACGCGCACGGCCCTGCAAGCGGAACTGGCGCGGCCGAGTGTGCTGGTGGAAATCAGCGTGATTGCGGTACGAAAATAACCGAAAGACCCACGGAGAATAACAATGAAAAAAATCCTGTTGGCCGGCTGCACCCTGGGGCTTTTGCTGGGCGCTCAAGCCCATGCGAACCCAGCGCCGTTGGACGGCACGCTGGGCAAGATCGCTAACGCCCAGTCCATCACGTTGGGCTATCGCGATGCGTCGGTGCCGTTTTCCTACGTCGGGGATAACAGCGGCAAACCCATGGGCTATTCGGTGGAGCTGGCCGATAAGATCGTTGAGCGCATTCGGCAGAAAACCGGGGTGGCCACGCTCAATGTGAAGTACACCCTGGTGACGTCCCAAACGCGTATTCCGCTGGTGCAGAACGGCACTGTCGACCTGGAATGCGGTTCTACAGGCGTGACGGCCGAGCGGCAGAAGCAGGTGGCGTTTTCCTACGGGTTTATCTACGTGAAGGGGCAATTGCTGACGGCCAAGGACAGTGGCATCCAAGGCTTTGCCGATCTTGCGGGCAAGAACGTAGTGACCACCGCCGGTACCACCAATGAGCGTTTCCTCAAAAGCTACAACGCCGAGCACAAGGCCAATATGTTCGTGATCAGCGCCAAGGACCATGGCGAAGCATTCAAGATGCTCGAGACCGGCCGCGCGGCGGCATTCTACATGGATGACGCGTTGCTTTACGGCGAGCGCGCCAAGGCCAAGGACCCGCACAATTGGGTGGTGGTGGGGGAGGAGCAGTCGCGGGAAATCTACAGCTGCATGGTGCGCAAGGACGACTCGCAATTTCTCGCAGTGGTCAACGAGACTCTTGGCGACCTTTATCGCAGTGGGGAGATCAACGGGATTTACCAGCGCTGGTTTGAATCACCGATTCCGCCCAAGGGCTTGAACCTGGAATTCCCGATGACCCGTGAGTTGAAGGCGATTATTGCCAAGCCAGTGAGTGATCCGGTGGAGTGATGTAACGGCTTGGTCACCCAATCAAGAGGGTTAGAAGTCGCCCCAGAGTTGTTGGGCCACGGCCAGCGCCACCACCGGCGCCGTCTCGGTACGCAAGACGCGCGGGCCGAGGCGGGCGGCGTGGTAGCCGGCACCTTGGGCCGCTTGGACTTCTGCGTCGGTCAACCCACCCTCAGGCCCGATCAAGAAGGCCAGGCTCGAGGGCTTGGCATGGCTGACCATCGGCTCGGCCACCGGGTGCAGCACCAGCTTCAAATCTGCCTCGGTCTGCTTCAACCAGTCCGCCAGCAACAGCGGTGGGTGAATCAGCGGCACCGTCGAACGCCCGCATTGCTCGCAGGCGCTGATGGCCACCTGGCGCCAGTGCAGCAGGCGTTTGTCGGCGCGTTCATCCTTGAGACGCACTTCGCAGCGGTCGCTGAAAATCGGCGTGATCGCGTTGACGCCCAGTTCGGTGGCTTTCTGAATCGCCCAATCCATGCGCTCGCCACGGGACAGGCCCTGGCCGAGATGGATATGCAGCGGCGATTCGGCCTGGCCCGCAACGCTTTCGGTGAGTTGCACAGTGACGCGCTTTTTACCGACTTCGAGCAAGCTGCCCAGGAACTCCTGGCCGGAGCCGTCAAACAATTGCACGGCATCGCCTTCGCCCATGCGCAGCACGCGGCTGATGTAATGCGCCTGGGCTTCAGGCAGCTCGTGGTCGCCGAGGCTCAGCGGGGTGTCGGTAAAAAAGCGGGACAGTCTCATTTCTGTTCTCTGAAAAGGTTTTTCAAGCGCGAGCTCTTACAGGGGCTGGTATTAGCCCGGATCGCGGAAACCTGGGTGGAAGTCCTTCGGCACCGCCACACTGACCTTGCTGTTGGTGGCGATATCAATGCCCTCGCTGGCGACTTCGGCGAGGAAGTCGATCTGCTCCGGCGTGATCACATACGGCGGCAGGAAATACACCACACTGCCCAGTGGCCGCAACAGCGCACCACGTTCCAGGGCGTGCTCGAATACCTTCAGGCCACGACGTTCCTGCCACGGGTAGGCGGTCTTGGTGGCTTTATCCTGGACCATCTCGATGGCCAGCACCATGCCAGTCTGGCGCACTTCCGACACATGCGGGTGGTCCACCAGGTGCGCAGTGGCCGTGGCCATGCGCTGGGCCAGGGCCTTGTTGTTTTCGATGACGTTGTCTTCTTCGAATATATCCAGGGTCGCCAACGCGGCCGCACACGCCAGCGGGTTGCCGGTGTAGCTGTGGGAGTGCAGGAAGGCGCGCAGGGTCGGGTAGTCGTCGTAGAAGGCGTCGTAGACGTCATCGGTGGTGACCACGGCCGCCAGTGGCAGGTAGCCGCCGGTCAGGGCCTTGGACAGGCACAGGAAGTCCGGGCGGATACCCGCCTGTTCACAGGCGAACATGCTGCCGGTGCGGCCGAAGCCTACGGCGATTTCGTCGTGGATCAGGTGCACGCCGTAGCGGTCGCAGGCCTCGCGCAGCAGCTTGAGGTAAACCGGGTGGTACATGCGCATGCCGCCGGCGCCCTGGATCAGCGGTTCGACGATCACGGCGGCGACGGTGTCGTGGTTCTCGGCCAGGGTCTGTTCCATGGCCAGGAACATCGTGCGCGAGTGGTCTTCCCAGCTCATGCCCTCGGGGCGCAGGTAGCAGTCCGGGCTTGGCACCTTGATGGTGTCCAGCAGCAGCGCCTTGTAGGTCTCGGTAAACAGCGGCACGTCGCCCACCGACATCGCGGCGATGGTTTCGCCGTGGTAGCTGTTGGTCAGGGTGACGAAACGCTTTTTGTTCGGCAGGCCGCGGTTGAGCCAATAGTGGAAGCTCATTTTCAGCGCGACTTCGATGCACGACGAGCCGTTATCGGCGTAGAAGCAGCGGGTCAGGCCTTCGGGCGTCATTTGCACCAGGCGCTCGGACAGTTCGATCACCGGTTGATGGCTGAAACCGGCGAGGATCACATGTTCCAGTTGGTCGACCTGGTCCTTGATGCGCTGGTTGATGCGCGGGTTGGCATGGCCAAACACGTTGACCCACCAGGAACTGACGGCGTCGAGGTAGCGCTTGCCTTCGAAGTCTTCCAGCCACACGCCTTCGCCGCGCTTGATCGGGATCAGCGGCAGTTGCTGGTGGTCTTTCATCTGGGTGCAGGGATGCCACAGCACCGCGAGGTCGCGTTGCATCCACTGGTTGTTCAAGCCCATCGGTTCTCTCCTCGAAGCGGTCCTGCGGCGAGCGCAGGTAAAACAATCGCGCAAGCCTATGCAATGGTGGCGCGTGTCACAACCTATTGTGAGGGAATTCGCGGTAAACACAGGACGGTCTGTCACGTTTCTTAGGAATAGTCCTTAATCCTTGGTTAACTTATTGTGCATAGGCTCTTGATCGTATTTCTCGATATTTCAAAGCGAAATTTTCCGCTTTAATTCGATAGGTAAATCGCTAGTCTTGGGCGCAGCTCTTACGGGATTTGGGACATGCAGCTACGTAATTCTTCGGCCCGCTATGGTTGGGTCAGCATTGTTTTGCATTGGGGCGTGGCCCTGGTGGTGTTCAGCTTGTTCGCCCTGGGCTTGTGGATGGTCGGCCTCGACTACTACAGCGCCTGGCGCAAAGACGCGCCGGACCTGCACAAGAGCATTGGCATCACGCTGTTCGCCATCATGCTGGTGCGTATCGTCTGGCGCCTGGTAAGCCCGCCACCACCACCGCTGGCCAGCTACAGCCGCCTGACCCGTATCGGTGCGGCGTTCGGCCACGCGTTCCTGTATCTCGGGCTGTTCGCCGTGATGATCGCCGGTTACCTGATTTCCACCGCAGACGGTGTCGGTATCCCGGTGTTTGGCCTGTTTGAAATTCCTGCCGTGGTTTCCGGTCTACCGGACCAGGCAGACACTGCGGGCGTGGTGCACTTGTACCTCGCTTGGGTGTTGGTGGTCTTTGCCGGCTTGCACGGCGTGGCTGCGTTGAAACACCACTTTATTGATCGTGATGTGACCCTTACGCGAATGCTGGGGCGCAAAGCCTGATGTTCAACCTCGACTCACAAGGAATAGAAAGCATGTTGAAAAAGACTCTCGCTGCTCTGGCCATCGGTACTGCCCTGCTGTCTGCAGGTCAGGTGATGGCGGCTGACTACAAGATCGACAAAGAAGGCCAGCACGCCTTCATCGACTGGAAAATCAGCCACCTGGGCTACAGCTACATCCACGGTACCTTCAAGGACTGGGATGGTACCTTCAGCTGGGATGCCGCCAAGCCGGAAACCAGCAAAATCGCGGTCGACGTGAAAACCGCCAGCCTGTGGTCCAACCACGCAGAGCGTGACAAGCACATCGCCAGCAAAGACTTCCTGGACGTTGCCAAGTTCGCCGACGCCAAGTTCGTGTCCACCGCCGTTAAATCTACCGGCGAGAAAACCGCTGACGTAACGGGCGACCTGACCTTTCACGGCGTGACCAAGCCTGTGACCTTCAAGGCGACCTTCAATGGTGAAGGCAAGGATCCATGGGGCGGCGAACGTGCTGGCTTCAACGCCAAGACCACCGTCAACCTGAACGACTTCGGCATCAAAGGCCCAGGCCCGTCCTCGCAGACCGTGGACCTGGACATCTCGCTGGAAGGCGTCAAGCAGAAGTAATGTCTGGCTTGGCAATGCGGTCCTTGTGGGAGAGGGCTTGCCCTCGATAGCGGTGTGTCAGTTAAAAGTAGGTCAGCTGACACTCAGCTATCGGGGGCAAGTCGAATCGTCGTACCGCCCCTTCCACATCGGATCGTTATTGAGTCCAAAAAAAATGCCCCGCATCGAAAGATACGGGGCATTTTTTATGGGGCTAAAAACTCAGCGGTTGCGAGTCAGCAATGCTGGCTTTTCACCACGAGGACGGCCTGGCAACTGATCCAGTTGCTCGGGTGTCGGGAAGCGATCCGCTTTCGACTCCTTGTGGATGATCTTTGGCGCTGGGCCACCGCGCGGATTCTGCACGGCCGGTTCGGACAAGCGAGGCTGGTCGTCACGGGCTGGGCGGCGGTTGTTGCTGCGCGAGTCTTCGCGACGGGCTTGGCCGTCACGCGGTGCGCCATTACGCGGGCCGCTGCGCTTGGCCGGTGGAGTGCCGGTGGTGCCGCCGCTGCTGTTGCGTGGGCCGTTCTGGCGAGCGCCTTGTGGCTGACCGCCACGTGGAGCGCCTGCGCCCGCACCTTGTGCAGGCGCGCCGGGACGACGGCCACGGCCTTGGGCCGGCTTGGCCTGAGGCACGTAGTCAACGCGGTTGCCGAAGTTATCCACGTCGTCGTCGAGGAACTCGTCCGGGGCACGGTCAGCGGCGGCGCGTGGCGGCTGGCTCGGCTGGCGCTGTTCGCGGGCCGGGGTGCCTTCACGGGGCTTCTGCTCGCGGGCTGGGCGTTCGCCACGGCCGTTGGTAGGCGCTTTTTCCTTGCCGCCCTTGTCCTTGCCCTTGTCGCGACGACCACCGCCACCACCGCCGCCGTTCGGGCCATCACCCTTCGGACCGCGTGGGTTGCGTGGGTTGCGCACGTCCGGACGCTCGCGCACTTCAGGCTTCTCAGCCTCTACGGCGCTGGCATCGAAGCCCATCAGGTCGCCGTCGGCGATTTTCTGCTTGGTCATGCGCTCGATGCTTTTCAGCAGTTTTTCTTCGTCCGGTGCAACCAGGGAAATGGCTTCACCCGAACGACCGGCACGGCCGGTACGGCCGATACGGTGCACGTAGTCTTCATCGACGTTTGGCAGCTCGAAGTTGACCACGTGTGGCAGTTGGTCGATATCCAAGCCGCGGGCGGCGATATCGGTGGCCACCAGGATGCGCACGGAACCGGCCTTGAAGTCGGCCAGGGCTTTGGTGCGCGCGTTCTGGCTTTTGTTGCCGTGGATGGCGACAGCGGTGAGGCCGTGCTTGTCCAGGTACTCGGCCAGACGGTTGGCGCCGTGCTTGGTACGGGTGAACACCAACACCTGTTCCCACGCGCCGGCGGTGATCAGGTGGGCCAGCAGCGCACGCTTGTGGCTGGCGGCCAGGCGGAAGACGCGTTGCTCGATACGCTCGACCGTGGTGTTCGGTGGCGTGACTTCAATGCGCTCAGGGTTGTGCAGCAGCTTGCCGGCCAGGGCAGTGATGTCCTGGGAGAACGTTGCCGAGAACAGCAGGTTCTGACGTTTGGCCGGCAGGCGGGCGAGGACCTTTTTCACGTCATGGACAAAGCCCATGTCGAGCATGCGGTCGGCTTCGTCCAGCACGAGGATTTCCACGTGGGACAAATCGACGCTGCCTTGGCCGCACAGGTCGAGCAAACGACCGGGGCACGCCACCAGCACGTCCACACCACGGGACATGGCCTGAACCTGTGGGTTCATGCCGACGCCGCCGAAGATGCAGGCACTGACGAACTTCAGGTCGCGGGCATACAGCTTGAAGCTGTCGTGCACCTGGGCGGCGAGTTCGCGGGTTGGGGTCAGGACCAATACGCGCGGTTGGCGCGGGCCGTGACGCTGGGATTTGTCCGGGTGACCGTTGGGAAACAACCGCTCCAGAATCGGGAGGGCGAAACCGCCGGTTTTACCAGTACCTGTCTGAGCCGCAACCATCAGGTCGCGACCTTGCAACACGGCGGGAATGGCCCGCTGTTGCACCGGAGTAGGCTCGGTATAGCCCGCTGCCTCGATGGCGCGGACTAAAGCCTCGGAGAGACCGAGGGAAGCAAAGGACATGAGTAATCCTGTTTTAGTTAGGGCTTGGCCCAAAGGGATAATCTTGCCGGGCGTGAATGGCGCTTAGGGGAGCGCAACCCCGTCCGGTCCTGCTGCGTCTGGCGGGCACTCCACCGGCTCGCGCGGGCTGAAAGCTGCGCTGTAGCGGGGTTGGGTGCCTTTTTCAAGACCTCAGCGGCCGGGCGTGAGCCTGGCGGAAAGGCCGGAGTATAACAGAGCAATCACGGTACGCTGCTTTCCTGCTGCTCAACGGTGTGTCCAACCCCCGTAATTGCTTGGATTCCACCATATTTGATGCTCAAAGCGGTGTACGCAGGTTCTTGTTTGAAGCGTTTGAGCTCGGCGGCAAAGCGTTGTACCAGCAGATCCATGCCCGCGCCACGGCGCACCGCAAGGAACTGCGGCTGGTGGCTGACCACAGCCGGCGCCTGGCTGACCTTGCCCTCCAGGCCCAGTGCCTTGATCACATGTTGGCCTACCCGGCGGTCGGTGATCACCAAATCGATGCGTCCCAACATTAATTTGCCGAAGTTCGCCTCATGGCTGGGGGCTGCTTCGCGGTTGAACAGGGTGGAGTCGCTGAATGCTGCGCCGTACAAGTAACCCGGCGACGTGCCAACGGTCAGGTCGCGCAGGTCTTCGAGGCCCTGGACAGGGTGGGGGCGATCATTGGCATAGAAGAGCACGAAACTCACTTCCGACAGCGGTTCGCTGGGGTATAGAAGCACGGCGTCGCGCTCGTGGCTGTGGAAAATGTCCAGCGCCCCGTCGGCATGGCCTTGGTCGAGCATGGCCAGGCAGCGCTTCCAAGGCAGGAATTGCCATTGCACCTCAATACCCAGGCGCTGGAACACGATCACCGTGGTTTCGTAGTCCAGCCCGCGCATCGTGCCGTTGTCGTCGTACACATAAGGCGCCCATGGCTCGGTGACAATGCGCAATTTCTCGCCATAAGCCGCCAGGCTCAGGCAAGTAAAGAGGGCAGCAGTCAGCAACTTCAGAATGACAGGCATGCCCTGAGGTTACGACGCTCCTGCCTTAAAGAGAAGCTCTGGCACGCGCATCCGCGGGCGGGGCTATTTGGCGGGTGAGGTCATCAAGTGTTCGTAGATCGCGGTGCGCCGCTCGCCGAGAATCAGGCGTACCACGGGGTTGGCGAACCAGTGTTCCAACTGGTGCGCGTCAAGCGGGCGCTTTTGGCGTTCCTCTTGGTTCTGTCGGGCTTTGTCCCACCAAACCGGGCCACACGCCTGATCGAATTCGTTCTCGTGCTCGTAGCAGCCGTAGAGGATTTCGCGGATGAACTGCTGCTGGTGCTTGGGTAACAGCAGTGTGATCAGCTTGTAGAGCAAGCGCTGCGGGCGGGGAGGGCGCGGCAGGTGCGAGGAGACCTGGCGGGTGTCGGCCAGTGCCAATGCGCTGGTAGGGGCGGCCGCATGCTTGGCGATCCAGGCCTTGACCTTGGCGCGAAACAGTTGCTTGCGACTCCAGTAATGATGGATCAGGTCGGGGCACTCGCGCACGTTGACGCTGCGATAAGCGGCAATCGACAGGCAGAACTCTTCGAGGGTGTAGGCGCCCTCGGCATAGGGAAACAGTTCGTCCATCAACGCGATGGAGCGGTCGAGGATGTGCGCGTCCTGTTGCGTCAGGCCCATGACCCCGGAATTGAGGGTCATCATGTCATCGTCGGCGACGCCCATGTCCAGCAGGCGCTGGCGCAGCGCGGTGTAGAGGATACTTTCGGGGTTGTCGCCGTACCGGGTGTAGAAGGCGTTGCACAGCAGGGTGCCGGGTTGCACGCGCTCGAACAGCTCCAACGGTGAATGATGGAAGAACGTGTCGGTGTCGATCAGCATGGCCACCGGCGACTCTGCCAGCACTTGGCGCAGCACCACATGTTTGGTGCGGAAGTGATAGCCGTGTGGCTCGCTCCAGCGTTTGCGAGTGGCTTCGTCCAGCGGGCGCACGCGCACCGGCAAAAGGCGATAGGGCTCGGGGTTATCGCTGAATACCTGGATATCCACGGCGGCGTCCGGGGTGTCGTTCAGGAAGGCCAGCGCGCTGGCGATGCTGAACACCGCTTCCTGGTGGTAGGTCTCGGAGCCGAAGACCAGGTAGACCAGTTGCGGGCGGGAAGTCGTGGACACTGTATTCATGGACTGCTGGGTTCCGTGGGCATGTAAAACGACAAAGGCCCTCGTCGAGACGAGGGCCTTGGCACAGCCGGACAAGCTTCAGCGTGGCAGCTTGAGGTTGTTCCAGATGGCAAGGCTGGGTTCAGCCTGGTTCAGGGTATAGAAGTGCAGGCCTGGCGCGCCACCTTGCAACAATTCTTCACACATTGTGCTGATGACCTGTTCGCCGAACGCCTGGATGCTCTTGACGTCGTCGCCATAGGCTTCCAGTTGTTTGCGCACCCAGCGTGGGATTTCGGCCCCGCAGGCGTCGGAAAAGCGCGCCAGCTTGCTGTAGTTGGTGATCGGCATGATGCCCGGCACGATCGGGATGTTCACCCCCATGGCCCGTACACGCTCGACGAAGTAGAAGTAGCTGTCGGCGTTGAAGAAGTATTGGGTGATCGCGCTGTCGGCGCCGGCGTTGGCCTTGCGCACGAAGTTCTGCAGGTCGTTTTCGAAGTTGCGGGCCTGGGGGTGCATCTCCGGGTACGCCGCCACTTCGATGTGGAAGTGGTCGCCGCTTTCTTCACGGATAAAGCTCACCAGGTCATTGGCGTAGCGCAACTCACCGCTGGCCATGCCCATGCCGGACGGCAGGTCGCCGCGCAGGGCGACGATGCGCTTGATGCCGGCTGCCTTGTATTGGGTCAGCAGGCTGCGCAGGTCGGCTTTGCTGTCGCCCACGCACGACAAGTGCGGGGCGGCGGGAACTTTGACTTCACTTTCCAGCTGCAGCACGGTGTTGATCGTGCGATCACGGGTCGAACCGCCGGCGCCGTAGGTGCAGGAGAAGAAGTCGGGGTTGTAGCTGGCCAACTGCTTGGCAGTCGCCATCAGTTTTTCATGCCCAGCATCGGTCTTGGTCGGGAAGAATTCGAAGCTGTAGCGACGGTCTTGGGACATGGTAATACCCTTTGAAACTCAGAATGCCGACGGTGCCCCCCTGTAGGAGCGAGCTTGATGTGGCGAGGGAGCTTGCTCCCGCTGGAGTGCGAAGCGCTCCCAAAATCTTGGGGCCGCTTCGCAGCCCAGCGGGAGCAAGCTCCCTCGCCACAACAAGCCCGCCCCAGCAAAGCAGGGGGCTGTTACTCAGTAACGGTAAGCGTGCGGCTTGAACGGACCTTCAACGGTCACGCCGATGTAGTCGGCCTGGGTCTTGGTCAGTTGAGTCACCACGCCGCCGAAGCCGCGGACCATTTCCAGGGCCACTTCTTCGTCGAGTTTCTTCGGCAATACTTCCACGGTCAGGCGCTCGGCTTTCTGGGCGGGCGACAGGTCGGCGTACTTCTGGCCGAACAGGAAAATCTGGGCCAGGACCTGGTTGGCGAACGAACCGTCCATGATGCGGCTTGGGTGGCCGGTGGCGTTGCCCAGGTTAACCAGGCGGCCTTCAGCCAGCAGGATCAGGTAGTCGTCGTTCTGGGCGTCGAACGCGCCAGCACCGGTACGGTGAACCTTGTGTACCTGTGGCTTCACCTCTTCCCATGCCCAGTTCTTGCGCATGAAAGCGGTGTCGATTTCGTTGTCGAAGTGACCAATGTTGCAGACAACAGCACGCTTCTTCAAGGCTTTGAGCATGTTCGCGTCGCAAACATTCACGTTACCGGTGGTGGTCACGATCAGGTCGATCTTGCCCAGCAGGGCCTTGTCGATGCTCGCTTCGGTGCCGTCATTGACGCCATCGATGAACGGCGAAACCACTTCGAAGCCGTCCATGCAGGCTTGCATGGCGCAGATCGGGTCGACTTCGGAGACCTTGACGATCATGCCTTCCTGACGCAGGGACTGGGACGAGCCCTTGCCCACGTCACCGTAGCCGATCACCAGGGCTTGCTTGCCCGACAGCAGGTGGTCGGTGCCGCGCTTGATGGCATCGTTCAGGCTATGACGGCAGCCGTACTTGTTGTCGTTCTTGCTCTTGGTCACCGAGTCGTTGACGTTGATGGCCGGGATTTTCAGCTCGCCCTTGGCCAGCATGTCCAACAGGCGGTGTACGCCCGTGGTGGTTTCTTCGGTCACGCCGTGGACGCGGTCCAGGATTGCTGGGTACTTCTTGTGCAGCAGCTCGGTCAGGTCGCCGCCGTCGTCGAGGATCATGTTGGCATCCCAAGGCGCGCCATCTTTCAGGATGGTTTGCTCCAGGCACCACTCGTACTCTTCTTCGGTCTCGCCTTTCCAGGCGAATACCGGGATACCGGCAGCAGCGATGGCGGCAGCGGCCTGGTCTTGAGTCGAGAAAATGTTGCAGGACGACCAGCGTACTTCGGCACCCAGGGCAACCAGGGTTTCGATCAGCACGGCGGTCTGGATGGTCATGTGGATGCAGCCGAGGATCTTCGCACCCTTGAGCGGTTGCTCAGCGGCATACTTGCGGCGCAGGCCCATCAGGGCAGGCATTTCGGATTCGGCGATAAAGGTTTCACGACGGCCCCAGGCGGCGAGGGACATGTCGGCGACTTTGTAGTCGTTGAAATCTGCAGGCGTGTTTACTGCGCTCATGAAGAGCCTCCATTCGTAGTGTGCGAATGGGCGCCGTTGTGCGTTTAGTATCAGGCCAGGTGGACCAGGCCGGACAACGCCCCATCCGAGCCTGACAGGTTGAACCTGCTGCAGCGCCCCTCGGACAGGTGGCGGGAGAACGGTATCAACTGAAGATGACCGTTTTGAAGCGGGGGCGATTATAGCCGTGTGCGCCAGACTTCCCAAGCCTTTCTGTCGGCAACATGAAGATCGCACATAGGCGTGATAGGCAATGGCTCATAGAGCTTGGGGCCGGGCTCTGCCATGATGTTGCCCATCATTTCGCAACACGCTTTGGAGTGACCATGAACTTCCACACCCGCAAATGGGTAAAACCCGAAGACCTCAACCCCAACGGCACCCTGTTCGGCGGCAGCCTGTTGCGCTGGATCGATGAAGAAGCGGCGATCTATGCCATCGTCCAGCTGGGCAACCAGCGGGTGGTCACCAAGTACATCTCCGAAATCAACTTCGTCAGCGCCTCGCGCCAGGGCGACATCATCGAACTGGGCATCACCGCCACCGAGTTCGGCCGCACCTCCATCACCCTGACCTGTGAAGTACGCAACAAGATCACGCGTAAGAGCATCCTCACGGTAGAGAAAATGGTCTTCGTCAACCTCGGTGAAGATGGCCTGCCAGCGCCTCATGGCCGTACCGAGATCCGGTACGTGAAGGACCAGTTCAAGGACGACAGTCTTCCTGAGTAACAAACCCTCGGCGTGATTTGCTTTACCAAATCATTCCGCATGGATCTCTGCCAGGCTCTCTCATCACTCAGGACCACACCCTGTAGAGAGCCTGCGTATGAAAGTGATTAACTCGATCGCCCAGAATCAACCCGCATGGAGTGATAAGGCTCATTCCCCGACCCAGCACCCTGTGAAGACGGCGCTGGTGGAGGGCGTGGGCGAGCGCAATGTGACGCTTCTACGCGATAGTAAGGGGCGGGTGGAGGTGATTTTATCGGCGCCGCCCGTCACGAGCCTGGTGTTGAGCGGTGGAGGGGCCAAGGGCGTCGCTTTTTCGGGGGTGGTGCAGGCGCTTGAGGACGCCCGGAAGCTGAACGGTATTCAGTCGATATCCGGCTCATCCGCCGGTGCGATTTCGGCGGCGTTGATTGCCAGCGGAATGGGCGCTGCGGCATTTGACCGGTTGTCGGACAGCATCGATTTACCAAGCCTACTGAACAGCCAGGACGCCGTGACGGCCTGGATGCAGGATGCCTGTACGACACTTGGCAAATGTGCGGGGCGTTTGCCCGGTGGTGTCGGCACTATTTCCCGTTTGTTGATGACCTTGGCGCCGCGCCTGCAGACTGAAGCCCTTCCCCTTGAGGAACTGATCCGCAACGAGTCGCGCGCGTCGATTCTTGGTCATATCGCGCAAAGCCCTCGAGAAACCAGGCCGACCGAAGTCATGAGCATTGCTGACAAGCTGACTGCGGGTGGCGCACCCACGTTTGGTGATCTCGACGTGTTGAGCCGGTATATTCCTGCGATCAAGCAACTCAGTATCACCGGTAGCGGCATGTTTGATGGCCGCCCGCAATTAGTGATGTTCAATGCCAGCCTGACTCCAGCGATGGATATTGCCCGGGCCGCGCATATTTCGGGTTCGTTACCGGTGGTGTTCAAAAATCCGGTGGAGCAAGGTCATGCCTTCCAGGCATCAGCTGAAAAAACCGCATTCAAGGATGGTGGGTTGCTGCTCAACACTCCGGCGCCAGGTGTTGTGGCGCGGCCATGTCCCGATAGTCCGCTGAACAAGCGTGAATCGCTGATCGTTAAATTTGAGTCCAGCTCTTCTGCTGCATCCGCTCGCAGTGGCAGTTTTTTCAGCAGTCTGGCCGACCATCTCGTGGGCGTTGAGCATTCGGCCGCTGGAGCGTTTCAGGATAAAAGGCTCGAAGCGTTCGCCGATCAGATTGTGACACTGCCCCTGAAGACCGAAAAAGGTGACTTTACGGATCTGCTCAATGGCACGGTCAACTTCACTATGCAGGATGAGCAGAAGCAACTCCTGCAGACGAAAGCGCGACAAGCGGTGGAGACGCATTTGGAGCGACGGACCAAAGCACTTGAGCATCATTCGTTCCAATCACTGAATGAAGCCGTGCTGGCCATGGATGATGAAATGCTCGCCAGCGTGCAACCCACGCTGCAAAGCGACCCGGCGGTCGCGGATGTGCTGATGTTTCGAAAAAACGCGCAACAGGCGTTGCGAAACCTGGATGGTGCGATCACCCAGGCCAATCAGTCACAGGGCTCGCTGGTGTTCACACCGAACATTTCATCGGCCCTGCGTAACTTGGATGCCCTTGCCCGACGGCCAGAGCACATCGACTGGTTGGGGCGCAGCCTCAATGTTGCAAGTCAGCGCAACTTTCAGCAATTGCTGCAAGTGGCGGCCAAACAGATCGAAAATGATGCAATGCCTCTGTCCAAAGTCATCGGCGGTGCAGTGACCGAAATGAAAGTGCGCGATATTTCGATGAAAGCTGAAAACTTCACACGGGAAGTGATCTACCCCTCGTTGTTTCGGCCAGGCCAGCCCAAGTCTAACGTTGAACTGTTGCACCGTGCGGCTCAGGACCTGGCTCGGGCTACTACCCCCAGCGAATTCAACCAGGTACTCGACACCATCAGTGGTCACTACAAAGCGCGTAACAAACCCTGGGACAAGGCGCGCCGCTCAACCACCGTGGAGATGGCAAAGGCCTGGAAGGTGCAGGTTTAGTTGTGTGGCCACTGAACAGCTACTGTGGCGGCGTGTCGTAGCTACAGGCACCCCTAGGACTCTGGAACATCATGGCCACTCAAGCAGACGGCAAGACCCCAAACCTGTCGCAGGAAGAGCAACAGGACGTGGACAAGAACCAACCACCCCGTGCGGCGGTGTTGCATGAAATCATCCGTACACAGGGTGACCAGGAACTGGAGCGCAGTGTTGCTGCCTTGTGGTGGTCGGCATTGGCGGCCGGGTTGACCATGGGCCTTTCGCTGATGGCCATGGGGCTGCTCAACTCTCGGCTGCCGGATGGCGAAAGTTTTAAGGTTATCGCCAGCTTCGGCTACTGCGCAGGGTTCCTGGCAGTGATCCTGGCGCGCCAGCAACTGTTCACCGAGAACACCCTGACCGCTGTTTTGCCGGTGATGAGCAAACCCACGCTAGGCAATGCCGGGCGATTGTTACGGCTATGGACAGTGGTGCTGGTGGGCAACCTGTGCGGCACCTTGCTGGTGGCTTATGTGATGTTGCACCTGCCGATCTTCGACACCAAGACCGACCTGGCCTTCCTGGAAATCGGCCGCAAGATCATGGAAAACGACGCCGGCCAGATGTTTGCCAAGGGCATCGTCTCCGGCTGGATGATCGCCACCATGGTATGGATGATCCCCTCCATGGAAAGCGCCAAGATGTGGATCATTATTCTGATCACCTACCTGATGGCTCTGGGCGACTTCACCCATATCGTTGTCGGCTCCGCCGAGGTGTCGTACCTGGTATTCGCTGGCGAGTTGCCGTGGAAGGATTTCTGGCTGGTGTTCGCCGGGCCGACCCTGGCGGGCAATATCATTGGCGGCAGCTTTATCTTTGCGCTGATCAGCCATGCGCAGATTCGCAGTGAAAGCAGTCTGCCGGGCAAGAAAGCTGCGGACCCGAGGCATCCGCAGCAGATCGACAAGGCTCAGTGAGCGTCCGGCGCGGCCTGGGGCTCGTCCCGGGTCACGCGCTTGACCAGCTTGCCGATGCTCAACCCCTGCAGCAGGATCGACGACAGCACCACGATGTAGGTGATTCTCAGCAGCAAGTCGCGCTCCGGACCCAGCGGCAGGGCCAATGCCAGTGCCACGGACACCCCGCCACGCAGGCCACCCCACGTCAGGATGCGGATGGTCCCGCGTGGCACTGTGCGCCAGCGCCGCAGCAGCAGGATGGCCGGTGCAACCGTCAACAGACGCGACAGCAGGATCGCCACGGCCAGCAAGCTGGCGGCGAACACGTGCAGCCAGTTAAACGGCAACAGCAGCAGCTCCATGCCGATCAGTGCGAACAGCAGCGCATTGAGCATGTCATCGAGCAATTCCCAGAAGCCGTCCAGGTAGCGCCGGGTCATGTCGTTCATTGCCAGTTTGCGCCCCAGGTTGCCGATGATCAGCCCGGCGACCACCATCGCAATCGGTGCCGAAACGTGCAGTTCGGTGGCCATCGCCGAGCCGCCGATGACCAGGGCGAGGGTCAGCATCACCTCGATCTGGTGCTGCTCGATGCTCTTGATCATCAGGTACACCAGGTAGCCGATCAGGCCACCGAACACCACGCCGCCAATCGCCTCATGGGCAAACAGCATAGCGGTGGCGCCCACGGTCGGCGTTTCGCCTAACTGTGCAATGCCCAGTAAAACGGTAAATACCACGACGGCCGTGCCATCGTTGAACAGCGACTCACCGACAATGGTGGTCTTCAATGGCTTGGAGGCGTTGGCGGTACGCAGCACGCCCAATACCGCGATCGGGTCGGTGGGGGAAATCAGCGCACCGAACAGCAGGCAGTAGAGGAAGCTGACGTGCCAGCCGAACAGGGCAAAGATGTAATACGCCAGGCTGCCGATCACCACGGTCGCGATCAATACGCCGAAGGTCGCCAGTAGGCCGATGGGCCAGCGGTAGCTGCGCAGGTCGTTGAGGTTTACGTGCAAGGCACCGGCGAACAGCAAGAATGAGAGCATCCAGTTCATCAGCAGATCGCCGAAGTCGATTTGGCCAATCAGTTGCTGGATGCGCTCTTCCAGGCCTGGATAGCCGAGAAAACTCAAGCCTTGCAGGATCAGCGAAAACAGCAGGGCCGTGACCATCACGCCGATGGTGGGCGGCAGGCCGATGAAGCGGAAGTTCACATAGGTGAGCAGGGTGGTGAGGCAAATGAAGGCGGCGACAAGTTCAAGCATCCGGGGTCCTTGGAAGTTGGGTGGAAGAGCGTTAATGGGGGATGGACCGCAACCTCTGCACGATGTTGCAGGGCTGGGGGCAAATCACCGATAGAACCTTTTGCGGGGCTGGCGGCTCATAGCGATGGGTGCGGCGTTTCATGTTGAGTGCTAAAACTCTAAATTTTGCTTCAAACTAAAAAGCAAACTAAAAAAGGAATCAGTGATGACGGTGGCCTTCTGGTGTGTGTTGATCGCAATTTTTCTGCCTTATCTGTGCACAGGCGTGGCCAAGTTCAGCGGTGGCAAGTTCGGGCCGCGGCAGAACCACGACCCTCGCGCGTTCCTGGACACCCTCGAAGGGGTTGCCAAGCGTGCCCACAGTGCTCAACTCAACAGCTTTGAAGTGACGCCGGCATTTGCGGCGGCAGTGATTATCGCGCACTTGGCCGGTACGGCTGAGTTGGTCACCATCAATGTGCTGGCTGTGCTGTTTATCACCAGTCGCCTGCTGTACATCATCTGCTACCTGGCCGACTGGGCGATCGCTCGCTCACTGGTGTGGTTCGTGGGTATGGCGCTGATTGCGAGTTTCTTCTTCGTCTCGATCTGAAGGCTGAAGCAGAGCCACTGTGGGGGCGGTGTTTGTAGTGAGCGGGCTTGCCCCGCGCTGGGTGGCGAAGCCGCCCCGGAACCATACGCCTCGGTGTGCCTGAATAAATGGGGTGAGGCTGATGGGGGCTGCTGCGCAGCCCAGCGCGGGGCAAGCCCGCTCACCACAGTAAGCCTGCTCACCACAGCAAGCCCGCTCACTACGGTAAACCGAGTGTGGCGGAGCGTTTTTCAGCTACCGACAGGTGCATCCGGCACTTGCGGCAATGCTGCGCCCTTGGGCCACAACATCCAGATTTGCCCCTGCTGCTTCATGTTCCCCGCCAGTTCACCCGCCGCATCGCCAGTGCCCCAGAACAAGTCCGCGCGCACTTCACCCGTGATTGCACCGCCGGTGTCCTGTGCTGCTACCGGGCGGGCGATGGGCGAACCATCCGGCTTGGTGGTCGAAAGCCACAGCAGACTGCCCAACGGAATCACCTTGCGATCCACCGCGACGCTGTAGCCGGCGGTCAACGGTACGTTCAAGGAACCGCGCGGGCCTTCATTGCTGTCGGGCCGTGCGCTGAAAAACACATAGCTTGGGTTGCTCGCCAGCAGCTCCGGAATACGCTGCGGATGCGCCTTGGCCCAAGCGCTGATGGCGCCCATGGTCACGTCTTCCTTCTTCAGCTCGCCTTGTTCCACCAGCCAGCGACCGATCGGGCGGTAGGGGTAGCCGTTCTGGTCGCCATAACCGACGCGCAGTTGGCGCCCACCGGCCAGTTGAATGCGGCCCGAGCCCTGGATTTGCAGGAATTGCAGGTCCATCGGGTTCGTCAGCCAGGCGATCGGCTTGGCCGTGGAGCCCTGGCCGTTGATGGCGCTGGCGTCGTCGTAGGGCTTGAGCACGCGACCTTCCAGGCGACCGCGCAGGCGCTTGCCCTTGAGCTCGGGGTAGATGCTTTCCAGGTTGACGATGATCAGGTCGTCCGGCACGCCGTACACCGGCACGTTGGCCTTGGCGGTCTTGGTCAGGCTGCCGGGGTAGACCGGTTCGTAGTAGCCGGTGATCAAGCCGTTCGGGGTGTTGTCGGCCGAGCGCAGGCCGAACACATCCAGGCGCTCCTTGAGGAATCCGCGCACCGCCACGGCATTGCTCGGCACTGTGGCGGCTGCCGCACAGGTCGCGCCCCACACCGGGTCGGCCTTGAGCCGTTGGCAGGCGCTGCGCCAGGATTCAAAACCGGCCAGCAGATCGCTGTCGGACACCGTCGGTAAGGCTTCCCACGGTGCGCTCACATAGGTGGCGACGGCGTGGGGTTTGGAAGTTTCATCTTTGGCTGTTTCTTTGCCCGCGTCGCAGCCGGCCAGCAGTGCGATCATCGGCAGAGCCCACGCCAGGCGGCGGCTCCAGGGTTTCAAGCTGACATTCATACAAACACTTCCTGAAGCGATTGCCCGCGTAGCAGCGCTGTTGGGCAACCCTTATTAATAATAGGGCTATTGGTCTTTGCGGGCGGGGCGAGGATACTGGCCGCCGTTTTCCGTGACCTCGAAGCCACCATGACTTTTAAACGACTGACCGTTGTACTGCTGGCCTGCCTGACGTTGTCCGCCTGTGGCGGCGTTGATCCGAATTCGCCGCTGGGCCAGCGCAAGGCGATCTTCAAGCAGATGCTTAAGACCGGCGAAGACCTGGGCGGCATGCTGCGCGGACGCATCCCGTTCGACGGCGCGAAATTCGCCGACGGCGCGGTCAAGCTGGACGCGTTGTCCCATGAACCATGGAAACATTTTCCGAGCGTGCGTGAAGAGGATCACACCAGCGCCAAGGACGATGTCTGGCAGAAACAGGCTCAATTCCAGCAACTGGCCCGCAACCTTGAAGCGGCCACCGGTGAATTGGTGACCGCCAGCCAAGTGCAGCCTTACAAGGCCAGCAACCTGGGGCCTGCGGTGCAGAAAGTTGAAGATGCCTGCAGCGCCTGCCATAAACAGTTCCGGGACCACTGACTGGTTTTACTGGTCGAGTTCTTCCACGGCGTCCTGCAGTTCCTTGCGGGACTCGGCGAGTTTGTCCTTACGCTTGTTGATCTTGTCCGCGTCGCCTTTTTTCATGGCCTTGTCGAGGTCGGCCTGACGGCGGCTGACTTCATGCTTGGCGTCGAGCACCTTGTTTTCCCGCTCTTTCCTCAGGGAGGCGTCGGTGCAGTTGGCAGTGACTTCGCTCAGGGCTTTTTCCAGGCCGGCTTGTTGTTCGCTGTTGCCGTGGACCTTGGCTTGTTCGATCTGGGTGCTGATGGCTTGGCGCTTGGCCGCGCAGCCGGTGAGCTGAGGGGCTTCTTCGGCGGCCAGCAGCGGCGTGGCCATGAAGCTTGCGACGGTCAGCAAGGCAAAGGGGGCTAGAAATTTCATGTGGGGCTCCAAAGTCGCAATCTGATGGCGCGGACAGCGGGTTCAAAAACCGTCTATCCCCGCCACGCGTAATGTTTCAGCCAAGGCCTGTACGTGCGGGTCGCGAAAAAAAGCGCTCAGTTGCGCTGCGCGGCCCGGGCCGATGCCATCGATGGCCAGCCAGGCCTGGGTGTCTCTGGCGACCAGCGTCTGCCAGTCGCCTTCCAGGTTATTACGTGCCGCAGGCGGTACACCCAAGGCCTTGAGCCATTGTGCGAAGGGCCGTTGCCGCGCGCTGTGGAAGCTGTCGACCACGCGCGCACGGGTGCGATCACCGAAGCCATCAATGTTAGCAAGCTCTGCCGTATCCAGGGTTAACCAATCGAGAAAGCCTGCGATTAGACCGGCCTGGATCAATACGCTCCAGGTTTCGCGGCCTATGTGTGGCAAGGCGAGGCCCTGGTTGCCGCTCAGCCAGGAAAGGCGCGCCAGCAACTGCTCCTCGCAACCGGGGTCCAGTTGCCAGCAACTCAAGGCATGGAATTTCCCCGGATTGGGCACGGGCAAGTCCGCCCTTGTGCTGCTGCGCAGGATGACCTCATCCAGCCGAGGGATCACCTGGCCCGCCAGGCTGATGGAGACGTGGTCGCCAGGGCGGATATCCAGCGATTGCCAGCGCTTCAATGAGCCGGCGCTCACCCGGCTGATCTGCCGGTCATCCAAGCGCACCGGTTCCAATTCCAGCATGGGTGTGATGCGCCCGGTACGGCCGATCTTGAATTGCACGTCGCGCACCAGCGCCAGGGCCTTGGTCGTCGGGTACTTCCAGGCGGCCGCCCAGTAGGGGGTACTGACCTGCCAACGCTCGGCAGGGGCGTGCTGCGCCTGGTGCAACACCACCCCATCGCTGGCGAACGGCAGTGGATGGCCATACCAATAGGCGCGCCAGTGCGCGGCTTCGCTGATGTTCCGGATGGGCTGGCTGAAGCGCTGGGTGTCAGTGAACCCCCAACGTTTCAGTGTGGAAAGGCGCTCGGTAAAGGCTGCCGGCCCTTGTGGCCAAGCCCAGACGAACAGGCCAATGCCGGCGGCATCGGTGTCGCCCAAGTGTTTGCGGTTCATCAACCCGGCCACCTTGCTGCGGGCATTGAGCCCGCCGCTGGCCGATTGCACATGGTCGTCGAGGCGCCAATAGAGTTCGCCTTGCAGCACCAGGTCGATGGGGTCGGGCAACTGCTGGACAATGCCGGGGATTTTGCGCGCGGAGGCAGACCAGTCGTGGCCCATGACACCATCGCCTCGGCTGATGACTTGGCGCAGGCGACCCTGTTGATACACCAGGGTTACCGCCACTCCGTCCACCTTGGGTTGAATCCAGACATCCTTTCGTGTGCCCAGCCAGGCGTCGACTGCGTGTTCGTCCAGCAGTTTCTCCAGGCCTGTATGCGCAACGGGGTGAGGCTGGGCGCCACGTGAACTCGCCAGTGGGGTGTTGGGTGTCGCGGTGGGGGCGGGGAAGCACTGATGCCACTGAGCCAGGCGCTGGCGCGCCTGGTCGTAGAGTTCGTCGCTCACCGGGGATTGGCCAAGCCGGTGGTAACTGTCATCCCATTGGCGTATCTGTTCGGCCAGGGTACTGACGTGTGCTCGGGCTTCATCGGAGCACGCTTGGGCCCACACCCAGCAGGGTAGGGCGCTGAGTAAAAGGGCAAACAGTAAGTGCATCATGAGCATCCTTGCTCGGAAAGGGGGCCCAGCCTAAATGATCCACGCGGCCACAAAAAAGCCCCGGCAGTGCGGGGCTCTTTACGGGGTGTTTCTATTTACTTGAACAGGCCGCCCAGGGCTTTCACCGCGTCGGGCTTATCGGCCTTGGCCTCTTGGGTTTGCTGCTTGGCGTCGGCTTTGGCCTGGGCCTCAGTGAGTTTGTTACAACCTTTGTTGATCTGGTCCTGCGCCGCTTTGAAGGCTTTCACTTTCAAGCTGTCCTTCTGGGCCTCGGCTGCATCGATCTTGGCTTGCAGGTCGTTGGCTTGCTTCTGGCAGTCGCCGGAGTTGCCGCCGCCCAGTTGGGAGCTCAGGGCGCCACTCAGTGCGCTCAGGTCGGCGGCGTTTGCCGGCAGGGCAAACAGGCTGAGCAGGAGGGCGGCAGGGGCGAGCGTGGAGATGCGCATGGAAAACCTCAATGTTCGATTGCCTGCGCGCTGATGAGTCCCGGGCTGGCGCAGGGCAATATCCAAATAAGGTGACGGGCCCGAGAGGGCGCGGATTCTAGAGGGCCATCATTGAGCCTGCAAGGTTTGGATCCAAAAAACGTGAAGGCCATCGCGCAAATGACGGCGCAATAAAAAGCCCCGCCGGGCGAACCCGGCGGGGCTTTTGTGTACCGAGAGCGATTACAGGCCGGCGGCAATCCGCAGGTCGTTGGCGCGGTCGGTTTTTTCCCAGGTGAAGGTGGTGAAGGTGTCGTCGCCGACCGTCTTCTGCGCAGGGGTACGACCGAAGTGGCCGTAGGCTGCGGTTTCCTGGTACATCGGGTGCAGCAGGTCGAGCATGGTGGTGATCGCGTAAGGGCGCAGGTCGAAGATCTCACGCACCAGCTTGACGATCTTGTCATCGCTGATCTTGCCGGTGCCGAAGGTATTCAGCGAGATCGACGTAGGCTGGGCCACACCGATAGCGTAGGACACCTGGATCTCGCAACGCTCGGCCAGGCCGGCGGCGACGATGTTCTTGGCCACGTAACGACCGGCGTAAGCGGCGGAACGGTCAACCTTTGAAGGATCTTTACCCGAGAACGCGCCACCGCCGTGACGGGCCATGCCACCGTAGCTGTCGACGATGATCTTGCGACCGGTCAGGCCGCAATCGCCTACCGGGCCACCGATGATGAACTGGCCAGTCGGGTTGATGTGGAACTGGGTGTCCTTGCTCAGCAGCTCGGCCGGCAGCACGTGCTTGACGATCAGTTCCATCACGCCTTCACGCAGGTCGGCGTAGGACACGTCCGGGTTGTGCTGGGTCGACAATACAACGGCGTCGATACCCACGACTTTGCCGCCTTCGTAACGGCAAGTGACCTGGGACTTGGCGTCCGGGCGCAACCACGGCAGCAGGCCGGACTTACGCGCTTCGGCCTGACGTTGCACCAGTTGGTGCGAGAAGGTGATCGGTGCAGGCATCAGCACGTCGGTTTCGTTGCTGGCGTAGCCGAACATCAGGCCCTGGTCGCCAGCGCCCTGGTCTTCCGGCTTGGCACGGTCGACGCCTTGGTTGATGTCTGGGGACTGCTTGCCGATGATGTTCATCACGCCGCAGGTCGCGCCGTCGAAACCGACGTCGGAGCTGGTGTAGCCGATGTCGGTAATCACGTCACGGACGATCTGCTCCAGGTCGACCCAGGCGGTGGTGGTCACTTCGCCAGCGATGATCGCTACACCGGTTTTCACCAGAGTCTCGCACGCCACACGGGCGAACTTGTCTTCAGCAATGATGGCGTCCAGCACCGCGTCAGAAATCTGGTCGGCGATTTTGTCCGGATGCCCTTCAGACACGGACTCGGAGGTGAAAAGGGAGTATTCGCTCATCTCGATGTTTTCCTGATATTTACCGATGGTGAGTGTCGCCAGCCGGCCGCTGAAAATGGCGGACCTGGATCTGGAAACCATTACGTAAACCTACATAGAGGCTTTCCCCGGGAACGAGTCCCGCAGCGGTGGCCCAACGGGCCAGATCGTCCTGTTCAAAACCCAACCAGAGATCACCGCAGGCCTCCCTGGCCCAATTCTGGTTGTGGCTGCATAAATCTGTCACCAGCAGGCTACCGCCGGGGTGCAGCAGCCCGGCCATTTGCTTGAGGGCGTCGGCGGGGGCGGCGAAATGGTGCAAGACCATATTCAACACCACGCAGTCGGCCTTTAACGCCGTGCTATTCAATGCGTCCGCCAGCTGCAGGCTGACATTGCCCAGCGCTTCGCGTTCGCACAGCTGGCGCGCCAGTTCGAGCATCGCCGGGCTGTTGTCCAGCGCGGTGACCTGCTGGAAGCGCCGCGCCAGGTCCGGTAAGAAACCGCCGTCGCCTGGGCCGACCTCCAGCGCGGTGGCCTCCTCACTGAAGCTCAGCTTGTCGAGCAGCGCCAGTACGCTGTCGCGGTATTGCGGCAAACCGGCGATCAAGTCCTGTTGGGCGCGAAATTTCTCGGCGACCCGTGCGAAAAAGTCCTGGCTCGCGGCGGCGCGTTGCCCATGGACTTGGCCGATGCGCGACTGCACATCGCCCGGCAGACCCAGGTTGTCCACCTCTTCGAGCAGCGCGGCGTGCAGCTTGCCGCCAAGCAACTCGGTGTGGGGCAGGGCGCGACGGTAGAAAATCGCATTGCCTTCGCGGCGGGTAGCCACCAGGTCGGCCTGGGCCAGCACCTTCAAGTGATGACTCATGCCGGATTGGCCGATGGCGAAGATCTGCGCCAGTTCCAATACGCCGAAGGAATCGTTGGCCAGTGCGCGCAATACGTTCAAACGCAACGGGTCGCCAGCGGCCTTGCATAAGGCTGCCAGTTCATCGCCGTCGTCAGGACGCAGGGAGGGCATGGGTAGGTTCATAAGGCCAGCAGTCTAGAGACGGGTGGGAGTCCTCGCAAGGCCAATATCAAAAAGTTTTGATATTGATCGATAAGTGGCGGTTATAAGCAGCCGCTATAACCTTTAGACGAACCGGTTAACGGTTTCTGCAAGCGAATGCCGCCCAAAGCACAGGAAAAACACCCACAAGTGACTATCTGTCATTGCCCGCAGGCGGTGGCTGAGGGAAAATGCCGGTCCTTTTTTCCGTTTCTTTTCAGCAAACCCCAGGAGATCAGCGATGCCCAGCCGTCGTGAGCGTGCCAACGCCATTCGTGCCCTCAGCATGGATGCCGTGCAAAAAGCCAACAGCGGCCATCCCGGTGCCCCGATGGGCATGGCGGATATCGCCGAGGTACTTTGGCGTGACTACCTGAAACACAACCCGAGCAACCCATCGTTCGCCGACCGTGACCGCTTCGTGCTGTCCAACGGCCACGGCTCGATGCTGATTTATTCGCTGCTGCACCTGACCGGCTACGACGTCACCATCGATGACCTCAAGAGCTTCCGCCAGCTGCACAGCCGCACCCCCGGCCACCCTGAATTCGGCTACACCCCAGGCGTCGAGACCACCACCGGTCCCCTGGGCCAAGGCCTGGCCAATGCCGTGGGCTTCGCGCTGGCGGAAAAAGTCCTGGGCGCGCAGTTCAACCGCCCCGGCCACGACATCGTCGACCACCACACCTACGTGTTCCTGGGTGATGGCTGCATGATGGAAGGCATTTCCCACGAAGTCGCTTCCCTGGCCGGTACCCTGGGCCTGGGCAAGCTGATCGCGTTCTACGATGACAACGGCATCTCCATCGACGGCGAAGTCGAAGGCTGGTTCACCGATGACACCCCTAAGCGTTTCGAAGCCTACAACTGGCAGGTGATCCGCAACGTCGACGGCCACGATCCGGAAGAAATCAAGATCGCCATCGACACCGCCCGCAAGAGCGCTCAGCCGACCCTGATCTGCTGCAAGACCACCATCGGTTTCGGTTCGCCGAACAAGCAGGGCAAAGAAGACTGCCACGGCGCCCCGCTGGGTGACGCGGAAATCGCCCTGACCCGTGAAGCACTGAAGTGGAACCATGGCCCGTTCGAAATCCCGGCCGACATTTATGCCGAGTGGGATGCCAAGGAAAAAGGCCTGGCTGCCGAAGCCGAGTGGGACCAGCGTTTTGCGGCCTACTCCGCCGAATTCCCGGAGCTTGCCAACGAACTGGTACGCCGCCTGGCCGGTGACCTGCCTGCCGACTTCTCGGAAAAAGCCTCGGCCTACATCGCCGAAGTCGCGGCCAAGGGCGAGACCATCGCCAGTCGTAAAGCCAGCCAGAACACCCTGAACGCCTTTGGCCCGCTGCTGCCTGAGTTCCTCGGCGGATCCGCCGACCTGGCCGGTTCCAACCTGACCCTGTGGAAAGGCTGCAAAGGTGTTTCGGCTGAAGACGCCAGCGGCAACTACATGTACTACGGCGTACGCGAGTTCGGCATGAGCGCCATCATGAACGGCGTGTCCCTGCACGGTGGCCTGGTGCCTTACGGCGCGACCTTCCTGATGTTCATGGAATACGCCCGCAACGCCGTACGCATGGCCGCGCTGATGAAGAAGCGCGTCATCCACGTGTACACCCACGACTCCATCGGCCTCGGCGAAGACGGTCCGACGCACCAGCCGGTCGAGCAACTGACCAGCCTGCGTACCACGCCGAACCTGGATTGCTGGCGCCCAGCCGACGCGGTCGAATCCGCCGTGGCCTGGAAGCACGCCATCGAACGCAAGGACGGCCCTTCGGCGCTGATCTTCTCGCGCCAGAACCTGCAGCACCAAGCGCGTACCGACGCACAGATCGCCGACATCAGCCGTGGCGGCTACGTGCTCAAGGACTGCATCGGCGAGCCGGAGCTGATCCTGATCTCCACCGGTTCCGAAGTGGGCCTGACCGTCCAGGCCTACGACAAGCTGACCGCCCAAGGCCGCAACGTGCGTGTTGTGTCCATGCCATGCACCAGCGTGTTCGAAGCCCAGGACGCCGGCTACAAGCAATCGGTGCTGCCGTTGCAGGTCAGCGCGCGTATCGCCATCGAAGCGGCGCATGCCGACTACTGGTACAAGTACGTGGGCCTGGAAGGCCGCGTGATCGGCATGACCACCTACGGTGAGTCGGCGCCGGCGCCAGCGTTGTTCGAAGAGTTCGGCTTCACCCTGGAAAATATCCTGGGTCAGGCTGAAGAGCTGCTGGAAGACTAAGTCAGTCTGCGTTGTCTGTACTGGTGCCATCGCGGGCAAGCCCGCTCCCACATTTGGATCGCGGTCTAATGTGGGAGCGGGCTTGCCCGCGATGGCGTCAGAACATTCAACACCGAACTAACATTGATCGAGAACCCCATGCCCCAACCGCGTCCTTACAAAGTTGCACTCAACGGCTACGGCCGCATTGGTCGTTGCGTCTTGCGTGCTCTGTTCGAGCGAGGGGCGGCTGCCGGGTTTGAAATTGTCGCGATCAACGATTTGGCCGACATGGCCAGCATCGAATACCTGACACGCTTTGACTCCACACACGGCCGGTTCCCCGGCGAAGTGCGGGTCGAGGGCGATTGTCTGCATATCAATGGCGACTGCGTGAAAGTCCTGCGCAGTGCCACCCCCGAGGGCATCGACTGGGCGGCGCTGGGCGTCGACCTGGTGTTGGAATGCTCCGGTGCTTATCACACCCGTGCCGATGGCCAGCGTTTCCTCGACGCTGGCGCACCGCGTGTGCTGTTTTCCCAGCCGATGGCAAGCGAGGCGGATGTCGACGCCACCATCGTCTACGGCATCAACCAGGATTGCCTGACCGGCAACGAGCTGCTGGTGTCCAACGCCTCCTGTACCACCAACTGCAGCGTGCCATTGTTGCGCCTGTTGGATCAGGCGATCGGGCTGGACTACGTGTCGATCACCACGATTCACTCGGCGATGAACGACCAGCCGGTGATCGACGCCTACCATCACGAAGACCTGCGCCGCACGCGCTCGGCGTTCCAGTCAGTGATTCCGGTGTCCACCGGGCTGGCACGCGGTATCGAGCGACTGTTGCCGGAACTTGCCGGGCGAATCCAGGCCAAAGCCGTACGGGTGCCGACGGTGAACGTGTCCTGCCTGGACATCACCATGCAAACCGTCAGCGACACCGATGCGACGGAGGTCAACCGGATCCTGCGCGACGCCGCCAGCAGCGGGCCGCTCAAAGGCTTGCTGGCCTACACCGAGTTGCCCCACGCCAGTTGTGATTTCAACCATGACCCGCATTCGGCCATTGTCGATGCCAGCCAGACCCGCGTTTCCGGCCCGAGGCTGGTGAACATCCTGGCCTGGTTCGACAACGAATGGGGTTTTGCCAACCGAATGCTCGACGTTGCGGAACATTATCTGCATATCGCCTCTAAACAACCTCAACAGTAATTCAGGAACTGCCACCCATGACCGTGTTGAAGATGACCGACCTCGATCTGCAAGGTAAGCGCGTACTGATTCGCGAAGACCTCAACGTCCCAGTCAAGGACGGTGTTGTCACCAGCGATGCGCGAATCCTGGCCTCGCTGCCGACCATCAAGCTGGCCCTGGAAAAAGGCGCGGCCGTGATGGTCTGCTCCCACCTGGGTCGTCCGACCGAGGGTGAGTTCTCCGCCGAAAACAGCCTCAAGCCGGTAGCCGAGTACCTCAGCAAAGCCCTGGGCCGCGACGTGCCGCTGGTGGCTGACTACCTGGGTGGCGTTGACGTGAAGGCCGGCGACATCGTGCTGTTCGAAAACGTGCGCTTCAACAAAGGCGAGAAAAAGAACAGCGACGAGCTGGCCCAGCAATACGCTGCGCTGTGCGACGTGTTTGTGATGGACGCGTTCGGCACTGCTCACCGCGCCGAGGGTTCGACCCACGGCGTGGCCAAGTTCGCCAAGGTTGCCGCTGCTGGCCCGCTGCTGGCGGCTGAACTGGATGCACTGGGCAAGGCCCTGGGCGCTCCGGCGCAACCGATGGCCGCCATCGTCGCTGGCTCCAAGGTGTCCACCAAGCTGGACGTGCTCAACAGCCTCAGCCAGATCTGCAATCAGCTGATCGTCGGCGGCGGCATTGCCAACACCTTCCTGGCCGCTGCCGGTCACCCGGTCGGCAAGTCCCTGTACGAGCCGGACCTGCTCGACACCGCTCGTGCCATCGCCGCCAAAGTCAGCGTGCCGCTGCCGGTGGACGTGGTCGTCGCCAAGGAATTTGCCGAAAGCGCCGAAGCCACCGTCAAGCTGATCGCTGATGTGGCTGACGACGACATGATCCTGGATATCGGCCCGCAAACCGCGGCCAACTTCGCCGAACTGCTGAAAGCTTCCCAGACCATCCTGTGGAACGGTCCGGTCGGCGTGTTTGAGTTCGACCAGTTCGGCAACGGCACCAAAGTGCTGGCCAAGGCCATCGCCGAAAGCTCGGCATTCTCCATCGCCGGCGGCGGCGACACCCTCGCGGCCATCGATAAATATGGCGTTGCTGACCAGATCTCCTACATTTCTACCGGTGGCGGCGCATTCCTTGAATTCGTCGAAGGCAAAGTCCTGCCGGCCGTTGAAGTGCTGGAAACCCGGGCCAAAGGTTAAGGCGCGTGATCCGGAAAAGGAGTATTCCCATGATCAAGTCGTTGGCATTGTTGATCGCAGCGGGCCTGTTGGCCGGCTGCGGCAGCACGCCAAACGCAGAGCCGGAAGCTGGAAAGCCTGCGGCGCAGCAGAAAAAAAGCTGCTACCAGGCGGACTGGCAAGCCGAGACCATGCCGGTGATCAACAAGCGCATCGGCAACGAACGGCTGGAGAAATACGACTCCGCGCCCAACGGTCAGGAACAGGGTTGCCCTTGACGGGTCTGATCAACTAACCGACAGCAGCGGCGGCCCCCTGGTCGCCCTGTGAGGATTGGCAATGAAAGGCGTTTTCGCCCTGGCAGCCCTGGCCCTGTTGGCCGGCTGCAGCAGCATGAACATGTTCAACAAGGCAGAGCCTGCCGATAAATGGACCACCTGGACCTGCGACAGCAAGGCCGAGGTCAACTGGCGCTTTGCCAACCAGGCTCGTAGCGAGGTGGATGTACGCCTCGGCGGTTCCGACCAGGTTTATCGCCTCAAGCAGGAGGTTGCCGCCTCGGGTGTGCTGTATGCCAACGATCAACTGGCGTTTCACACAAAAGGTGAGGAAGGCCTGGTTTACTGGGTCGCCACCGATGATTTGATCGGGCGGGGCTGTAAAGCCCAATAGAGACACCAGGGTCTTGAAATTAATGAGATCCAAATGTGGGAGGGGGCTTGCCCCCGATAGCGGTGTGTCAGGCACCGACTTCGTTGGGTGAACCGCAGCCATCGGGGGCAAGCCCCCTCCCACATTGATTCGATTCCAGACTGGAATTTGGGGCAGCCTCATCAGCAATAACGATTCAGCAGGCCAGGCATGCAAACCCTGACCCGCAATAACTTGAATAGCAGCCGCCGCTACGGCAGGCTTGCACGATTAACGACCCTCGACCGGGAGAGACAACACAATGGCACTTATCAGCATGCGTCAAATGCTGGACCACGCAGCCGAGTTCGGCTACGGCGTCCCAGCCTTTAACGTCAACAACCTTGAGCAGATGCGCGCCATCATGGAAGCCGCTGACAAGACCGACTCCCCCGTGATCGTCCAGGCTTCGGCCGGTGCGCGCAAATACGCCGGCGCGCCCTTCCTGCGTCACCTGATCCTTGCTGCGATCGAAGAATTCCCACACATCCCGGTGTGCATGCACCAGGACCACGGCACCAGCCCTGACGTGTGCCAGCGCTCCATCCAACTGGGCTTCAGCTCGGTCATGATGGACGGCTCCCTCGGCGAAGACGGCAAGACCCCGACCGACTACGAATACAACGTCCGCGTCACCCAACAAACCGTGGCCATGGCTCACGCCTGCGGCGTATCGGTTGAAGGTGAGCTGGGCTGCCTGGGTTCCCTGGAAACCGGCATGGCTGGCGAAGAAGACGGCATCGGCGCCGAAGGCGTGCTGGATCACAGCCAGATGCTGACCGACCCGGAAGAAGCCGCTGACTTCGTGAAGAAGACCCAAGTTGACGCCCTGGCCATCGCCATCGGCACCAGCCACGGCGCCTACAAGTTCACCAAGCCGCCTACCGGCGACGTGCTGGCCATCGACCGCATCAAGGAAATCCACAAGCGCATCCCTAACACCCACCTGGTGATGCACGGTTCTTCCTCGGTGCCGCAAGAGTGGCTGGCGATCATCAACCAGTACGGCGGCGACATCAAAGAAACCTACGGCGTACCGGTTGAAGAAATCGTCGAAGGCATCAAGTACGGCGTGCGCAAGGTCAACATCGACACCGACCTGCGTTTGGCGTCCACGGGTGCGATGCGCCGTTTGATGGCGACCAACCCGAGCGAGTTCGATCCGCGTAAATTCTTCGGTGCTACCGTGACCGCGATGCGCGATGTGTGTATCGCACGCTACGAAGCGTTCGGCACTGCAGGTAACGCTTCGAAGATCAAGCCGATCTCGTTGGAAGCGATGTACCAGCGTTACCTGAAAGGTGAGTTGAACGCCAAGGTGAACTGAGCCTAGGACGTTTAAAAGAAGCCCGCAGCGATGCGGGCTTTTTTATGGCTGCGATTGGGGCAGGCGGCGTTGAGGGTATCGAAACCACGGTGTTCGAGGGCGGTGTTCAATGAGTACGTTTATCACCGCACAGTCATCCGCTATACAGCCAAATAAAAAAGTTAAGAATCCTTTGAAAAGTCTTCGATGCTTGTAAGTTTAAATGACGTGCACCGTTGTCACTTTCTGCTTTGTTTGTGTGCCATTGAAGAGGCGACTTTATCGGATATAGATGGTTTAAGGTTGGCCTTTGATTGCGCGTTGCAATCTATTTAAGGGTGAGGTTGAACGTGAGCTTTATTAAAACTACCGGTGTTGTCATGGTGTTGGTAGCAGCATTTTCAGTTGTTTCGGCCTATGCGCAGGGCCGTATATTTACTGCGTCTATTGATGAGAAAGGCACTGTCACCGCTCAATCGTCTAGGTGGTTGAAGGAGGTGACGTTGACCGCGCAGCCTGATTACTTCTCAGAATACAAAGTCAGATTTGTTCCCGGCGTCTTTAAACAGGCACCCCGTTTTTGTACGGTCTCGGTAACAGATGTCAGTTCAAATGAGCATGTTTTTTATGGTCATGCCAAGTTGGGTGGCTTACCGAAAATTAACTACGTTAATGTATTGACGCTCAAAGTGGGTGATAACAAGCCTGCGGGTGATTCTTCGATGGGGTTCATGTTGATGTGTGTTGAGTAAAGTGATGTAACCAAGAGGCCCCGGCGGGTTGCGGGGGCTTCTTTCATAAGTCTGGAGGGGTCAATCGTGATCTATATCCAACTTGGCAAACGTCACCCGCGCGCCCTCCTTGCTGTCCCCACTGTTGTCCTGCACATACGCCCCCGCCTTGAAGTACAGCGGCTTGGCGCCCCACGCCGCACCAATGCGCTCATTCCACTCACCGTCCGCGGCGTACACACTCAGCAACCCCGCCTTATTGAGGTTGATCACGTAGGTGAAGCTCTTCTCCAGCGGCACATTGGACGCCACGGTGATCACCCGCCCTTCGCCGTCATCCGGGCGCATGCGCACCTTGGCGACGATATTGCCGGTCTGGGTTTTTTCCTTGAATTGGTATTCCAGCTTGATCAGCGGCTTCTGGCTGTCGTACGCATGAATCTGCCCAATCACGATTTTGCCGGTAGAGGGCACCTGATTGACGGTCAGGGTGGCGCGCAGGAAGTTGTCCGCATCCGGGTAGGTCCAGTTGCGCAGGCGCCCATCGGCGTAGGTCTCGCGCAATTCGCTGCGCGGGTACACGGCATTTTCGGTGCGGGTGCCGGTGACGGGGGTCCAGAATTGCACGTTGCTGCCTTCGGCCTGGAAATACTGGTCCTTGAAGCCGCTCATCAGCTTTGGGGTCTCGATGGTGGCGGGCGGGGAGCCGACCGGAATGCTCAGGTTCCAGGTGGAAAGATCAATCATGGCGTAGGCCTTTTTACAGAGGGGTATAGGCTATGGCCCTTGGGCCAGACAGGTTCTTTATAGGCGGTAGTCCTGCGCTTGTTAATTAATCCCTGGCAAATTATTGGCGCCAAAGGAATGCCAAAAAGCCATGTTTCCCATGCGCCGTGGCCTCCAGACCCTGACCGTTAGTCGGCTTCCTGAACTTTGGCGCGATGATGGCACCGCGGTCACTTCTGATTTTCCGGAACCGAGGCTAGAGTGAGGCCTCAGTATTTGTCCGGGTTTTATACCAGAAGTGACCGGAGCAGCTCCTTCAAGGAAGAGACGTAGCATGGATTGCGCTCCACACCTAGGCGATGGCGGATCGGTTTTGCTGGTAGTCGATGACTATCCGGAAAACCTGGTCAGCATGCGTGCACTTTTACAGCGCGAAGACTGGCAAGTGGTCACCGCCGGTTCCGGTGTGGAAGCCCTGGAGTTACTGCTCAAGCATGACGTCGACCTGGTGTTATTGGACGTGAAAATGCCCGGCATGGACGGCTTCGAGGTGGCCCGCCTGATGCGTGGCAACCAGCGCACCCGCATGACGCCGATCATCTTCCTCAGTGCCAATGCGCAATCCCCGGCCGCTGTGCTGGAGGGCTACGCCAGCGGTGCCATCGATTACCTGTTCAAACCCTTCGACCCGCATATCCTCAAGCCCAAGGTCCAGGCGTTGCTGGAGCACCAGCGCAATCGCCGTGCCTTGCAGCGCCTGAGTCATGATTTGGAGTCTGCCCGCGCCTTTAATGCGTCGGTGTTGGACAACGCCGCCGAAGGCATTCTGGTGGTGAGTGAGGAGGGCGTGATCGAGTACGCCAACCCGGCGATTTCACGCCTGCTCAATGCCACGATGGATGAGCTGCAGGGGCAAGAGTTCTTGAGCTTCCTGCAGAAACCCCATGTGCCCGCGTGGCTGGAGTCGCAGATGTATGCCGGTTACCGCGACGGCGAAACCTGGCGCCTGCATGATGCGATCTTGCGCACCGGCCGGGGCCAGCAGGTGCCGGTGGCCTTGTCCTGTGCACCGTTGCCCGCCGAACAGAAGGCCATGGTGGTGACGGTGCTGGACATGTCCGAGGTGCGCCACCTGCACCAACAACTGGAGTTCCAGGCCGTCACTGACCCGCTGACCGGGCTGCTCAATCGGCGTGGTTTCTATCAGGCGGTGGAGAACACCCTGCTGCGCAGCGAGCGGGTAGAGCAATCGCTGGTATTGCTCTACCTGGACCTTGACGGCTTCAAGCGGGTCAATGATTCCCTGGGCCATGACGCCGGCGACCGGGTATTGCGCTGGGTCTCGGAGCAGTTACAGGGTTGCCTGCGCTCCTATGACATTCTGGGGCGCATGGGCGGGGATGAATTCACCGCGCTTTTAGAGCTGGAGTTCCCCGAGCAAGCGGCGAAGATCGCGGAAAAACTGATCGAACGCGTGTCGATCTGCCAGCAGGTGGAGGGCCTGGATGTGATGCTCGGCGTCAGCATCGGCATCGCCACGTTCCCGGATTGCGGCTCGGACTTGAACGGCCTGCTGCGCGCGGCTGACATCGCCATGTACGAAGCCAAGCGTGCGGGCCGCCAGCAATATCGCTATTACGACCAGGAAATGAACGGCCGCGCCCGTTCGCGCCTGATGCTGGAAGACAGCGTGCGCACGGCGATTCAAAACAAGGATTTCACCTTGGTCTACCAGCCCCAGGTTTCCCTGGCGGACGGGCGTTTGCGCGGTGTGGAGGCGCTGTTGCGCTGGCAGCATCCGAGTGTTGGCGATGTGCCGCCCGGGCTGTTCTTGCCATTGCTGGAGGAGGCGCGCTTGATCAGCCAGCTGAGTAGCTGGATTTACCAACAGGTCGCCGCCCAGCGCCTGGCGTGGCAAGCCACCTTCGATCAGGAACTGGTCCTGAGCGTGAGCTTGAGCAGCCATCAGTTCAATATGCCCAACCTGGCGGCCCAACTGCAGCAGGTGTTTGAGCGCCATGGGTTGCAGGGGCGCCAGTTGGAGGTGGAAATCAGCGAAGACAGCCTGACGAGTAACCTGGAAGAGTCCGGCAAGCAGCTGAAGTTATTGCGCCAGATCGGTGTGCGGATTGCCCTGGATGACTTCGGTTCGGGCAACTGTTCCCTGGCACATCTGCGCGACCTGGCCTTCGACACCCTCAAGCTCGACCCGCAGTTGATCGCCCGCCTGCCGGGCTCGGCACGGGATGCGGTGATGGCGCGCAGCATCATCGAGCTGTGCGGGCATTTTGATGTGCTCGTGGTCGCCGAAGGTGTGGAAACCTCGGAGCAAGCCCAATGGCTCAAGGCCAATGGTTGCGCGTACATCCAGGGCCCGTGGGCGGCGCAGCCGATGGTGGCCGAGGACGTGGTGGACTGGTCACGCGCCCGCGTGCGTTGAATTCGTTACACTGGCGACCCTCCGAACCCTGTTGCCGAGCCCCATGACCGCGCTGAAATACCTCCAGGCTTATCCCGCAGCCCTCCAAGAACAAGTGCGCCAGATGATCGCCAAGGATCAGTTGGGCGCTTACCTGGAACAGCGTTACCCCGAGCGCCACGCGGTGCAGAGCGACAAGGCCCTGTACGCCTACGCCCTGGCCTTGAAGCAGGAGCACCTGCGCAACGCGCCGGCCATCGACAAAGTGCTGTTTGATAACCGCCTGGACCTGACCCACCGCGCCCTCGGCCTGCACACTACGATTTCGCGGGTGCAGGGCGGCAATCTTAAATCCAAGAAAGAGATCCGCATTGCGGCGCTGTTCAAGGAGGCCGCGCCCGAGTTCCTGCGCATGATCGTGGTCCACGAACTGGCGCACTTCAAGGAGTCGGACCACAACAAGGCGTTCTACAAACTCTGTGAGTACATGATGCCGGGCTACCATCAGGTGGAATTCGACCTGCGGGTCTACCTCACGTACCGCGACCTGCAGGGTAAACCCTGACCGCACAAGGCGACCGACCATGGATGTGAGCAAGACCAAGAGCAGCTTCTACCGCCGCCTGTATGTGGCGTACCTGATCGACAGTGGCCAGGCGAGCAGCGTCCCGGCGCTGACCGACGCCACGGGCATGCCTCGGCGTACGGCCCAGGATACGATTGCGGCATTGGCCGACTTGGATATCGTGTGTGAGTTCGAACAGGAAGACGGCGCCCGCAACCACGCCGGGCACTATCGGATTCGCAGCTGGGGAGCGATTGATCGGCGGTGGATCGAGGCGAATCTGGCTTCGGTGAAGCAGGTGCTGGGGTATCCCTGAAGTTCGGCGGTGTGTGAACTGGCGCTATCGCGGGCAAGCCCACTCCCACCTTTGATCGGTGAATACTCTCGAATGTGGGCGCTGGCTTGCCTGCGAAGAGGCCCTCAGGCGCGGCGCATCCCTATATGGGGAATATCATCCTCAAGGTATTCCTCACCCGCCACCACAAACCCATACCGTCCGTAGTACCCCTGCAAATGCGCCTGGGCTGAGAGGAATATCGGCGTCTGCGGCCATATATCGGCAATCCGCTCTAGCGTCTCTTCCATCATCCGATGCCCCAGCCCGGTGCCGCGCGCCACGGGCGCCACAATCACTCGGCCGATCACCACATCGCCGCCCTGGGACTCCGGGTCCAGCAGGCGTAGGTACGCCACGAGTTGATCATCCTGCCAGGCCATCAGGTGGTGGGTGTCGCCCGACAAGTCCTGCCCGTCAAGATCCTGGTAAAGGCATTTTTGCTCCACGACAAAGACCTCGTTGCGCAGGCGCAGGATGGCGTAAAGCTGTTCCTTGCCCAGGTCATCGTGATGTTTGCAGACCCATTCAACTGTCATGACGTGTTCTCTTATCAATGTCTGTTCCGGATAGTAAGCGCAGCCGGCAATGCTGTCTAAGTGAGCTATTTTTGTGGGTGAAATCAAATTGCCATCATTGAGTGCGTTTGCCTCCGGCTTCTTTGTGTAATCTGAGCTACTGTTAGAACCTCGGGCCCCGCCTGGGCTAAGGCCACCGCCTGCCTGTCAAGGATTTTGAGCATGCCGCGATTCTCTCGTGCCGTTGCTTTGATTGGAGTGTTGTTGCTGGCGACGCCTGCGTTCGCACAGCGCCTGCGCCTGGTAGCGGATGCCTGGCCACCGTTTACCGATTCCACCCTGATCAACGGCGGGCTGGCTACGGACATCGTCAGCACCGCCTTGGCCCGTGCGGGCTATGCGAGTGATTTTGAACAGGTGCCGTGGGCCCGTGCGCTGATGGGCGTGGGCGATGGGCGCTATGACGTGCTGGTTAACGCCTGGTATGACGATGCCCGCACACAGCTGGGGCAGTTCTCCGGCGAATACCTGCTCAACCGCGTGCGCTTCATCAAGCGCCGCGACGATCCCATCGAGTTCCAGAACCTCGCGCAACTGCACGACTACCCCATCGCCGTGGTGCGCGGGTATGCCTATTCGGCGGCGTTCGACGGGGACCCTCAGCTACAGAAAGTCCCTGTGCATAACTTCGCCATGGCGGTGCGCATGCTCGCGGCGCAGCGGGTGCGGCTGACGTTGGAGGATGAATATGTGGCGCGCTATTACCTGTCCCGTGAATCGGCGCGGGTGCGCAATGCGGTGGAGTTTTTACCCCAGCCGCTGAGCGAAAACAGCCTGCATATCCTGGTCAGCCTGAAACACCCGGAGCATGAGCAGATCGTCGCTGCCTTTGACCGAGAGATTATTAAGATGAAGGCTGATGGCAGTTATGCGCGGTTGATGAAGCAGCACGGGATGTAGTGGTCTTGAGGGCCTCTTCGCGAGCAAGCCCGCTCCCACATTCAACCGCGTACATCCATTGGGAAGGCAGTCGAATGTGGGAGGGGGCTTGCTCCCGATAGCGCTCTAAGCTGCGCGGGTGTCCTTGATCAAATGCGCTGCCAGCGTGCGCAACGGCCCCAACTGGCGACAAATCAACGCCAGTTGCGTCTGCACCAACCGTTGCCCTTCATCAATCTCATCCGGCATCTGCTCCAGGTCCGCCGCCAGTGCTTCCTCGGCATCGCTCTGAATCGCAATCGGCTGCTTGTTGGCCAGCCCGCTGGCGATGTCATCGATGCTCGCCGCCAAGGTATTACCGGCGCCTTCGATCAAGTGCTCACGCACCTCGGCCGGCAGTTGGGTTTCCCGGTGCGCACCCAACCCTGACAAGTAGCTGAGCAATGTGTGCGACAGCACCAGGAAACGGAAGCCTACGTCCGCCTCCTTCCGGAAGTGCCCTGGCTCCATCAACATGTTCGCCAAGGTGGTGGACAGCGCCGCATCGGCGTTGTGTGCGTTGCGCCGGGCCAGGCGGTAGGCCAGGTCGTCGCTCTTGCCGGCGGCGTATTGCTGCATGATCTGGCGCAGGTAGATGCTGTTGCAGGTCAGGGTGTTGGCCAGCACTTTGTTCAGGCGCCGGCCTTGCCAGTCCGGCAGGAACAGGAACACCGCCAGGCCCGCAATCAAGCTGCCGAGCAAGGTATCGAACAGGCGTGGCAGGAACAGCCCATAGCCATCGCCGACCTGGTTGAAGCAGAACAGCACCATCAAGGTGATGGCGGCGGTGGCCAGGGTGTAGCGGGTGGTGCGGTTGATAAAGAACACCAGGCCGGCGGCGATGGCGAACATCGACTGCACCAGGGGGCTCGGGAACAGGTCGAACAGCGCCCAGGCCACGGTGAGGCCGATGGCGGTGCCGATGATCCGCTGGCCGAGCTTGCGCCGGGTAGCACCGTAGTTCGGTTGGCACACGAACAGCGTAGTGAGGATGATCCAGTAGCCTTGGGAGGCGTGGATCGCATGCAGCATGCCGTAGCCGACGGTCAGCGCCAGCGACAGGCGCAGCGCATGGCGGAACAGCAGCGAGGTCGGCGTCATCTGCGTGCGCAGGCGCGTCCACATTTCCTTGAGGTTGCGCGGGGCGCGGTCCAGCAGGTTGCTGTCGGTGGCGTCCGCCAGGCTGTCGGGGTTGCTGGCGTCGCCCAGCAGGCGATCCAGCGTGGACAGGTTGGCCGCGAGGGCACGCAACGAGCGCAGCAGGCCGCGCCAGGCCGGGTTGCTCTGGATGCGCAGGTGTTCCAGGGACGCGTTCAGGTCGCCGAGGGCTTCGGCGAAGCTGTCGTCATAGATGAACGGCTGGCGCAATTGAATCGATTCGGCCAGGGCCTGGCAGGCCTTGCCCTGCTGGCGCAACAGGCGCTGGCAACGGAACAGCACGTCGCTGTGGAAGAAGGCCTCGGCCAGCGCGTTGTAGGGGTAGTGGGACGAGCTGGCGCGTTCGTGGATGTCCTGGGCGAGGAAATACAGCTTCAGGTAGCGGCTGACTTTCGAGCCGGGGCGACCATTGCCTACGCGGTGCAGGATGATTTCCTTCGCCGCGTTGAGCGCCGCCACCACCCGGCCGTTCTGCTGCGCCAGTTCCAGGCGCCGCGCTTCCACATCCAGTTGGCGGATCGGTTCGAACAACGACGACTTGAGCTTGAGGTAACGCCCCAATTCGCGAAACAACCGCGCCAGGCTCTGTTGCACCGGCTGGTTGGAAAACAGCGCCTGCCACAGCACCGACAGCACGCCGTACCAGGCGGCACCGGCCACCAGCAGCAGCGGTTCATGCCAGAAATCGGAGACCGCGCCACCGCGCTGGTCCACGCCGATCATGGTGTACACCGACAGAATCAGCGTCGCCGAGGCAATCGCGCCATAGCGTTCGCCCAAGGCTCCGAGCATGGTCAGGCAGAAGGTGGCCAGGGCCAGGGAGATCGCGAAGATCCAGGGATAAGGGAACAGCAGCTCCACCGACAGTGCGGCGATGCTGAAACACACCAGCGTGACTGCCAGGGCGTTGAGGCGACCTTGCCAGCTGTCATCGGTCTCGGCCAGGGCGCTGGCGATAATCCCCAGGAACAGTGGGATCAGCAGCGTCATTTCATCTTGGTACCAGCACAGCGCCATGCTGCCGGTGAGGGCGATGAATACCCGAATGCTGTAGCTGAATTTATCCAGCGCCCACAGGCGCCGCATGGACTGCTTGAACGAGGTCGATGACATGAAGGCTGGAGTCTTCCGGGACGATGCCGTTAAATTGAGCTATCAAGGACGCCACGGCAAGCGTGGCGATCACATCAATTCGCAAAATATCTCCCAGACACACCCTAAACCAAATGTGGGAGGGGGCTTGCCCCCGATAGCAGTGTGTCAGTCAGTACATCTGTTACTGATACACCGCAATCGGGGGCAAGCCCCCTCCCACATTTCGACCGAGTGCATCTTTCAGTCAGGCGTATTGCGCGGCTGCGTAGCCCGACGCCCACGCCCACTGGAAGTTGAACCCGCCCAGGTGGCCGGTCACATCCAGCACTTCACCGATAAAGTACAACCCCGGGCTTTTCAGCGATTCCATGGTCTTGGACGACACTTCCCGCGTGTCCACGCCACCCAGGGTCACCTCGGCGGTGCGATAGCCCTCGGTGCCCGCCGGCACCAGTTGCCAGTTGCCGAGTTTCTGCGCGATGTCGGCGATTTCAGCGTGGGTGTACTGCTTCATCGGCTTGGACACAAACCAGCTGTCCGCCAGCAGGTTGGCCATTTTCTTGGTGAAGATCTCACCCAGCAGGGTTTTCAGCTCGCTGTTCGGACGCTCGGCCTGTTGCTGTTGCAGCCAGGTGTGAGCGTCATGGTCGGGCAGCAGGTTGATCTCCACGGTGTCGCCGGGTTCCCAGTACGAGGAGATCTGCAAGATCGCCGGCCCGCTCAGGCCACGGTGGGTAAACAGGATGTTCTCGCGAAAGCTCTGGCCGTTGCAGCTCACCAGACAATCCACCGACGTACCGGACAGCTCGCCGCACAGGTCCTTGAGCTGGTCAGTGATGGTGAACGGTACCAGCCCGGCGCGGGTCGGTAGCAGTTCATGGCCGAATTGCTTGGCCACCTGGTAACCAAAGCCGGTGGCGCCCAGGGTCGGAATCGACAGGCCGCCCGTGGCGATCACCAGGGATTCGCAGCGCAGTTCACCCAAGGTGGTTTGCAACTGATAACCGGCGTCCAGCTTGGCAATCTCCTGGACCGACGTGTCCAGGTGCATGCTCACACCGACCTGAATGCATTCATCGAGCAGCATGCCGAGAATGTCGCTGGATTTGTTATCGCAGAACAGCTGGCCGAGCTTCTTCTCGTGGTACGGCACGCCGTGCTTGGCCACCAGCCCGATGAAATCCCACTGGGTGTAGCGGGCCAGGGCGGATTTACAGAAGTGTTCGTTGTGCGAAAGGAAATTGGCCGGCTCGGTGTACATATTGGTGAAATTGCAGCGGCCACCGCCGGACATCAGGATCTTTTTGCCGGCCTTGTTCGCATGGTCGATCAACATCACCTTGCGCCCACGCCCGGCGGCGGTCAGTGCACACATCAAGCCTGCGGCGCCGGCGCCAATGATCACAACTTCGGTCGAGCGCACAGCGATGTCCTCATAAAAACTTGGTATGAAATGCAATTGAATGTGGGAGAGGGCTGTTGTAGTGAGCGGGCTTGCCCCGCGCTGGAGTGCGTAGCGCTCCCAAGCTTTTGGGGCTGCTTCGCAACCCAGCGCGGGGCAAGCCCGCTCACCACAGCAAGCCAGCCCCCACATTGGATCTCCATTGAATGGGAGATCGTGTTACAGGATCCGCACGCGCAACGACCGGCCTTTGATCTTGCCGTCGTTCAAACGCTGCAACGCCTGCTTGGCGATCCCGCGTTCCACGGCCACGAACGCCTGGAAGTCAAAGATCGCGATCTTGCCGACCTGGGCACCGGGGATACCGGCTTCACCGGTCAAGGCGCCGAGGATATCGCCCGGACGAACCTTGTCTTTACGCCCGGCAGCGATGCACAAGGTGCTCATCTGCGGCAGCAGCGGGCCACCGCTTTGCGGCTTGAGGTTGTCCAGTTGGTCCCAGTTCAGCGGCGACTTCTGCAGTTGCTCGATGGCCTGGGCGCGGTGTGCTTCAGACGGGGCGACCAGGCTGATGGCAATCCCGGTCTCACCGGCACGACCGGTACGGCCGACGCGGTGGATGTGGATTTCCGAATCGCGGGCCAGTTCGACGTTGATCACCATGTCCAGCGAGTCGATGTCCAAGCCACGGGCGGCGACGTCGGTGGCCACCAGCACGGACGTGCTGCGGTTGGCGAACATCGCCAGTACCTGGTCACGGTCGCGCTGTTCCAGGTCACCATGCAGGCCGACGGCGGAAATACCCTTGGCGGTCAGGTGATCCACGGTTTCCTGCACTTGCTGCTTGGTGAAGCAGAAGGCGACGCAGGAGGCCGGGCGGAAGTGCGCCAGGACCTTGGTCACGGCTTCCATGCGCTCTTCCGGCGAGATCTCGTAGAAACGCTGCTCGATCTGGTCATCGGAGTGGAACGCTTCGGCCTTCACTTGCTGCGGCGCGCGCATGAACTTCGAGGCCAGCTGTTTGATGCTCACCGGGTAGGTGGCCGAGAACAGCAGGGTCTGGCGGCGCGGCGGGGTCTTGCTGATGATGTCTTCGATGGCGTCGTAGAAGCCCATGTCGAGCATGCGGTCGGCTTCGTCGAGAATCAGCGTGTTAAGGCCATCCAGCACCAGCGAACCTTTGCGCAGGTGCTGCTGGATACGGCCCGGCGTGCCGACGATGACGTGGGCACCGTGTTCCAGGGAGGCGATCTGCGGGCCGAGGGACACGCCGCCGCACAGGGTCAGCACCTTGATGTTGTCTTCGGCGCGGGCCAGGCGACGGATTTCCTTGGCGACCTGGTCGGCCAGCTCACGGGTCGGGCACATGACCAGGGCCTGGCAGCCGAAGTAGCGCGGGTTGATCGGGTTCAACAGGCCGATGCCGAACGCAGCGGTCTTGCCGCTGCCGGTCTTGGCCTGCGCAATCAGGTCCAGCCCTTTGAGGATCACCGGCAAGCTTTGCGCCTGGATCTGCGTCATCTCGACATAACCCAGCGAGTCGAGGTTAGCCAGCATGGCGGCGGACAGGGGCAAAGTATTAAAAGCGGTGGCGATGGTAGTCACGGGACTGGCTCTGCAAAACAAAATGTCGCGCAGTGTACCAGTCTCGTGGGAATTTCCCTGCAAGTTCTAGACGAGAAGCCTGTCAGTGCTCAATGTCGTGCTCACGGCTGACCACACGTTTGCCGTCTTTTGGCGACAGTTGCAGGAAGATCGCCGCCGCCAGCATCGCCATGATGCCTACTGTGAGGAAGGTCAACTGGAACGCGCCAAGCACGCTTTCTACCCCGTCATTGCCCGTTTCGGCGGTAAATCCGCCCAGCAGTGCACCGGCGCACGCCACCCCGAGGCTCAGCGACAATTGCGCCACCACCGAGAGCAAACTGTTGCCGCTGCTGGCCTGGGCATCATCGAGGTCGATCAGGGTGACGGTGTTCATCGCGGTAAATTGCAGGGAGTTGATCGCCCCCAGTACCGCCAGCATGCACAACAGCAGCGGGTAGGGCGTGTGCTCGCTGACCAGGCCCATGCTGGCGAGCATGATGCCCAGCGCCAGGGTGTTGCCGGTGAGCACGATGCGGTAGCCGAGGCGTTCGATCAGCGTGCGGGCGATGGATTTGGCAAACATCGCCGCCGCTGCCAGGGGCAACATGCTCATGCCCGCTTCGGACGGCGAGTAACCCAGCGCGACCTGCAACAGCAGCGGCACCAGGAACGGCAGCGCGCCGCTGCCCAGGCGCGCGAACAGGTTACCCAGAATGCCCACGGCGAAGGTGCGCGTCTTGAACAGCACCGGCGAAAACAACGGGTTGTCGATATGCCCGGCGCGCAGCCAATACGCCGCCAGGCACGCCAGGCCACCGAACAGCAGCAACATCACCCGCAGGTGCGGCAGGTGCAGTTCGCCCAGGCCTTCCATGGCGATGGTGATCAGCACCATCGCCGCGCCAAACAACAGAAAACCGATACCGTCGAAGCGCGTGCGTTCACTGCCCCGTAGGTCGGGGATCAGTTTCCACACGGCATAACAACCGACCATGCCCACCGGCAGGTTGATCAGGAAGATCCAGTGCCAGGTCAGGTATTGCACCATCCAGCCGCCCATCGTCGGGCCCAGCAACGGGCCGAGCAGGCCGGGGATGGTAATGAACCCCATGATGCGCACCAGCTCGGAGCGGGGGTAGGCACGCAGCACCACCAGTCGCCCCACCGGCAGCATCAGCGCGCCGCCCAACCCTTGGATCACCCGTGCGCCCACCAGCATGGTCAAGCTGCTGGACAAGGCGCACAGCAGCGATCCAATGCTGAACAGCATGATTGCGCCAAAGAAGATTTTCTTGGTGCCGAAGCGGTCGGCGATCCAGCCCGAGGCCGGGATCAGCAAGGCGACGGTGAGCATGTACGCGATCACCACCCCTTGCATGCGCAGCGGGTTTTCCGCGAGGTCCCGGGCCATGGCCGGCAATGCCGTGTTGAGGATCGTCCCGTCCAGCGACTGCATGAAGAAGGCAATCGCGACCACCCAGGGGAGCCAGCGGGCGGTCTTGGCATCGAGCGGGACGCGATTCGGCATGGAAAACCTTTTTGTTAGCAGGCTATGTGTTGGCGATTATGCGCCATCCGTCGCTCCTTTTCCCACTGGCGATTCGTCTAAATCCGACAACGCGGCGTGCTCACCCACCAGGAAATCCAACAGCGCCCGGTGTACCGCCAGCGCGGCCTCGCGGGACTCCAAGTCGAGCAAGTGGCCGGTATGTTCGGCCACGGCAAAGCTGCTGCGCCCCACGTATTGCTGGAACACCTTTGCCTCGGCGGCCGGGGTGTATTCGTCCAGTGCACCGTTGAGAAAGTGCACCGGTGTTTCAATCTGCTTGAGTGCCGGCAGGTAGTTGCCATCGCCCAAGGCCAGCACCTGATGGATATGAAAACGCGCCTGGCGGTATTCGGTGGTGGCCATGGTCGAGAGGTGCCGATGGTTGTTGCGCTTGAGCCGGGATGACAGGTATTTGCCCACGGTCTCGTTGAGCAAGTGGCCGACGGCGGATTTGTCATCCGCCTCGATCAGCACGCGTACGCGCTCCACATAGTCGAGCATCGCCTGGTTGAGGTTGGGCGCCAGGGCCATCACCACCGAGCTTTCGATGGAGGGCGGGTTATGCGCCAGGGTGAGCAGGGTCGAGATACCGCCCCATGACGCCGACACCAGATGGTTGACCTGGAAGCGCTCCACCAGGGCGCGCAGGATTTGCACTTCGTCGTCCTTCGTGACCAGGTCCAGGTCAGTATTGTGTTCGCGGGAATAGCCGGAGAACGGCAGGTCGAACAGCAACACATTGAAATGCTCGGCCAGGCATTTGCTGGTGCGGGCAAAGGAGCGTGTGGTGGACAGCGCGCCATTGACCATCAGCACGGTCTTTCTTTGCGGATTGTTTCCCAGCTGCTCAACATGAACGTTGTAGTGCTTGAACAGCTTTTCAATGACAAAACTTCCATGGTTCATGTCAACGCTCCAGCTTGCCCTTCCCGGGCAAGGTCGTGCTCTCGTGGGGGGAGTGGCGGGGTGCCACCAACCGTTATAACGAGGTTTTTTGCAGGCGACAACAGGCTGCCCGTGCAGACTGGGCAGCCGAGAATTGACCGTAGGAAAGTGTAAAGCGAAGGTGTATGAACCCAGCACGGAACAATGTGGGAGGGCTTGCCCCCTCCCACAGGGACCTGCTGTGTTTAAAGGGTGAGGGTCAGGCGTTTGACCAGGGCGCCCGGCAGCAGGTTGGAGGCCGTGTTGCGCTGGCTGTAAGTACTGGCCGACAGCAGCAGTTCCCGATCCGCTGTCAGCGCTTCCAACTGCGACCCCAGCAGTTGGTAGACGCTGTCATCAAAGCGCATGGTGCTGACCGGCGCTTTGATCTCGCCGTCTTCCACCCAGAAGGTGGCGAAGCGTGTCATGCCGGTAAGGCGCGCCGCCGGGAGGTCGGAGTAATTCAGGTACCACAGGTTGCTGATGTACAGCCCGGTGCCCAACTGTTTGAGGATGTCGGCCTGGGCCAGGTTGCCCGCCGCTATTTGCAGGGCGCTGGGCGATTCATCACGGCTGGCGCCGTTGGCGCTGAGGCCGTATTCGGCGGCGCTGCGTGAGTTCACCAATTGGCCGTCGGCTTTGCCGGCGCTGATCAGCGTGACATCGCCCCGTGGGTAGCCTTCGGTGGAAAACGCCTGGCTCAATGAGCCGCTGATCTGCTCTTTCACCGTCACCAACGGGCTCAGGGACTGTTCACCGGCATACAGCTTTTGCAGCGAGCTGCCTTTGCTGGCGATGGCCTGGGCGGAAAACCCACCCCAGGTGATGATGCTGATGATTTCTTCCAGTGCCGCCGGCGCGAGGTAGGCGCGGTATTGCCCCGGTGCCAGTTTGTGCAGCGGGCGGCCAAGGAATTCCAGCTGTTCACGGGCGAGTTGGAAGCGACGGGCGAATTCGGCACTGTCCCATTGGTCACCGGCGTAGCTGGCTTTAACGGCCTCGCCATTGGCATGGAACAGGCTGAAGTCGAAGTTGAAGCTGTTCGCCTGATGCCAGCCAAAGGCGCCGTCGGAGCTGGCAAAACCACGGCTGATCGGCCCGGCGGCGTAGAAACCGACCAAGTCCACGCCTTGCGCGGCGCGGCTGATGTCTTCCAACACCAGGGCCAGGTCGGGCAGGGGGCGGGCCTGTTCGTTGTGGCTTTGCCAGGCGTTATGGTTCAGCAGCAGGTACGGGTCCTGCGGCAGCAGCGGCAAGGTTTCGCGCAACTGTTGCAGGCCCTCGGCGAGGCGTTGGCGGTCGACTTCCGGTTGGCCGCCCAGGGTGATACCCAGGTCGGCGTGACGGCCGTCGTTGATCAGTTTCAGCGTGAGGCTGGCCTGTTGCACCTGCCCGGCCTGACGCACGTGCGCGTGATTGAAGCGCACGAACTCGGACGACTCATCCGCGTAGCCCAGATGGAAGCGTTCACCGTCGGTGATGGCGTGCTTGAGCCAATCCACCAGTGCCTTGAAGTTGTTCATCAGGCATCTCCCCCAAATACATCGACATCACTGAATACACAGGCAGGCGAGGCATGGCCCACGCGGATCACCTGGTTGGGTTCGCCCTTGCCGCAGTTCGGCGTCCCCAGGACCTTGAACGTGCTGGCGTCGCCGACGGCGCTGAGCTTGCGCCAGAACTGCGCGGAAATGGCCCGGTAGTTGGGGTTTTTCACCACGCCTTTGAGTTCGCCGTTTTCGATCAGTTGGCCCCATTCGCAGCCGAACTGGAATTTGTTGCGCGCGTCGTCGATGGACCAGGAGCGGTTGGTCGACATCAAGATACCGTGCTCGATGCCGCCGATCAGTTGCGCCAGGCTCTGGTCGCCGGGTTCGATGTTCAGGTTGGCCATGCGGTCGATCGGCGGGCGGTTCCAGCTGCACGCGCGACTGTTGGCGACGCCGCCCATGCCGGCGCGGAACTGCGACAACGCCCCGCCCAGCGGTTTGAGCAGCAGCCCTTCGCGGATCAGGAACTGTTTGCTGGCGCGGGTGCCGTCGTCGTCATGGCTGTAGCTGGCGAGTTGTTCGGGGATGTCCGGGTCGAAGGTCACGTTGAGCAGCGTGGAGCCATATTGCAGGTGGCCGAAGTCGCTGGCCTTGACGAAACTGGTGCCGGCGTAATTGCGCTCATCGCCGAGGATGCGGTCGAGTTCCAGCGGATGGCCGATGGATTCGTGGATCTGCAGGATCATCTGGTCGGGCATCAGCAGCAGGTCACGCGGGCCCTGGGGCGTGTTGGGTGCCAGCAGCAGTTGCAGGGCTTCGTCGGCAATACGCGGCGCGGCGCCGATCAGGCCGAAGCGGCTGATCACGTCGAAGCCACCTTGCTGGCCGAAGTTGCTGCCGCCGAGCGTGCGCGACTGGCTGTCGTTGCCGTCATAGGCCGTGACGTTGACGCCGGGGAATACAAAGCGCTGGGCCTGGCGCAGTTCGGCGCCTGCGTTGTTGAGGTAGATCTGCTCGACGTGGGTCAGGCCGAGGCTGACTTCCCAGTTCACCAGGCGTTCGTCCTGGGGGACGGCGGCCGACTCGCTCCCCAGCAGTTGGTAGCAATCGCTCAGGGACGCAAAGGGCTGGTCGAGGTCGGGTGACAGGTAGTCCGCGACGTCGCTGGAAACGTGGTGGTCGCGCAGGTCGAGCAGGGCGTGGGGCTTGATCAACCGGGCTTGCTGTTCGGCACGCTCAAGGGCGGCTTGCAGGCCGGAAAGGGAAATGTCGTGGGTCGCGGCGTAGGCTTCCACCCCGTTGACACGCACCGTGAGCATGGCGCCCTCGTCGTGGTTCAGGTGTGGCGGTTCGGCGACGTTCTTGCGTACGGCCAGGTAGTGGCCGGATTCGCGGACATAACGCAGCGAGAAAAATTCGGCGCGGGTGCGCAGGGCACTGAAGTGCTTTTTGAGTGTGGCGTGGTGGTCGAACATGGGGCCTTCCTTGTGGGCGGCTCAGCGCGGGCAGGCAAACAGAGTAGGCCTGGGCTGGAAGCTGATCAAGGAAAGCGGATCATTGTAGTGAGCGGGCTTGCCCCGCGCTGGGCTGCGCAGCGGCCCCAACATCTTGGGAGCGCTTCGCACTCCAGCGCGGGGCAAGCCCGCTCACTACAAAGGTGTTTCAGTTACTGTGCGGTAGGGCCCACTTCACGCAGCGGCTTGCCACGCACTGGCGCATCGCCTGCCACGTAGTAGTCGGCGGTGCTGCGCGGCAGAGGCTGGCGGCCGCGGATCTTGTCGGCGATTTTCTCGGCGATCATGATCGTCGGCGCGTTCAGGTTGCCGGTGGTAATGATCGGCATGATCGACGCATCGACCACACGCAGACCCTGCATGCCATGCACGCGGCCTTCACCGTCGACAACTGCCATCTCGTCGGTGCCCATCTTGCACGAGCAGGACGGGTGGAACGCGGTTTCGGCGTGTTCGCGGATGAACTTGTCGAGTTGCTCATCGGTTTGCACGTCAATACCAGGGCTGATTTCGCGACCACGGTACGGGTCCAGTGCCGGCTGCTGCATGATTTCACGGGTCAGGCGGATGCCATCGCGGAATTCCTGCCAGTCTTGCTCAGTGGCCATGTAGTTGAAGAGGATGCTCGGGTAGTCCCGTGGGTTCTTCGACTTCAGTTGCACGCGGCCACGGCTTGGTGAACGCATGGAGCCCATGTGCGCCTGGAAACCGTGCTCTTTCACACCGTTGCTGCCGTTGTAGTTAATCGCCACCGGCAGGAAGTGGTACTGGATGTTCGGCCAATCGAATTCCGGACGCGAGCGGATGAAACCCCCGGCTTCGAACTGGTTGCTGGCGCCGATGCCGGTGCCGTTGAACAGCCACTCGGCACCGATCGCCGGCTGGTTGTACCAGAGCAGCGATGGGTACAGCGACACCGGTTGGGTGCAGGCGTATTGCAGGTACAGCTCAAGGTGGTCCTGCAGGTTCTCGCCGACGCCCGGCAGGTCGTGGACCACGGGGATGTCGAGACTTTCCAGCAATTTGGCCGGGCCGACGCCGGAGCGTTGCAGCAGTTGCGGCGAGGCGATCGCGCCGCTGCACACCAGCACTTCTTTGCGGGCGCGGGCTTCAACGCGCTCTTCGGCGGCGCCGATCAGGTAACGCACGCCAACGGCACGCTTGCCTTCGAACAACACTTTGTCCGTGAGGGCGTGGGTGACGATGGTCAGGGTCGAGCGCTTCTTCGCCGTGTCGAGGTAACCGCGTGCAGTGCTGGCGCGACGGCCATTTTTGGTCACGGTACGGTCCATCGGGCCGAAGCCTTCTTGCTGGTAGCCGTTCAGGTCGTCGGTGCGCGGGTAACCGGCCTGCACGCCGGCTTCGACCATGGCGTGGAACAGCGGGTTGTTGCCGGCTTTTGGCGTGGTCACGCTGACCGGGCCTTCGCCACCGTGGTAGTCGTTCGGGCCGATGTCGCGGGTTTCAGCTTTTCTGAAATAGGGCAGGCAGTCCAGGTATGTCCAGTTTTCAAGCCCTGGAAGTTTTGCCCAGTTGTCGTAGTCCATGGCGTTGCCACGGATGTAGCACATGCCGTTGATCAGGGAAGAGCCACCCAGGCCCTTGCCGCGACCGCATTCCATCCGGCGGCCGTCCATGTGGGGCTCTGGATCGGTCTCGTAGGCCCAGTTGTAGCGGCGGCCCTGCAGCGGGAAGGCCAGGGCAGCGGGCATCTGGGTACGGAAGTCGAGACGGTAGTCGGGGCCGCCGGCTTCCAGCAGCAGGACGGTGACGCCTTCGTCTTCGGTCAGACGGGTCGCCAGGGTGTTACCGGCGGAGCCGGCACCCACAATGATGTAATCGTATTCTTGGGACATAAATGCACCCTCTTTGAAGTGTGGTCAGGTCGGGCCTCATCGGGAGCAAGCCCTCTCCCACATTTGATCGGGTTTACACAGTCAAAGGTGGGAGGGGGCTTGCCCCCGATGGCGGCCTCAAAGGCGATACAAATCTCGAGTCTTAGAACACCGAGGCGTAGTCGCCCAGCTCAACCTGTACCGATTTGATGCGGGTGAAGTTGTTCAGCGAGCTGATGCCGTTCTCACGGCCAACACCTGATTGCTTGTAGCCGCCGACCGGCATCTTCGCGTCGGACTCGCCCCAGGCGTTGATCCAGCAGATGCCCGCTTCCAACTGATGAATCACGCGGTGGGCGCGGTTCAGGTCCTTGGTTACCAGGCCGGCAGCCAAGCCGAAGTCGGTGTCGTTGGCGCGGCGGATCACTTCCTCTTCGGTCTCGTAAGTGAGGATGCTCATCACTGGGCCGAAGATTTCTTCACGGACGATGGTCATCTCGTCGGTGCAGTCGGTGAACACCGTTGGGGCCACGTAGGCGCCTTTGGCGAAGTCGCCGTCGGTCAGGCGGTCGCCGCCGCACAGCAGGCGTGCGCCTTGCTCTTTACCTTTGGCGATGTAGCCGAGCACGCTTTCCATGTGGGCGAAGCTGACCAGCGGGCCGAAGTTGGTGTTTTCGTCTTGCGGGTCGCCAACGCGGATACGGGCAACACGCTCAACGATCTTGGCTTCGAAAGCCGCCTGCAAGTGCTTAGGCACGAACACACGGGTGCCGTTGGTGCAGACTTGGCCGGAGCTGTAGAAGTTGGCCATCATCGCGATGTCGGCAGCACGATCCAGGTCGGCGTCTTCGAACACGATCAGCGGCGACTTGCCACCCAGTTCCATGGTCACTTCTTTCAGCGAGGAGCTGGAAGCGCTGGCCATGACTTTCTTGCCGGTGTCGGTGCCGCCGGTGAACGAGACTTTCTCGATGCGCGGGTGCTCGGTCAGCCAGGTGCCGACTTCACGACCGCTGCCGGTCAGCACGTTGAACACGCCAGCCGGAACGCCGGCTTCGGTGTAGATCTCGGCCAGTTTCAGGGTGGTCAGCGAGGTGACTTCGCTGGGCTTGAAGATCATCGCGTTACCGGCGGCCAGGGCCGGTGCGGATTTCCACAGGGCGATCTGGATCGGGTAGTTCCACGCGCCGATACCGGCGACCACGCCCAACGGCTCGCGGCGGGTGTAGACGAAAGAGGTGTCGCGCAGTGGGATCTGCTCGCCTTCGATGGCCGGTACCAGGCCTGCGTAGTATTCCAGTACATCGGCGCCGGTGACGACGTCGACGTATTGGGTTTCGGAGAAGGCTTTACCGGTGTCCAGGGTTTCCAGGGCGGCCAGTTCGTCGTTGCGCTCGCGCAAGATGTCGACGGCACGGCGCAGGATGCGCGAACGCTCCATGGCGGTCATGGCGGCCCAGATTTTCTGGCCTTTTTCAGCGCTGACCACGGCACGTTCAACGTCTTCTTTCGTTGCGCGTTGCACTTGGGCGAGAACTTCACCGTTAGCCGGGTTGATGGCTTCGAAGGTGGCATCGCTGCCAGCGTCGCTGTAGCCGCCGTCAATGTAGAGTTTTTGCAGGTCGAAACGGGCCATAAAGTCCTCGCAAGTGCATAAGTGGTTGGCGTTACCCGCCGAAAAGTGGGCCATGAGGGTGTGGCAACACTGAGCGGCAGACGTTCAGGGGTTGAGCGTTTATAGGTGCTCTAACTCACCTGCTTGGCCAATTGGAAATCCATGTATTCGTAAGCGATCCGTTGCGCCTGCGCCGTGTCGAAAGCGTCTCCCGACAGGGCGCCGCGCAACCATAAACCGTCGATCAGGGCCGCCAGGCCGCGGGCTGCTTTGCGTGCGTGCGGCAGCGGCAGCACTCGGCGGAACTGGCAGCACAGGTTGGAATACAGACGTTGATCGTTGATCCGCTGCAACCTGTGCAATGACGGGTGATGCATGCTGGTGGCCCAGAAGGCCAGCCAGGTTTTCATTGCCGGTCCGTTGACCTGGCTGGCGTCGAAGTTGCCCTCGATGATCACCTGAAGATGTGCCCGTGGGCTGTCGTCCGTAAGCGCCAGCCGGCGTTCGTGGACGTTATCGATCAATGCGTTCATCAAATAGCGCATCGTCGCTGCAATAAGGCCGTTCTTGTCCTTGAAGTAGTGACTGATGATGCCGTTCGAGACACCGGCCAAACGGGCGATCAGCGCAATGCTGGCATCGCCCATCCCGACCTGATCGATGGCCGTCAGGGTGGCTTCGATCAACTGCTGGCGGCGTATGGGTTGCATACCGACCTTGGGCATGTAGCACCTCTCCTTAGGCCTGCGACGGGCGATGAACGTTCGTCGACTTGGTGGCCAGTCTATTTTGTTTTGATTGAACGTTCAATCAACAAAGAATAAGCTCTGCGACAAATGGTCGCTGCCTACAGGTATTTCCTACGTGTGGGCCGTGACATCTGACACCTGCAAAAACCCTTGAAACAGGCCGTATCAGGGCCTGGCCACCGTTTCGGCGGGTTCAGGAATTTTCGGGGTGTCTTTATAACACCCGTCCGTCGACTGCCGAAAAATCGATGTCCCGGGATAACCGTTGCCTTGTGTTTCTCTCTCGCACTGCCTGGAGCATCTGCGCCATGAGTTCTGCCTCTCTTATAAAGACCCCGCCGGAAAAGGTGCGGGTCAACGGTTGGGTGTTCTACACCTCCACCGCGCTGATTCTGTTGTTGACCGCCATCCTGATCATCGCCCCGCAGGAGGCCGGGCGCATGCTCGGCGTCGCCCAGGCCTGGCTGTCTAAAAGCTTCGGCTGGTACTACATGGTGGTCATCGCCGCCTACCTGGTGTTCGTGGTCGGCCTGGCGTTTTCGTCCTACGGCAAGTTGAAACTGGGCAGTAAGGACGACACCCCGGACTTCAGCTACGGCGCCTGGGCCGGCATGTTGTTCTCGTCGGGCATCGGCATTTCGCTGCTGTACTTCGGTGCCTCCGAGCCGCTGGACCACTACTTCAACCCGCCCGAAGGCGCCGCCGCCAGCAATGGCGCCGCCCGCCAGGCGTTGCAACTGACCTTCCTGCACTGGGGCCTGCACGGCTGGGCGATCTATGCGCTGGTCGGCCTGGCCGTGGCGTACTTCGCGTACCGCCATAACCAGCCGCTGGCCCTGCGTTCGGCGCTGTACCCGCTGGTAGGCGAGCGTTGGGTGAAAGGCGCGGCCGGCCATGCGGTGGATGGCTTCGGCATGTTCGTGACCCTGCTCGGCCTGGTGACCAACCTGGGGATCGGCTCGATGCAGGTGTCGTCCGGGTTGGAAAACCTGTTCGGCATGCAGCACAGCAACACCAACTTGCTGATCGTGATCATCGTGATGAGCACCGTGGCGACCATCGCTGCCGTGTCGGGCGTGGAGAACGGTATTCGCCGCCTGTCCAACCTCAACATCGTGCTGTTCAGCGGCTTGCTGATCTTCGTACTGCTGTTCGGGCCGACCCTGCACTTGCTCAACGGCCTGGTGCAGAACACCGGTGACTACCTCAACGGCATCATCCTGAAAACCTTCGACCTCTACGTGTACGAAGGCGACGCCGACAAGACCGAGCGCTGGATGGGCCTGTGGACCCTGTTCTACTGGGCCTGGTGGATTTCCTGGGCGCCATTCGTGGGCATGTTCATCGCGCGTATTTCCCGTGGCCGCACCGTGCGTGAACTGGTGGCCGGCGTGCTGCTGATCCCGCTGGGCTTCACCCTGGCGTGGTTGTCGATCTTCGGTAACTCGGCGCTGGACCTGGTGCTGAACCACGGTGCGGTAGAGCTGGGCAAGACGGCGCTGGAACAGCCGTCCATGGCCATCTACCAACTGCTTGAGCATTACCCGGCGTCGAAAATCGTCATCGGAGTGTCGATCTTCGTGGGCTTTGTGCTGTTCCTGACGCCGGCGGATTCCGGTGCGGTGATGATGGCCAACCTTTCGTGCAAAGGCGGCAATGTGGACGAAGATGCGCCGCACTGGCTGCGGATCTTCTGGTCGGCGGTGATCACCCTGGTGACCATCGGCTTGCTGTTTGCTGGCAACTTCGAGGCCATGCAAACCATGGTGGTGCTGGCGGGGCTGCCGTTCTCGGTGGTGCTGATCTTCTTCATGTTCGGTTTGCACAAGGCCATGCGCCAGGATGTGGCGATCGAACAGGAGCAGGCGCAATTGGCCGAACGCGGGCGTCGTGGTTTCAGCGAGCGTTTGACCGCGCTGGACCTGCAACCGAGCCAAGGCACCGTGCAGCGCTTTATGGACAAGCACGTCACGCCGGCGCTGGAAGAGGCTGCGGTCGCGCTGCGTGATCAGGGGTTGGAAGTGCAGACGCTGTTGGGCAAGTCCAAGCGTTGCATCGGTGTGCGCATCGAGATGGAAGAGGGCAACCCCTTCGTTTATGAAGTGAGCCTGGATGCTTATTCGTCGGCGCCGAGCGATGTGCCTGAGGAAGAACGCACGCGTTATTACCGCGCCGAGGTCTACTTGCACAACGGGCCTCAGGAATACGACCTGATGGGCTTCACCCAGGAACAGATCACCCGGGATGTGCTCGATCAGTTTGAAAGCCATCGGCAGCTCCTTGGCCGTGTCTATAGCTGATAGGTGATGACGGGTGGTGTCTTCACTGACACCACCGGGTCCACATGTTTAAACAGAACTAAATGGGGGAGGGGGCTTGCTCCCGATAGCAATGTGTCAGTCAGTACTTCTGTTACTGATACACCGCAATCGGGGGCAAGCCCCCTCCCACATTGACGCAGTTTCTACATTGAGATGTGCAGTGTTTGTCAGCCCAGGTTTTTGCCTAGCAGGGCATGGTACAGCTCGCTGTCCCCCAGAATTCCCACCACTTGGTTGTTGTCATGCAACACCAACTTGTTCCCGGTGTGATACCGAATCTGCAACGCATCACGCATGCCGATATTCGAGTCCACCAGCGTCGGCACCCGGCCCAGTCCTTCCACCGGTTGCCCCGGCGCCCAGTTCTGCAAATTCATCACCACGCCATTCTGCCGCGCGCCCTGGATGGTATTGCCTTCGGCCAGGTCCAACCACGAATCGCCGCCCGGGTCGAGGCACACCGAACCGTTCACGCGTTTGCAGTTGTCCAGCGTGCGCATCAGGCTGCGGCCGCACAGTACGTTCAGCGGGTTGGTATGGGCGACGAAGGTGCGCACATAGTCGTCCGCCGGGTTCAGCACGATCTCTTCCGGCACGCTGTACTGGATGATCTTGCCGTCTTTCATGATCGCGATACGGCTGCCGAGTTTCAGCGCTTCATCGAGGTCGTGGCTCACGAACACGATGGTCTTGCTCAGCTTGCGCTGCAGTTCCAGCAGCTCATCCTGCAGGCCCTGGCGGATCAGCGGGTCGAGCGCGGAGAACGGTTCGTCCATCAGCAGGATGTCGGCGTCCATCGCCAAGGCGCGGGCCAGGCCGACGCGTTGCTGCATGCCGCCGGAAAGCTCGTCCGGCTTCTTGTTGCGCCATTGGGTCAGGCCCACCAGCTCGAGTTTTTCATCCACCAGCTTGCGCCGGTCTTTCTCCGGACGACCCTGCATTTCCAGGCCGAAGCTGATGTTCTCGCGTACGGTCAGCCAAGGCATCAGGGCGAACTTCTGGAACACCATGGCGATGCGCTTGGTGCGCATCATTTTCAGCTCGGCGGGGGTGCAGGACGCGATGTCGATCTGGCGCCCTTCATGCTCCACGAACAGCTGGCCACGGCTCACGGTGTTGAGGCCGTTGATGCAACGCAGCAGGCTGGACTTGCCGGAGCCGGACAGGCCCATCAGCACGCAGATTTCGCCTTTCTCAACGTCCAGGCTGGCCTTTTCAACGCCGACAATCTGCCCGGTCTTTTTCAGTATCTCGTTACGGCTCATGCCCTGGTCCAGCAGCTTGAGCGCTTCGCGTGGGTCTTTGGAGAAGATCACGTCGACATTGTCGAATCGGATAATGCTCATGCATCACCCCCTACTTTAGCGTCGGGTTGTTTGCAGATGCGGTCGAGCATGATGGCCAGCAACACGATCGCCAGGCCGGCTTCGAAGCCCAGGGCAATGTCGGCGGTGTTGAGTGCGTTGACCACCGGCTTGCCGAGGCCATCGGCGCCCACCAGGGCCGCGATTACCACCATCGACAGCGACAGCATGATGCATTGGGTAATGCCGGCGGCGATGCTCGGCATGGCGTGGGGCAGTTCAATGCGCGAGAGCAACTGACGGCGCGAGCAGCCAAAGGCCTTGCCGGCGTCCATCAACTCTTGTGGTACATCGCGGATACCCAGGTAGGTCAGGCGGATCGGCGCGGCAATCGCGAACACCACCGTGGAAATCAGCCCAGGCACCACACCCAGCCCGAAGAGGGTCAGGGTAGGGATGAGGTAGACGAAGGTCGGTACGGTCTGCATCAGATCGAGCACCGGCCGCATCAGGGTGTAGAACATCGGCTTGTGCGCGGCAACAATGCCCAGCGGCACACCGATCACCACGCAGACCAGGGTGGCGAACAGCACTTGCGCCAGGGTCTCCATGGTTTCCTGCCAGTACCCCAGGTTCAGGATCAGCAGGAAGGAGGCGATGACAAAAACAGTCAGTCCCCATTTACGTTGAATAAAGTGAGCCAGCAGCGCAATCAGACCGATCAATGCCAGCGGATTGAACCAGGTCAGCGCAAACGTCACGCCGTGGATCATCGTTTCCAGTGTCGATGCGATTGCGTCGAAGTAGTTGGCGCCGTGTTGGGTCAACCATTCGACGAAGGCAGCGATGTACTGGCCTAGTGGGATTTTCTGTTCAGTCAGCATGGTAGTGAATGTCCACATGCGAAGGGGAAAACATCCCGGGCCAGCGCACCGGCCCGGGGTCAGCTGCGTTACTTGTCGAGGTAGGCTTTTACGGCTTCCAGACCGGGTTTGCCGTCAACGGTAGTGACACCGGCGAGCCAAGTGTCGAGGACTTGCGGGTTCTTCTTCAGCCAAGCCTTGGCGGCGGCGTCGGGCTTCATCTTGTCGTCCAGGACGTTACCCATCAGGGTGCTTTCCATGTTCAGGGTGAACGACAGGTTTTTCAGCAACTGACCCACGTTGCTGCATTCCTGGGTGTAGCCCTTGCGGGTGTTGGTGTAGATGGTGGCCTGGCCGTAGTTGGGGCCGAACGAATCGTCACCCCCGGTCAGGTACTTCATCTTGAAGCGGGTGTTCATCGGGTGCGGTTCCCAGCCGAGGAACACGATGGCCTGGTCACGCTTGGTGGCACGTTCAACCTGGGAGAGCATGCCGGCTTCGCTGGACTCGACGACTTTGAAACCGGCGGTTTTCAGGCCGAAGGCGTCTTTGTCGATGAGGGTCTGGATGGTGCGGTTGCCGTCGTTACCCGGCTCGATGCCGTAGATCTTGCCGCCCAGCTCATCCTTGAATTTGGCGATATCGGCGAAGTCCTTCAGGCCTTTGTTGTACAGCGCTTCCGGGACCGCGAGGGTGTACTTGGCGTTCTCCAGGTTGGCGCGCACGGTTTCCACGGTGCCGGCATCACGGTACTGCTTTATGTCGTTTTCCATGGTCGGCATCCAGTTGCCGAGGAAAATGTCCATGTTCTTGCCGTCGGCCAGGGACTTGTAGGTCACCGGTACCGAAATCATCGTGGTGCGCGGCTTGTAGCCCAGGCCCTTGAGGACTTCGCTGGTGGTCGCGGTAGTGACGGTGATGTCGGTCCAGCCGACATCGGAGAAGTTGACGGTCTGACATTGTGCCGGTTCTGCAGCGTGCGCCAGGACTGGCAGACTCAGCATGGCGGCCAACAACAACGAGGGTGAAGCTTTCATGGGGCTAGACTCCTGTGTTTTTTCTGGCGGCCTTCGCCGCGCTTTATAAGTGTTGCGGTTGGTGCGTGCGACAACAGCTCTGGCACGGTGCCTTGCAAACGAGTCGAGACTGATCATGTACCAGTGAAAATCTGACGCCTACAGGGGGCGTCGTATCCAGTACAGGCAGGGTCGCATCCAGTGTCGGTGACGTCGCTTACAGGTTTTTCCCAAGGCAAAACTGCAGTTTTTGCCCATCTGCACCGCCAAAAACGGCCAAAACAGGTGATTGCGCACGGGCGGCGCTGGTGAGCATGGTTACGTCGGTGTGAGACGCCGTGAGGGCGGATAAAAGCTTGATGATGCCGCCATCTGGGCGATCTGAGCGTAGCAGCTCCTTGGTGCCTGGCCCGTACTCACCGAGGAGTTTCACGGCAATGGCTATCAGCGTTTTCGACCTGTTCAAGATCGGCATCGGGCCTTCGAGTTCTCACACCGTCGGCCCCATGCGCGCCGCGGCGTTGTTCGTTCAAGCACTGCGTGAACGTGAACTGTTGGAACAGGTTCGGCGCGTTGAAGTTCAGCTCTACGGTTCCTTGTCGGCCACGGGCATCGGCCACGGCAGCGACACGGCCACCATCATGGGCCTGATGGGCGAGTGGCCGGACGCGATCGATCCGGCGCAAATCGGCCTGCGGATCCACACCCTGCGCGAGACCGACACCCTGCTGCTGGACGGACGCTTGCCCGTGCCGTTCGTGTGGGCCCGTGACATGCGCCTGCTGGACGAAAACCTGCCCTTCCACCCCAACGCCATGACCTTGGTGGTGTACGACGATAACGGTGAGTTGCACCGCGACACCTACTATTCGGTGGGGGGCGGCTTTGTGGTGGATGAGGCCCAGGCGCAAAGCGGCGTGGCCGATATGGACCGCACCGAGTTGCCCTATGATTTTTCCAGCGCGGTGGAGCTGTTACAGCTGTGTAAGACCCACAACCTGCGCGTGGCCGAATTGATGCTGGCCAACGAAAAAACCTGGCGCTCGGAAGAAGAAATCCGCAGTGGCCTGATGAAGCTCTGGCGCGCCATGCAGGATTGCGTGGAGCAGGGCCTCAAGCACGAAGGCATCCTGCCCGGCGGCCTGAACGTGCGCCGCCGCGCCGCCAAGCTGCACCGCAGTTTGCAGGAATTGGGCAAGCCGAATGTGATCGGCTCGACCTTGAGCGCGATGGAATGGGTCAATCTGTTCGCCCTGGCGGTGAACGAGGAAAACGCGGCCGGTGGGCGCATGGTCACGGCACCCACCAACGGTGCGGCGGGGATTATTCCGGCGGTGCTGCATTACTTCATGAAATTCAGCGAGGAGGTGACGGAAGCCAACGTGGTCGACTACCTGCTCGGCGCGGCGGCGGTCGGCATCCTGTGCAAGAAAAACGCCTCGATTTCCGGCGCCGAAGTCGGCTGCCAAGGGGAGGTGGGCTCGGCCTGCGCCATGGCTGCCGCCGGGCTGGCGGAGATCCTTGGCGCCACGCCGGAGCAACTGTGCAACGCCGCCGAAATCGGCCTGGAGCACAATCTGGGCCTGACCTGCGACCCCGTGGGTGGGCTGGTGCAAGTGCCGTGCATCGAGCGCAATGCCATTGCAGCGGTGAAGGCGATCAATGCGGCGCAAATGGCTTTGCGTGGCGACGGCCAGCACTTTATTTCCCTGGATCGGGTGATCCGCACCATGCGGGATACCGGGGCGGATATGCATGACAAGTACAAAGAGACATCGCGGGGTGGGCTGGCGGTCAGCGCAGTAGAGTGTTGAAGACTGTGTAGTGAGCGCCGGAGCGAAAAGCGCCACCTTTTGGCGCGTCGCAAATAGATAAGTAGCTTGCGAACGATTTTACTCTCGACCACCCGTCACCTGTGCGTGTGGTGACAGACGTTTCCCACGCCCTCAAAGCGCCTTCCCACAAGTGCTACCGAACTGCTCACACAGCTTGAGCAGGCTCGCTCTGACGTCCTTTTCAGGTCATATCCCGCACTTCCTGCGCGGGCTTATATAGACGCGTCATCAGGTCGTTTTCAGGAGTTATTGAATGGCCATTCAATTTTAGGCATGGCATTTGCTCTATCAATCCAAAGCGTCGCCTTCCTTAGGCTGAGCGCAATAACAAGAGCCTCGCCTGAGGCCACCACCCGCTTTGTGTGAGGAGATACCGCGATGACGTCGTTCAACTCAGGGGCTCAACCCCAGAACCGTGCGCCTCAATCCATCGGCTTTTTGCTGCTGGACAATTTCACGCTGATTTCCCTGGCGTCCGCAGTCGAACCGCTGCGCATGGCCAACCAGTTGTCCGGCCGTGAGCTGTACCGCTGGACGACCTTGAGCGTCGATGGAAACCAAGTGTGGGCCAGCGACGGTCTGCAAATCACCCCCGATGCCTCCATGCACAAAGCCCCGGCCCTGGACACGGTGATCGTGTGCGGCGGCGTGGGTATCCAGCGCACCGTTACCCGTGAACATGTGTCGTGGCTGCAAAGCCAGGCGCGCCAGTCCCGTCGCCTGGGTGCGGTGTGCACGGGCAGTTGGGCCCTGGCCTGCGCCGGTTTGCTCGACGGTTTTGATTGCAGCGTGCACTGGGAATGCCTGGCGTCGATGCAGGAAGCCTTCCCCCGCGTGGCAATGAGCACACGCCTGTTTACCCTCGACCGCAACCGCTTCACCAGCTCTGGCGGCACTGCGCCGCTGGACATGATGCTGCACCTGATCAGCCGCGATCACGGTCGCGAACTGTCGGCCGCCATCTCCGAGATGTTTGTGTACGAACGCATTCGCAACGAACAGGATCACCAGCGGGTGCCGCTCAAGCACATGCTCGGCACCAACCAGCCCAAGCTGCAGGAAATCGTGGCGCTGATGGAAGCCAACCTGGAAGAGCCGATCGACCTGGATGAACTGGCCGTGTACGTCGCCGTGTCCCGTCGCCAGTTGGAGCGCTTGTTCCAGAAATACCTGCATTGTTCGCCGTCACGCTACTACCTCAAATTGCGCCTGATCCGTGCGCGGCAGTTGCTCAAGCAAACGCCGATGTCGATCATCGAAGTGGCATCGGTGTGTGGGTTTGTCTCTACACCGCACTTCTCCAAGTGCTACCGCGAATACTTCGGCATTCCGCCACGGGATGAGCGTGTAGGCTCCAACACCACCCAGCAAGTGGCGATGATGCCGATTCCGCAGGCGCTGGTGTTGTCACCGTTGTCGGGGCCGATGTCGGCGTTGAGCCAGGCGCGTAATGAGTCGACGTTTGCCAGCGTACGGCTGTAGACCGAGTCGTCTGCATCGGGAGCAAACCCCCTCCCACCTTTGACTGTGTTCACACATCAACCTGTGGGAGGGGGCTCGCCCCCGATAGCAATCTATCAGGCGCCAGAGTTCTGCCTGAACTGCACCAGTGCCGGCAACAACTGCTTATCGATCGCCTGCCTCACTGCCGGCAAAATCGTCGCACTGCCGCTGTACATCTGCTCAACCATGCCCTTGAGCGCCCTGGCCCGTGCTTCGTTCAAACCGCGCACCGCGCACTCGCAAGCCTGTTCGGCGGTGGCGCCGCTGGACACGTCGAAACCCAGCGAGCGCAGTTGGCCCAGCAGGTCATCCTGGTCAATCAAATCCGCATGCATCATGACGTTTATCCTGGTGAAGGGAGCGGGGTCTGACAGGGATTCTGGTAGCCGCTCAACCGGTCGGCAAGGGCAGATTGCACGAATGCCTCAGATGGCTATGAACAGGTCGTTTTCGAGGCATTGACCGGTAGAAGTAATAGGCACACTGAACGCCAGGCAAGCAACTTGAAGGTTTGGTCACCCTCGGGATGTCACGCCACACAAAGCACTCTGCCCCGATCCTGTCACGGCTTGATCGGGGCTTTTTTTGCCTGCGACGGTGGCAGCCCTATCACTCGGCCAAGGAGTGCGGGGCGCGCGAGGTCAGCCTGTTCAGCGCTGATGGCCGCGAGTTTTTCCAGCGTGGCCTCGGTGAACGGCGCCGAATGCGGGCCGGCGAGGTCAACGTGCAAGAGCATCTGTTCGTTGCCCGCCAGCTCCCGTTCTTCACCCACAAGATGCAGGCTGTGATAGAGGTGCAGGCGCTTGGCATCGTGCGCGATCAGTTGCGTATGCACTTCGACGTCGGCGCCCCGTTTCACTTCGTGCAGGTAGTTCAGGTGCAGCTCCAGGGTGAACAGCGAGTGGCCGCTGGCTTCGCGGTTTTCACTGTCCAGGCCCAGGGTGTCCATCAATGCATCGGTGGCGTAGCTGAAGATCAGCAGGTAGAACGCGTCGCGCAAGTGGCCGTTGTAGTCCACCCAATCGGGGTGGACCTGGGTGGTGTAGGTGGTGAGTGCGGGCATGTCAGGGTTTCCGTTATTCGGCGAAGTTCATGCCGTGTTTGGCCTTAGTGGTTTTCACCGCCTCCAGCACCGCCAGCAGGCAATCATCACGATAGCGCTCCAGCGCAGAAATACTGTGCTTGCCCAGTTGATCGCTGGTGCCGTCGACCACATCGTCAATCAACTTGTCGGTCAGTTCCGGCGCCGGCAGGTAGGTCCACGGCAACTGCAGCGCCGGACCGAACTGCGCCATGAAATGCCGCATGCCGGCATCACCACCCGCCAGGGTATAGGTGAGGAAGGTGCCCATGAACGACCAGCGCAGGCCCGCGCCGAAGCGGATCGCGTCATCGATCTCGCCGGTGGTGGCCACACCATCGTTGACCAAGTGCAGCGCCTCGCGCCATAGCGCTTCCAACAGGCGGTCAGCGATAAAGCCGGGCACTTCCTTGCGCACATGCAGCGGGCGCATGCCGAGTGATTCATACACCTTGATCGCCGCCTGGATCGCCTCTGGCGCAGTGTGCTTGCCGCCCACCACTTCCACCAGCGGCAGCAAGTAGACCGGGTTGAACGGGTGCCCGACCACGCAGCGCTCGGGGTGGGTCGAACCTTCGTAGAACTCGCTTGGCAACAAGCCCGAAGTGCTAGAACCAATCAACGCGTTCGGCTTGGCTGCGGCGCTGATCTGGCTGTGCAGATCCAGTTTGAGTTCCAGGCGCTCCGGTGCGCTTTCCTGGATGAAGTCGGCGTCTTTCACGCACGCTTCGATGGTCGCGACAAAGCGCAGGCGGTCCTGGGATGCGCCCGGTGCCAGGCCTTGTTTTTCCAGGGCGCCCCAAGCGTTGGCGACGCGCTTGCGCAGCGCCGCTTCGGCGCCGGGCGCGGGGTCCCAGGCGACCACATCCAGGCCGTGGGCCAGGGCGCGAGCCACCCAGCCGCTGCCGATAACGCCGCTGCCGAGGGCGGCGAAGGTTTTGATTTCAGTGATAAAGCTCATGGCGACGTCCTAAAGAGTTCGGTGATCCCTTGTGGGAGGGGGCTTGCCCCCTCCCACCGTTTTGATTAGCTGCGTTTGGTCAAACCCATCTTGATGCGGCCTTCGGCCGGGGTCATGACCCGTGCACCCAGGCGACTGAGGATTTCACTGGCGCGTTCCACCAGTTGGCCGTTGGTGGCGAGCACGCCTTTGTCCAGCCACAGGTTGTCTTCCAGGCCGACCCGCACGTTGCCGCCCAGCAACACCGCTTGTGCGGCCATTGGCATTTGCATGCGGCCGATGCCGAAGCCGGCCCACACAGCGTCGGCGGGCAGGTTGTCGACCATGGCTTTCATGGTGGTGGTGTCGGCCGGCGCGCCCCACGGGATGCCCAGGCACAATTGGAACAGCGGGTCGTCCAGCAGGCCTTCCTTGATCATCTGTTTGGCGAACCACAGGTGGCCGGTGTCGAATATTTCCAGCTCGGCTTTCACGCCCAATGCCTGGATGCGTTTGGCACCCGCCCGCAGCTGCGCCGGGGTGGACACGTAAATGGTGTCGCCATCGCCGAAGTTCAGCGTGCCGCAGTCGAGGGTGCAGATTTCCGGCAGCAGCTCTTCCACGTGGGCCAGGCGAGTCAGCGGGCCGACCAGGTCGGTGTTGGGGCCGAATTCCATCGGGTGCTCGCCGCCGCCGATCTCCAGGTCGCCGCCCATGCCGGCGGTGAGGTTGACGATGATGTCGATGTCGGCCTCACGGATGCGCTCCATCACTTCGCGGTACAGGGCGACGTCGCGGCTGAACTTGCCGGTTTCGGGGTCGCGCACGTGGCAATGCACCACGGTGGCACCGGCCTTGGCGGCTTCCACGGCGGCGGCGGCGATTTGTTTCGGGGTGACCGGCACGTGCGGGCTTCTGCTGGTCGTGTCGCCAGCACCGGTGAGTGCGCAGGTGATGATGACGTCGTGGTTCATGAGGCGGTTCCTTACAGGCGTGATTTCAAGGGCGTGGCGATGCCGTTCGCGGTCGAAAGTGACCGCGAAGCGGTGATTGAAAGGGGGTTACTTGCTGGTCAATTGCAGGTTGGCTGCCGCCGGTTTGCCGTCGAAGGTGGTCACCCCTTCCAGCCAGCGCGCCTGGTCCTGCGGGTGATCCTTGAGCCACTGTTTGGCGGACTCGAGGGCGTCCTTGTGATCCAGCAACGGCTGCATCATCCGGCTCTCGTCGGCGGCGGTGAAGGTCAGGTTGGTCAGCAGTTTGTGCACGTTGGGGCACTGTTCGGCGTAGGTTGGCGCGGTCACGGTCCACACGGTCGCCATGCCTTCGTTCGGGCCCAGGGCGTCGTCGCTGCCGGTGAGGTACGTCATGGCGACGTTGACGTTCATCGGGTGCGGCGCCCAGCCGAAGAACACCACGGCTTCCTTGCGGCGAACCGCGCGGTCGACGGCGGCGAGCATGCCGGCTTCACTGGATTCGACCAACTGGAACTTGCCCAGGCCGAACTGGTTCTTGGCGATCATCGCCTTGATCTGGGTGTTGGCGCCCGAGCCTGGCTCGATGCCGTAGATCTTGCCGCCCAGCTCTTTCTCGAACTTGGCGATGTCGGCGAAGGTTTTCAGGCCTTTGTCCGCCAGGTAAGTCGGCACGGCGAGGGTGGCGCGGGCATCTTCCAGGCTGGGCTTGTCCAGCACCTTGACTTGCTTGGCGTCGACGAACGGCGTGATGGTCTGGGTCATCAGCGGGTTCCAGTAGCCCAGGAACAGGTCCAGGCGCTGGTCGCGGATACCGGCGAAGATGATTTGCTGGGAGGCGCTGGTCTGTTTGGTCTTGTAGCCGAGGCCGTCGAGCAACACTTGGGTCATGGCGCTGGTGGCGATTACGTCGGTCCAGTTCACCACGCCCATGCGCACGTTCTGGCAGGACGCCGCATCGGCGGCCATTACGTGGGTGCTCAAGATGGCGCTGGCGCTGAGTGCGAGCACGCAGCGGCGAATCAGTCGGTTCATGGTGGATCCCTCGGCAGGTCGTTATTGTGGGGTCCGGCGTCTTTGTGCGCCGTGGGATCACGTTACGTAGCTTTAGGGGCGACAAAACGCACGGCGGCGACCCGCTCTTGCACTGCAGCGACCTGCCCCCTTGAATCCACCCGATAACGGGAGTATCACAGTGCCACGCTGCCCGTCCGACGAGAGCGCCACCATGTCCCAGGATTTCTACTTTCTGCTGATGCCGGGCTTCTCGGCCATCGGCTTTATCTCCGCGGTCGAACCGCTGCGGGTGGCCAACCGCTTCCGTGGCGAGTTGTACCGCTGGCACGTGCTGAGCGCCGATGGCGGCGCGGTGCTGGCGAGCAATGGCATGTCGGTCAACGCCGACGCCGCGTTGGAACCGCTGAAAAAGGGTGCGACGTTATTGGTGGTGGCGGGCTTCGAACCGTTGCAGTTCGCCACACCCGCCCTGGAGCACTGGCTACGCCGCCTCGACCACGACGGCGTGACCCTCGGCGCCATCGACACCGGCGCCTGCGTACTCGCTGAAGCCGGCCTGCTCGAGGGCCATCGCCTGACCCTGCACTGGGAAGCTATCGACGCGTTCAAGGAATCCTATCCGCAGCTCACAGTGACCCAGGAACTCTTCGAAATCGACCGCCGCCGCATCACCTGCGCTGGCGGTACAGCCTCCATCGACCTGATGCTCGACCTGATCGCCCAGGCCCATGGCCCGGACCTGGCGATCCAGGTCTCCGAACAATTCGTGCTCAGCCGTATCCGCCCGCGCAAAGACCACCAGCGCATGCAGATCGCCACGCGCTACGGCATCAACAACAAGAAACTGGTGCAAGTGATCGGCGAGATGGAGCAACACACCGAGCCGCCGCTGAGCACATTGGCCTTGGCCGAGGCGATCAAAGTCACCCGGCGGCAATTGGAGCGCCTGTTTCGCCTGCATCTGAACGACACACCGAGCAACTTCTACCTCGGCCTGCGCCTGGAGAAAGCCCGGCAGCTGCTGCGCCAGAGCGATTTGAGCGTGCTGGAGGTGAGCATTGCCTGTGGGTTTGAGTCGCCGTCGTATTTCACTAGGAGTTATCGGGCGAGGTTTGCCAAGTGTCCGAGGGAGGATCGGCGACGGGAGGTGGTTTGACGGCTGATTATAGTCAATTATACTCGTTACTATAATTTATAGTCCTTTCCATAATTGAGTATAAAAGCATGTCCAAGAACAGCGGCTTTGTATTCCGCCGTCCCGACCTGGCAAGCAGCATTGCCGATGGCCTGGTGGGGGCCGGTATTCAGGATTTCACCTCTGGCCTATTTCTCGCGGCGCCGCGTCGCACGGGCAAAAGTACTTTTTTGCGTGAGGACCTTGTTCCTGAATGCCAGGCACGTGGTTGGCTGGCGGTGTATGTCGACCTGTGGGCCGACAAGGAAAAAGACCCCGCCGACCTGATCTCCAGTGCCATTGCCGGTGCCCTGGTGCCCTTTGAAAAGGGCATCCGCAAACTGGCCAAAAATATCGGCATCGAAAAGCTCAGCTTCCTGCGCACCTTGTCCTGGGATTTCACCAAGCCGCAATTGCCTGCAGGCGCGACACTGACGCAAGCGCTGGAGCTGCTTCACAGCGCTGCCGAGAAAACCGTCGTGCTGGTGATCGACGAAGCCCAGCACGCGCTCACCACCGAAGCGGGTGTTAACGCGATGTTTGCCCTCAAGGCCGCCCGGGACCAGCTCAACCAAGGTCGTGAAGGCGAGGGCAGCGGGTTGCGCCTGGTGTTCACGGGGTCCAATCGCGACAAGCTTGCCCATCTGGTATTAGGTAAAAGCCAGCCGTTCTTCGGGTCCAGCATCACGCCATTTCCACTGTTGGGCAAAGCATTCACACAGGCCTACACCGTGTACCTCAACGGCCTTCTGGCCAAGACCAACCAGTTCAATGCGGCCGACATCGATGAAGCGTTCGAGCTGGTGGGCCGTCGCCCGGAAATGTTGCGCACCATTATTGGTGAAGTGGCATTGGAACTGGGGGAGGCGAGCAATCTCGGCCAACTGCTGCACAGTCGCGCCGAACTGCTGCGCGCCGGAGTTTGGACCGAATTCGAAAGTGCCTGGAACGCCCTCACCATTCCCCAGCGTGCGGTGCTGGAAGTGATGGTGGAGCGCTCCCAGAACAACGAACCGTTCGCGCCGTTTACCGACAGCACCATCACGGCCGTCAGCAAGGCGTTGGAAGACATGGGCAGCGACGTAGTGCCGGGCACCCAGACCATCCAGGCCTGTATCGATGCCCTGCGTGATAAAGAGCTGGTATGGAAGTCGAGCCGGGGTGGCTATGCCCTGGAGGACAAATCCTTCGGAGATTGGCTGCAGCACCGGCGCCGAGCACTTAACTGAATCAAACGCTGAGCACATGTGGGAGCTGGCTTGCCTGCGATAGCGGTGGGGCAGCGCTGTAGATGCTGGCTGATACACCGCCATCGCAGGCAAGCCAGCTCCCACATTGATATAGGGTGTGGCTTATTTCTTGACCAGTGCCGAACACGCCGCCTTGTACGCCTCATGCTGATATTTGTTCAGCGTCACCGGCAAGTCAAAGGTGTGCTTCTTGTTCTGTGCATTGATGGTCTGCGGCGACAACAGCGTCACCTCAACACCGTCCAGCAACTGAAATACCCCTTCAATCTTGAACGTGGTCGGCCCACCGGCAAACTCACCTTTCTTGCTGCGCTTCTTGATGGCGATGCGCTCGATGGCATTTTCCTGCACAAACGCCTTCACCTGGGTGGCGAAGGCTTTGACGTTGGCGGCCTCATCGTCGTCGTCCAGCGCGATTTTCTTGGTCGCCAGGGCGACATGGGTCAGCGCCTGGTTGTCCAGGGAGGCGACGGCGATGATGGCTTCGCTGCCTTTGATTTCGATGCCGCAGGTTTTCATGGTTTAGCCTTGAAGGACGTGAGATGGCGCAGATGGTCGCGCACCTTTCGAGGGGGGTCAAAGGCGCGGCAATCCAGGTCAGATTTATATTTTAATAAGAGATACCAGGTTGTCTCTTATGCTAAGAAAAACATATTCATGGATAGCAGGTTGTCCATTATTTTATGTGGGCTTCCTGCGGGTGCTACACTTGCTAACACTCATTTGAGGTCGGACCATGGCCCTTACCCATATTCTCTACGCCCCCGGCGAGATTGCTTTGCAGATCGCTGGAAATGCCAAGGCACTGCGGCTGAGCAAGAACCTTTCTCGCCGAGCCTTGGCAGCCCAGTCGGGAGTGGCCGAGTCCACGCTCAAGCGCTTTGAAACGACCGGAAAGGTTTCCCTTGATGCCTTACTGCTGATCGCGATGAGCCTGGGGGTAGGGGCGCAAATGGCGAATCTGTTCAGTGCGCCGCCGCCGATCAGTCTCCAGGAATTGAAAAGTCAAACCAGGCTTCGAGGGCGTCGATGAAAACAGTCTCCGCACTGCACGTTATGTTGCAAGGCTCACACGTCGGTGAGCTGGTGGATGCACCCGGCAGGGGGATTTATTTTTCGTATGATCCGAGTTGGTTGGCGAACGGCTTCAACCTGGCGCCGTTGTACATGGACTTTTCTTCCACACCTCAGTTGGCAGCTGACGAGTTACTTTTCGGTGGCCTGCCGGGGGCGTTCAGCGATTCGTTGCCCGATGGCTGGGGGCTGTTGCTGATGGACCGTTTCTTTCGCATGAAATTGGGAATTGAACGGCGTGCGATACGCCCATTGGACCGGCTGGCCTATATGGGCAATCGGGGCATGGGGGCGCTTGAGTATAGGCCGATGCTCGAGAAAGATTCAGAGCAAGGCGAGCTGGATCTGGCGTCCCTTTACCACGCTTCGCAAAACGTATTGTCTGGCGAAACGCACGAGGTGATCGAGTCATTGCGCCTGGCGGGAGGCTCTCCCGGTGGTGCGCGGCCAAAGGCAGTCATTGGGCTCTCGACCGACAAGCAGCAGGCCATTTCTTCATTTGGTGAGATGCCTGAAGGCTATGAACACTGGTTGATCAAATTCCGCAGTCAGGGCGAGCATCGCGACAGTGGCGCTATCGAACAAGCCTACGCCGAGATCGCTCGTAACGCGGGGGTCGAAGTCTCGGATTCAAGCCTGCTCGAGGTACAGACGGATACCGGACTAGAGCGTTTTTTCAACACTCGACGCTTTGACCGAACCGGTCACATCAAGCGCCATATGCTGACCTGCGCGGCGATCCTGTATGCCGATTTCCGCATGCCCAGCCTTGACTACGGCGACCTGTTGCGCCTGACCTTCGCCATCACCCAAAACGCCGGTGATGTGCAGAAAATGGCTCGGCTGATGGTCTTCAATGCGTTGGCTCACAATCGCGACGATCACGCGAAAAACTTCTCGTTCTTCGGCTCCTCGGCTGGCTGGCAGATGGCGCCAGCTTATGACCTGACGTTTGCCAATACCAGCGGTCGCGGGAATGAACATACCTGTGCCTTTGCAGGTACGGGCCAGCCATCACGCCAGGCAATCAGGAAGGTCTGTGAACCCTTCAGCTTTCTCGAACCCGAGCTTTACATCGAGCAGACCATGGAGGCCTTGTCGAAGTGGAGCCAGCATTGCGCGGACCTCCATATCGACAAAATTCAGCGTGATCATCTGCAAATGGCCTTCAACTCAATATGGAAAGCCTTCTAGCCGTCACTCCTGCCCAATCGATTCCAAAAACTCCGACCGCTCATCACTCATTCGCGCCAAACAATCATTCTGCGCAATCGCATAGGCCTTGGTGCCGTTCACGGCCGGGAACGTATCCACGGCGCAATCGGCATCGCGCAATTTCTCCCACTTCTGCTGCGCATCCTTCAGACGAGCGGTAATGTCGGCCAGTTTGGTCTTGTCGCTGCCATAGGTCGAACCCATGCGTTCCAGCAGGCCCTGATAGTTATCCTTGAGCAGTTGCTCAGCGGTGGTTTTGTTGTAAGAGGCGCATTCCAGGGTTTGCTTGTCGTTTTCGATGCCGTCGCACGGCGTGCTATCGGTGTCTTCGGCCGCGTGAACGCCGGTTGCGATGAGTGCCAAAGCCAGGAAAATCGATTTCATTGCGCCGTCTCATATCAGGTGATGCGGGAATTCTGGCTCAAGCGTAAGACAATGAACAGTCGCCAGTCAGACCTCTCTTAACAGCCTTTGTCGTGGATTGACGCTTTCGGCAATTCCCCTGTCGTTTTTGCACCCGGCTCCGTCGGCCCCTGGGCATATGCTGGCCCCAAAGCGCCGGCAGACGATTCGGCGCATGAATCGCCAATAAGGGGACGCCTGATGAGCCCAGCCGAATTGCACGCCGACAGCATCGTTATCGACGGGCTGATTATTGCCAAGTGGAACCGCGACCTGTTCGAAGACATGCGCAAAGGTGGCCTCACGGCTGCCAACTGCACGGTGTCGGTGTGGGAAGGGTTCCAGGCCACCATCAACAATATCGTGGCCAGCCAGACCCTGATCCGTGAGAACAGTGACTTGGTGATCCCGGTGAAAACCACCGCGGACATCCGCAAAGCCAAGGAACAGGGCAAGACCGGCATCATTTTCGGCTTCCAGAACGCCCATGCCTTCGAAGACCAGCTCGGCTACGTCGAGATCTTCAAGCAGCTCGGCGTCGGTGTGGTGCAGATGTGCTACAACACCCAGAACCTGGTCGGCACCGGTTGCTACGAGCGTGATGGCGGCCTGTCGGGCTTTGGCCGTGAGGTGGTCGGCGAGATGAACCGCGTCGGCATCATGTGCGACCTGTCCCATGTGGGCTCCAAGACGTCCGAAGAAGTCATCCTCGAATCGAAGAAACCGGTGTGCTATTCGCACTGCCTGCCGTCCGGGCTCAAAGAGCACCCGCGCAATAAATCCGATGAAGAGCTGAAGTTCATCGCTGACCACGGCGGCTTTGTCGGCGTGACCATGTTCGCGCCGTTCCTGGCCAAGGGCATCGATTCGACCATCGACGACTACGCCGAAGCCATCGAATACACCATGAACATCGTCGGTGAAGACGCGATCGGCATCGGCACCGACTTCACCCAGGGCCATGGCCAGGATTTCTTCGAAATGCTGACCCATGACAAGGGCTACGCACGCCGCCTGACCAGCTTCGGCAAGATCATCAACCCGCTGGGCATCCGCACCGTGGGCGAGTTCCCCAACCTCACCGAGACCCTGCTCAAGCGCGGCCATCCTGAGCGCGTGGTGCGCAAGATCATGGGCGAGAACTGGGTCAACGTGCTCAAGGACGTCTGGGGCGAATAAGCCACCGCATTTCTCCCCCGGCCGTTCGCGTCGGGGGCACTACCAAGAATTTTCTGGAGTTAAGTTTCCATGGCCAAGATCGCCCCGCAATTGCCTATCGAAGTTGACAGCGAAACCGGTGTCTGGACTTCCGACGCCCTGCCGATGTTGTACGTGCCACGTCATTTTTTCGTGAATAACCACATCGGCATCGAAGAAGTGCTGGGCGCCGACGCCTATGCCGAGATCCTCTACAAGGCCGGCTACAAATCCGCCTGGCACTGGTGTGAAAAAGAAGCCGAGTGCCACGGCCTGGAAGGCGTCGCGGTGTTCGAGCATTACATGAAGCGCCTGTCGCAACGCGGCTGGGGCCTGTTCAAGATCCAAGACATCGACCTCGACAAAGGCACCGCCAGCGTCAAGCTCGAACACTCGGCGTTCGTCTACGTGTACGGCAAGGTCGGGCGCAAAGTGGACTACATGTTCACTGGCTGGTTTGCCGGCGCGATGGACCAGATTCTCGAAGCGCGCGGAAGCAAGATCCGCACCGTCGCCGAACAAGTCTACGGAGGCTCCGAAGAGGGCCACGATGACGGCCTGTTCACCGTCAAGCCGTTGTAAGCCGAGGACCGTGCCATGGCTTTCGAAGCAATGTTTGCGCCGATCCAGATCGGCAAACTGACCATCCGCAACCGCGTGCTCAGCACCGCTCACGCCGAGGTGTATGCCACCGACGGCGGCATGACCACCGACCGCTATGTGAAGTATTACGAAGAGAAAGCCAAGGGCGGCATCGGCCTGGCGATCTGCGGCGGTTCCTCGGTGGTCGCCATCGACAGTCCGCAGGAGTGGTGGAGCTCGGTCAACCTGTCCACCGACCGTATCATCCCGCACTTCCAGAACCTGGCTGACGCCATGCACAAGCATGGCGCCAAGATCATGATCCAGATTACCCACATGGGCCGTCGCTCGCGTTGGGACGGCTTCAACTGGCCTACCCTGATGTCGCCGTCCGGCGTGCGTGAGCCGGTGCACCGTGCCACCTGCAAGACCATCGAGCCCGAGGAAATCTGGCGCGTGATCGGTAACTACGCCAGCGCCGCCAAGCGCGCCAAGGCCGGTGGCCTGGACGGTGTGGAGCTGTCGGCCGTGCACCAGCACATGATCGACCAGTTCTGGAGCCCACGGGTCAACAAGCGTACCGACGAGTGGGGCGGTAGCTTTGAAGGCCGCATGAAGTTCGGCCTGGAAGTCCTCAAAGCGGTGCGTGCCGAGGTCGGTGACGACTTCTGCGTGGGTATGCGCCTGTGCGGCGACGAGTTCCACCCGGACGGCCTGTCCCACGAGGACATGAAGCAAATCGCCAAGTATTACGACGACACTGGCATGCTCGATTTCATCGGCGTGGTGGGCTCGGGTTGCGACACCCACAACACCCTGGCCAACGTTATCCCCAACATGAGTTATCCACCGGAGCCGTTCCTGCACCTGGCCGCCGGTATCAAGGAAGTGGTCAAGGTCCCGGTGCTGCACGCGCAGAACATCAAGGACCCGAACCAGGCCACGCGCATTCTGGAAGGCGGCTATGTGGACATGGTCGGCATGACCCGTGCACACATCGCCGACCCGCACCTGATCGCCAAGATCAAGATGGGCCAGATCGACCAGATCAAGCAGTGCGTCGGCGCCAACTATTGCATCGACCGCCAGTACCAGGGCCTGGATGTGCTGTGCATCCAGAACGCTGCGACTTCCCGTGAATACATGGGCGTGCCCCACATCATCGAGAAGTCCACCGGACCCAAACGCAAAGTCGTGGTGGTCGGTGCCGGCCCGGCCGGGATGGAAGCCGCACGCGTGGCTGCCGAACGTGGCCACGACGTGACCCTGCTCGAAAAGAAAGAGTTTATCGGCGGGCAGATCACCACCGCCTCGAAAGCGCCACAGCGCGATCAGATTGCCGGGATCACCCGCTGGTTCCAGTTGGAGCTGGCACGTTTGAAAGTCGACCTGCGCCTGGGCGTGGCGGCCGATGCCGACACCATCCTGGACCTGCGCCCGGATGTGGTGGTGCTGGCGGTGGGCGGGCACCCGAATGTGGAGCAGAACGAACACTGGGGCGCAGCCGAAGGCTTGGTCGTCAGCAGTTGGGACGTGCTCGACGGCAAGGTCGCACCGGGTAAAAACGTGTTGGTGTACGACACCATCTGTGAATTCACCGGCATGTCGGTCGCGGATTTCCTCGCGGACAAAGGCAGCCAGGTCGAGATCGTCACCGACGATATCAAACCGGGCGTGGCCATCGGCGGTACGTCGTTCCCGACTTACTACCGCAGCATGTACCCCAAGGAAGTGATCATGACCGGCGACATGATGCTGGAAAAGGTCTACCGCGAGGGCGACAAGCTGGTGGCGGTGCTGGAGAACGAATACACCGGTGCCAAAGAGGAACGGGTGGTCGACCAGGTGGTGGTTGAAAACGGCGTGCGTCCGGATGAAGCCATCTACTACGCACTCAAGGAAGGCTCGCGCAACAAGGGCCAGATCGACGTCGAAGCCTTGTTCGCGATCAAGCCGCAGCCGTGCTTGAGCGAGGCGGGTGACGGGTACTTGCTGTTCCGCATTGGCGACTGTGTGGCGCAGCGTAATACCCACGCTGCGATCTATGACGCCCTGCGCTTGTGCAAGGATTTCTGACCCGACACCGAAATAATGTGGACTCGGTCCAAATGTGGGAGGGGGCTTGCTCCCGATGGCAGTGTGTCAGTTGATGCATGTGTGGCTGATTCGCCGCCATCGGGAGCACGCCCCCTCCCCACATTAAGGCCAGTTTCACATTAGACCTGTGTGGTCTGTGGGAGCTTCACCATGTTGAACACCTTGCTGCCTATTCTCTTGTTTGCCGCGTTGGGCCTGGCCGTCCTCGGCGCCCTGCGCCGGGTGAACATGTGGCGCCGTGGCCGCGCTTCCAAGGTTGACCTGCTGGGCGGCCTGCTGGCCATGCCCAAGCGCTACATGGTCGACCTGCACCACGTGGTCGCCCGCGACAAATACATCGCCAACACCCACGTCGCGACCGCGCTGGGGTTTGTGCTGTCGGCGCTGCTGGCGATCCTCGTACACGGTTTCGGCCTGCATAACCGCATCCTCGGCTACGCCTTGCTGCTGGCCTCGGTGCTGATGTTTGTCGGCGCCACGTTCGTCTACCTGCGGCGGCGCAATCCGCCGTCGCGCCTGTCGAAAGGCCCGTGGATGCGCCTGCCGAAAAGCCTCATGGCGTTCTCGGTGAGTTTCTTCCTGGTGACGCTGCCGGTGGCTGGAATCCTGCCGGCTGATTTTGGCGGCTGGCTGCTCGCTGCGCTGCTCAGCGTCGGTGTGTTGTGGGGCGTGTCCGAGATGTTCTTCGGCATGACCTGGGGCGGCCCGATGAAGCACGCCTTCGCCGGTGCCTTGCATCTGGCCTGGCACCGCCGCGCCGAACGCTTTGGCGGTGGCCGTTCCACCGGTTTGAAGCCGCTGGACCTCAGCGACAAGTCCGCGCCGCTGGGCGTGGAGAAACCCAAGGATTTCACTTGGAACCAATTGCTCGGTTTCGACGCCTGCGTGCAGTGCGGCAAGTGCGAAGCCGCGTGCCCGGCGTTCGCTGCCGGCCAGCCGCTGAACCCGAAAAAGCTGATCCAGGACATGGTGGTTGGCCTGGCCGGCGGCACCGATGCCAAATTCGCCGGCAGCCCCTATCCATCAATTAACGGCGGCGGCAAACCGTTGGGCGAACACGGTGGCAACCCGCATCAGCCGATCGTCAACGGCCTGGTGGACGCCGAGACCCTGTGGTCATGCACCACCTGCCGTGCCTGTGTGGAGGAGTGCCCGATGATGATCGAGCACGTGGACGCCATCGTCGACATGCGCCGCCACCTCACCCTGGAAAAAGGGGCCACGCCGAACAAGGGCGCCGAAGTCCTCGAGAATTTGATCGCCACCGACAACCCCGGCGGTTTCGCACCGGGTGGTCGCCTGAACTGGGCGGCGGATCTGAACCTGCCGTTGCTCAGCGACAAGGGCAGTGCCGAGGTGCTGTTCTGGGTCGGCGATGGCGCCTTCGACATGCGTAACCAACGCACGCTGCGAGCCTTTGTCAAAGTGCTCAAAGCGGCCAAGGTGGACTTTGCCGTGCTCGGCCTGGAAGAGCGCGACAGCGGTGATGTAGCCCGCCGTCTGGGCGATGAAGCGACATTCCAGTTGCTGGCCACGCGCAATATCCAGACGTTGGCCAAGTACAGCTTCAAGCGCATCGTCACGTGCGACCCGCACAGTTTCCACGTGCTGAAGAACGAGTACGGCGCCTTTAACGGCAACTACCTCGTGCAGCACCACAGTACCTTCATGGCCGAGTTGATCGGCGAGGGCGCGCTGAACCTGGGCCAGCACAAGGGCAACAGCGTGACCTATCACGACCCGTGCTACCTGGGCCGCTACAACGGCGAATACGAGGCGCCGCGCCAAGTGCTGCGGGCGCTGGGCATCGAGGTCAAGGAGATGCAACGCTCGGGCTTCCGTTCTCGCTGCTGCGGCGGTGGGGGTGGGGCGCCGATTACTGACATTCCCGGCAAGCAGCGTATCCCGGACATGCGCATGGACGACATCCGCGAAACCGGCGCCGAGCTGGTGGCCGTGGGCTGCCCGCAATGTACCGCGATGCTGGAAGGTGTGGTCGAGCCGCGCCCATTGATCAAGGACATCGCGGAGTTGGTGGCTGATGCGTTGCTGGAAGACGCCGCACCGGCCAAGGCCCCGGCCAAACTTGAACCTGCGGAGGTGCATTGATGAGCGACATTATCCGCCGCGACCCACGGGCCGAATGGATCGCCCGCAATCGCTTGCACCCGCTGCACGCGGCCATGCAGCCGGTACAACACAGTTGGATGGGACCTAACGGTGTCATTCGCAAGAACGTACACGGCGTCGGTTTTATCGGCCCCAACGGCATCAAGCGTATCGACCGCAGCGGTGCCCAGCAGGGCGGCGCGGCCAAGCGCACGGCGGCGGTGGAAGTGCAGTTGCCGCTGCATCAGGTGCCTGCGCCTGCGTTCTACATCAACGTGGTGCCGGACATGGTGGGCGGCCGCCTGAGCAGCCACGACCGCGACCTGCTTGGCCTGGCGCGGCAACTCGCCGGCAGCGACGGCGCGGTGCTGGCGGTAGTGTTTGGCGAGCACAAGGAAAGTGCGTTTGCCACCGCTGGCGTCGACCGTCTGCTGGTGCTTGAGGGCCACGAATTCGACGGTTATTCACCGGAGCAACGGGTTCAAGGTTTGCGCGCTGTGGATAACCAGTTCAACCCGCGTCATTGGTTGCTGCCGGACAGCCGCAGCGGTGGCGGCGAACTGGGCCGACGTTTTGCCGCGAGCCTCAAGGAGCGCCCGGCCACGCGGGTGTGGCAGATCAAGGGCGACGAGTGCATCGGCCGCGCCGGTGCTGGCCAGGAAGACTTGGCCCGGCCGCTGCCGCGCCTGATCCTGGCTGCCGTAGAGTGCGCGGAGCCCGTCAGCGAAACCCGTCACGAAGCGTTGCCTGTGGAGTTATCCACAGCCCTGGCGCGCAGCTTGCCGCGTATCGAGGACCTCGGCGCGGTGGCGGTGGACCCGGGGGCTATTCCCATGGCCGAGGCCGAATTCATTTTCTCCGGTGGCAATGGGGTGAAGGACTGGGCGCTGTTCCACCAGACCGCTGCGGCGTTGGGTGCCACCGAAGGCGCCTCCCGCGTCGCGGTGGACGATGGCTTCATGGCGCGTGACCGTCAGGTGGGCGCCAGCGGCACCTGGGTCACGGCGCGGGTGTATGTGGCCGTGGGCATTTCCGGGGCGATCCAGCACCTGCAGGGCATCGGCGCCTGCGACAAGGTGGTGGCGATCAACCTGGATCCTGGCTGCGACATGATCAAGCGTGCCGACCTCTCGGTCATCGGCGAAAGCGCCGCGATACTGCAAGCCTTGATCGCGGCGGTCGAGACCTACCGCAACGGCGCCAAGCGCGATGCTGCTTAAGGATATGACCATGACGACGAATGTAATCAGCCTGGTGTCCATCGGTGCCCACCCTACCTCCGGGCGCCCGCGCCGTGCCGAGCAGGACGCGCGCGCTGTCGAACTGGGCCTGCAAATGGCTGGGGATAAGTTGCAGGTGCTGCACGCCGGCAACATCGCCGAACCGACACTGCGTAGTTACCTGGGCATGGGCTTGCCAGAGTTACATGTACTGGAGCAACCGGCTGGCAGCGATGCGTTGCCGGTACTCAGTGAGTACTTGCGCGATGCCGGTGCCCAGGTGGTGCTCACTGGCAGCCAGGCCGAAACCGGTGAAGGCTCGGGCATGTTGCCGTTCTTGCTGGCCGAGCAGTTGGGCTGGCCGCTGATTGTCGGGCTGGCGCAGGTTGAATCGATCGAAGCGGGCGTGGCCCATGTGCTGCAAGCCCTGCCACGCGGCCAGCGGCGCCGGTTGAAGGTGCGTTTGCCGTTCCTGGCGACCGTGGATAACGCCGCGCCCAAGCCTCGGCAAAGTGCGTACGGCCCGGCGCAGCGCGGTGAACTGGCGGCTCACGAAGTTGAAGTCGAGCAGGACGCGTTATACACAGGGGCCGTGCTGCAACCGGCCAAGCCTCGCCCCAAGCGGCTCAAGGTGATCAAGGCCAAGAGCGGCGCCGATCGTATGAAAGCCGCCACGGCCAAGGCCAGCGGCGGCGGTGGGCAAGTGCTCAAGGGGCTCAGCCCGGAAGCGGGCGCCGAGGCCATTCTCAAGCTGCTGGTTGAGGAAGGCGTCGTACGCTGATCCCCTGTGGGAGCTGGCGTATCTGTACCTGTAGTGAGCGGGCTTACCCCGCGCTGGGGGGCGAAGCCGCCCCAATAAATACGCCGCTGAGTTTCAGATAAAGCCAAGTCGTTTGGTTTGGGGCGGCTTCGCCGCCAGCGCGGGGCAAGCCCGCTCACTACAACGATGTGTAGATTCCAATGGCTATAGCAGGGAAGCCAGCTCCCCCATACTTGAAGTTCCTTGGGCTTACCCACAATCCCTGTTGATCCGTCTGTGGATAACCTGTTCGCGGTTGTCCACAGCCCCTGTGAATCAAGCCCTGCAGCCCTCTGTACGAAAAACAACCAAGCTAACTGACGGTTTTTACTTGGGTTTTTCCCTGTCTCTGTGCATTTTTCCCAGCCGACTTGCCCCCATACTCTGTTGGCGCTTCTGTGGATAACGTGTTCGCTCTCGGCTGCAGCCCTTATAAATAAAGGCTTTCATTCGATTGGTCAAAATCTGATCGATTCACGATTTTTTTCGACTAAAACCCGTGTAAACCGCGATTTATGAAGGTTTGAAGCGGTTTTCCACAGCATCGTCAAAGTTGCCCCCAAAGTCTGTTGGTGCTTCTGTGGATAAGGTGTTTGCGTACCGCTACAAGCCACGGTTTACATGGCTTTCACGGTGTTGGTCAGAAAGTGATCAGCTGTGCGTTAAAACTGGCAGCACGAATAAGTCACGGATTTTCTTCATTTATTTTTAGGGGATAGCGCAGTTGCCCACAATTGCTGTGGGTGGCTTTGTGGATAAGTTGTTGGGGAAAGGCTGGAAGGCAGGATGCGAGTGGTCTGCAAGGGGGTTGATCAAATTTTGATCATGGGTGAAAGCTAATGTGGGAGGTGCCTGCGATGGCGTTGTATCAGCCCATACCGCCATCGCAGGCAAGCCCCACCTTTTTATTCGTGTACGGCAACACCTTTGAGGTACGGCGCCGGGGCGGCACCCAAGTTGCTGAGCATGCGCTCGCTGTACCAATCCACGAAGTTCACCACGCCGAACTCATAGGTCTTGGAGTAAGGGCCGGGCTGGTAGGCGGTGGAGTTGATCCCGCGCTGGTTCTCTTCGGCCAGGCGACGATCCTGGTCGTTGGTGGCGTCCCACACCTGGCGCATGCGCTCCACGTCATAATCCACGCCCTCGACCGCATCCTTGTGCACGATCCACTTGGTGGTGACCATGGTTTCCTGGGCGCTGATCGGCCACACGGTGAACACGATGATGTGGTCACCCATGCAGTGGTTCCACGAGTGCGGCAGGTGCAGAATGCGCATCGAGCCCAGGTCCGGGTTCTTGATGCGACCCATGAGTTTGGCGCAGCCCTGCTTGCCGTCCAGGGTCATCGACACGGTGCCCTTGAGCAGCGGCATGCGCACGATGCGGTTACGCAAGCCGAAGCTCGCGTGGGCGTAAGGGATCTTCTCGGCATCCCAGGCAGCGGCAGACGCGGCCACGTGGTCCTTGAACGCCTGGTCGGCGCGCGGGTCGGTGACGTCATCCCATTCCAGCAGGGTTTTGAGCAGTTCCGGGTGCGAAGCGTTGCAGTGGTAGCACTCGCGGTTGTTTTCCAGCACCAGCTTCCAGTTGGCCTTTTCGAACAAGGTGGTCTGAATCGCCACCTTGGTGTTCTCCATGTCGTAGGGTTCCATGTAGTGGTTCAGTGTCGACAGGAAGTCATCGATGGCCGGCGGGTTCTCAGCCAGGCTGATGAAGATGTAGCCACCCGCGGTCTTCACGTTCACCGGCTTCAAGCCGTACTGCTTCATGTCGAAGTCGGCGCCCATCTCGGTACCGGCGAACAGCAGGCGCCCGTCCAGTTCGTAGGTCCACTGGTGGTAATGGCACACCAGTTTGGCGACCTTGCCCTTGTCGCTGGTGCACAAGCGCGAGCCACGGTGGCGGCACACGTTGTGGAAGGCATGCACCACGCCTTCGGCGCCACGGATCACGATGATCGGGTTTTTGCCCACTTGCAGGGTCAGGTAGTTGCCCTTGGTGGGGATCTCGCAGGTCATGCCGGCGATCAACCACTCTTTCTGGAAGATCTCCTGCATGTCGATATCAAACAACCGCTCATCAGAGTAGAACGGCTGTGGCAGCGAAAAGGTGCGCTCGCGCTCTTGCAGCATCTGCGCGGTGGCCTTGCGTGCGGGTTCCAGCGGATCGCCCAAGCTTAAAGTTGCGGTGACGTCCATCGTGTGTGTCCTCATGGCCATTCTGTGTGGCCGAGATAAGTGGCTAATCAGGTTTGCAGCAAGGCGTAAAGAAAGCGTCTGTGTTGGGAGCGAGTGTGGGGCCGCCGATGCGCCGAACCTTATCCATGAGCGACATGGCCCACTCTGATCCCGACGCGCAACCCCCGTGGTATGGGGGCTGGTCGCGATAAGTATGTGAATGTCGCAGATAGGTAAATGGGTGGTTCTCGCGTTACGCAGAATCGCCACCATAAGGCCGACCTCGGCGGTGGAGAAGAACATGTCCAGCAATTTCCTGAATCCGGTAACGACCCAGACCTGGGCCAATGGTCGGCACATCGTCCGTTGCGTCAAAGTCATCCAGGAAACCTGGGACGTGCGCACCTTTTGCTTCATGGCCGACCAGCCGATCCTGTTCTTTTTCAAGCCGGGGCAGTTCGTCACCCTGGAGCTGGAAATCGAAGGCCAGCCGATCATGCGTTCGTACACCATTTCCAGCTCGCCGTCGGTGCCGTACAGCTTCTCGGTGACGATCAAGCGCGTGCCGGGCGGCAAGGTCTCCAACTGGCTGCACGACACCCTGCACGAAGGCCAGGAGTTGGCGGTGCACGGGCCGGTGGGCCTGTTCAATGCCATCGATTACCCGAGCCCGAAAGTGTTGTACCTCAGCGGTGGTGTGGGGATCACCCCGGTCATGTCCATGGCGCGCTGGTTCTACGACACCAACGCGAATGTCGACATGACGTTTATCCACAGCGCCCGCTCGCCCAAGGACATCATCTACCACCGCGAGCTGGAGCACATGGCGTCGCGCATCGATAACTTCAGCCTGCACCTGATCTGCGAGAAACACGGGTTGGGTGAGCCGTGGGCAGGTTATCGCGGTTACCTGAACCACAAGATGCTCGAGCTGATGGTGCCGGACTTCCTGGAGCGCGAAGTGTTCTGCTGCGGGCCTACGCCGTACATGAACGCGGTGAAGCGCCTGCTGGAAGTCGCCGGTTTCGACATGGCGCGCTACCACGAAGAATCCTTCGGAGCCACGCCACCCGAAGCCCGTGCCGATGCGGTGGAGCAAGCCGAACAAGCTGCCGACGCACCGGAAATCGATCTGGCGGATTTGCACCAGGTGGAATTCATTGCGTCGGGCAAGAGCATTCGCGTCGCACCGGGCGAAACCGTGCATGCGGCGGCGGCCAAGCTCGGCCTGTTGATCCCGAAAGCCTGTGGCATGGGGATTTGCGGCACATGCAAGGTGATGAAGCTGGGGGGCGAGGTCGAGATGGACCACAACGGCGGGATCACCGAGGAGGACGAAGCCGAGGGCTACATCCTATCCTGCTGCAGTGTGCCGAAGGGTGATGTGCGCATTGAGTTCTGACGCTCAGTACAGCCCGGGCCGACGATCCTGGTGAACGTGGTTGTGGTCGCTGATTGACTTGTTCCTGGCCTCGGCCAACGGCAGTTCAGCCATCAACGGTTGTTCCCCTGGGTGGGAGGCTGCTCCGGCCAACGGGTAGCCATCGGCGTCGACGATGACCGAGCCGCCCACCCACCTGACGCCACGTTCCTCGCCATGGCGGTCGCACGCGGCGATGAACATGCGGTTGACCGCCGCATTGGCCTGTACCCGCACGATCTCTGCCGGCCGTTCACCCTCGGGGCGCGGGCCATCCGGCCAGTTCACCGGAACGCAGAGCAGGTCGGCGTCCGCCAGCGCTGCCAGGCGCACCCATTCGGGCAGTTCCAAGTCGTAGCAGATCATCATGCCGATCCGCCCGACGGCAGTGTCGATCACCGGAGGTGGCGCATCCCCAGCGGTGAAGATCAGTTTCTCACGGTCCCACAAGTGCGCCTTGCGATACACCGTCAACCGCCCCGTGGGTTCGACCAGGGCGGCACTGTTGGCGACCTGTCCCGCGCTCAGACGCTCACAGAACCCTGCGACGATGATGATCCCCAGCTCCCGCGCCAGGCTTTTCCACAGGACCAGGGTTGGACCGTCACGTGTCTCGGAGGCGATGTAGGCTTCCTCCCGGTCGGCGAATACGTAACCGCTCTGAATCAGCTCCGGCAGGACGATCAACTGGGCGTTGAGACTCGCCGCTCGACGAATCGCACGTTCGGTCAGCGCCCGATTGTAATCGGTATCGCCGATACGCGGCGCCAGTTGGTGACAAACGACGCGTAACGGAGTCATGACACGTTTCCTTCCAGCGCTTGTTCACTGGCTTTTATGGCCCGCGACTCGGCGGCGTGGTCGAGTTGGCGACTCATCACGCAGTAAACCAATGCCGAGACCAGCAGGCCGACGACGAACGCAATGTCGGCGCCGCCCAACATGAAGCTGATCGGCCCTTGATAAAAACCCAGCGACATAAACGGAACCATTGCCGCCAGGCCGAGGAAATAGGCGACGAGTCCGGTGCTCGACCAACGGCCATAGATGCCCGCTGGGTTGAAAATGTCGCTGATGGCGTAGCGCCCTTTTCGTACGGCGTAGAAGTCGGCAAGGTTGACTGCTGTCCAGGGCACCAGGAAATACAGCATCAACAGCACGAAGGTGTTAAAGCTGCTGAGGTAGCTTTCGGGGATGCACAAGGCGATCACAAAAATGATCGCGGCCACCAGGCTGATCCCGAGGATTCTGCTTTTGATCCTGGGCTTGATCGGCACAAAACCGTCAATGGCACTGATTCCGGTGAGCATCGCGCCATAGCAGTTGACGGCCATGATGCCGACCAACGCCGGGACGGCAATCAGCACGGTAAAGGTGCCAAACCCCGGCAGCAGTTGGTTGCCTACTGCCTGCACGCTGCCGATGGCGTCGGGTGAGGGCAACGCCGAGGCGAGAAACGCCCCCAGTGACATCAGCCACAGCGCCGAGCCGGCAGCCCCCAGGTATGTCCAGGTGATGACACTGCGCGACGGCGTGTTATGGGGCAGGTAGCGCGAGTAATCCGAGACATAGACGGCGTAACTGATCTGATAGCCCGCAGCGGCTGAAAGTTGGATCAGGAAGGCCGACCAGGAAAAGTGCGCGTCGGCCACTGCCGTGTCGGCCTGCAGGTGCGTCACGGCTGCGACTGTGAGTACGGCGAAGACACTGATCATCACGTAGGTCAGCCAGCGCTGCACGGTGTGCAGGAGGTCGTGGCCGATCACGGCAATCACCACCGCCAGGATGATCATCAACGCGTACCAGGGGGCACGGCTGCCGGGCAGCACGGTATTGATGGCGTCCGTCGCCAGAATCACATTGAACACGTTGAAGCCGATGTACACGAAGACCACCGCGATAAAGGGCACGATTGCCCCGCGTAAACCGAACTGTGCCCGCGACTGGATCATCTGCGGCAAGCCCATGCGTGGGCCCTGGTTGGCGTGGAACGCCATGGCGAACGTACCCAGGCACACGCCGATGACAATCGCCAGGACGGCATACACCAGGCTCAGCCCCAAGGCTGCGCCGGTAAACCCGGTGACCATGGTGGTCAGAACGAAGTTACCGGTGAACCAGAACGGCGCCTGGTGCCAGACCTTACCGTGGCGTTCATTGCGCGGCACGTAGTCAATGGAGCGGGTTTCGATTTTCAGCGTGGTGGAAGTGGGAGCAGCCGATCGGTCGGAGGGCGTGTTCATAGGCATCACGGTCTGTTTTTATTGAGTGAGACTACGCAGAGTCTTGTAACTAAAAAAACTATTGAATCGGCATTTGCAAATAATCACTTCATGAATTTCTGAACTGATGGCGCATAACCTTATGGGGCAAGCCCTGCCTTACGCAGTCGCTTTCTATTTTCAATTTAGATGCAGACATTTCCTACAAGCGTCTACGCTTAGGATCGAACTCGTCGTAGTCGCCCTTCGCAGTGAAGCCGTAGGCGGACGTCCTTTGACACACCAAGGATGACTGATATGTCTGCTATCCCTTCACGTTCTAAAGGTGCGGCGCGCCTGTTGACCAACGATGTCACTGCGCTTATTCCAGACTTCCCTTTTCATTACGCCAAGTTCCTCAATTCGGCTGTCAGCAATGGAAAACCGTTGGCGGGTGTTTCTACACGTCAGCAGGGCACCCAGGTACTGATTGTTGGTGCCGGAGTGGCCGGACTGGTGGCTGCTTATGAAGCGATGCGCATGGGCTTGCACCCGGTGGTGGTGGAGGCCAGCGACCGTATTGGCGGGCGTTTCTATTCCTATGTGGCGGGCGATCCGCAAGACTCCGCCAACAGCGTTATCTGTGAAATGGGCGCTATGCGCTTTCCCGTCTCCGGCAAGGCGTTGATGCACTATTTCGATAAAGTGGGTATGACCGCCAATTCAGCGGACTTTCCCAACCCAGGGTCGGCTGCAACCCCCAGCACAGTGGTCGACTATCAACAACGACAGGTCTATTACGAAGGCAAGAACTTGCCTCCCGAATATGAAGATATCGAAAGCAAATTGTTCGATGTTTTCCTGGAGCAGGATCCGATCAAGTTCCTTGAAATGGAAACCGCGATGTCCGGGGACAATCCTGATCTGGCGAAGATCAAGACCCTGTGGAACGCGATCCTGGACAAAGGATGGGACAATCTCAGCTTTTTCGCGGCCATGGTGGAAGAGGCGGGTTGGAGTCGTGAGGATATCGACTTGTTCGGCCAGATCGGCTTTGGTACCGGCGGATGGAACACCGACTATCCGAACTGCTTTCTGGAGGTGTTGCGGGTGCTGTATACCGGGCTGGATACCAACCACAAGCTAATGTATGACGGTTCCAGCGAGTTGCCTACCCGACTGTGGAATCGTGCTCCGGATGCCCTCGGCGACCCCATGGCTTATTGGCCCGCGGGCACTACCGTCCAGGGCCTGACCGCCCAGGTCATTGCTCAGCCTTTCAACCAGGAAGTGCGCCAGATCATACGGCGTCCGGATGGCGAATTTGATGTGTGGATGTTTGATCATAATCGAGGAAGCGAGCGTCAATACACCTTTGCTGCTGTGGTTTATACGCCTCACAAACGTGTCCTCGACAAATTCCGTTTTATGGATGGCGTCGCCCGCTTTGACCAAATGAATAGCCTCTTGTCCATAAAAGAGTGGGAGGCAGTTACGTACACCCATTACATGCAGTCGGCCAAAATATTTGCGCAGACCCAGCGGCCTTTCTGGACCGATGTCGGTGCAGATCGTCAATACAAGATGAGTGTGACGTTGTCGGACCGAATTACCCGCGGCACATACCTGCTGGACTACGCTGCGAGTCAAGGCCCCTACAAAGGCAGCGGGATGTTTTTGTCTTACACCTGGAACGACGACAGCATCAAGTTCCTGGGTGATCGCGCTGCGCCATTACCGTCCCATGTGGCGGTATGTTCAACCTTGTTGGATTCGGTGTATGCCCACCATCAGTTGAACCTTGCGGCGGAGTTCGGTATGACCGATCCATTTGTCGAAATCAATTGGGAAGAACAACCGTTTTTCCTGAGTGCCTTCAAAATGAACCTGCCGGGGCAGTACGAATACCAGCGCCTGCTGTTTTCGCAGTTTATGAACGGTGTGTTTGATGGAAGTCCCGATGGCTTCATTCTGGCCGGCGATGATGTGTCCTTCACGGGAGGCTGGGGGGAAGGTGCCGTGACCACCGCCTTGAACGCCGTAAACAATCTGGCGGTGAAGTTCGGCGGGGGTACCTTTATTGAAAACCGAGGTCCCATCGACGACTGGCAAGTGCTCAAGCCAAAGGCCCTGTAAGTCGACCCTGGCGAGCCAGTACCAAGGTCGGGTTTTAATCTGATGAGGTCGCAGACTTCGGTTCCGCGTCGGAGGTCATGAGCCTGCGGCGCGGATCTCAGGCGTTAACGGTTAATGCGCGTAGATATGAACCACGAAATGTTGGCCGGATGCTGTCAGTTCGTAGACTTTATCGTAGATCCTCAGCGTCCTTGAGGGCTCTTTGATGGTGTCACCGACTTTCGCATATTTCCTGAACTCATCCCAATCAATGACGGTAGTGCTGACGGTGCCGTCGCTCTGAAGGGTGTTGCCGTTGTTTTGATATTCCATGATATTGCCCTCTATCGGATTTCCATTTCCAGCCGACTATTCGGCAGGCAGTCAGCCCCGAAAGAACGCGTCCATTCGTTCGGGGTGCAGAGATCCTATCCAAGGCAGGGGGTAGATAGATACTGTCAGAAACACGTACAAACAGTCTCTGCTAAGAGGCTGAAAGGCCCGTCGTTTCAGGCCTCCATCACTTTCCGAATATCCGCCGCCAATTCTCTTACACGCTCTTCCTCGGTATCCCACGCACACATGAAGCGTGCGCCGCCTTTACCGATGAAGGTGTAGAAGCGCCAGCCCTTGGCGGTCAGCGCGGCGATGGCCGGTTCCGAGAGTTGCAGGAACACGCCGTTGGCCTGCACCGGGAACATCAGCTCCACACCGGGAATATCCGCCACCAGGCTGCTCAGCAACTGGGCGCAGTGGTTGGCGTGGCGGGCATGCTTGAGCCAGGCGTCGTTTTCCAGCAGGCCTACCCACGGGGCGGACAGGAAGCGCATTTTCGACGCCAGCTGGCCGGCCTGTTTGCAGCGGTAATCGAAGTCTTCGGCGAGCTTGTGGTTGAAGAACAAGATGGCTTCACCCACGGCCATGCCATTCTTGGTGCCGCCAAAACACAACACATCCACGCCGGCCTTCCAGGTCAGGTCCGCCGGTGAGCAGCCGAGGAACGCGCAGGCGTTGGAGAAGCGTGCGCCGTCCATGTGCAGGTTCAGCCCCAGTTCCTTGCAGGTCACGCTGATGGCGCGGATTTCTTCCGGGGTGTACACGCTGCCGACTTCGGTGGCCTGGGTCAGGGTGACTACGCGCGGTTTCGGGTAGTGGATGTCCTGGCGCTTGAGGGCGATCTCGCGGATCGATTCCGGGGTCAGCTTGCCGTTTTCGGTGCGGGCGGTGAGCAGCTTGGAGCCGTTGGAGAAAAACTCCGGCGCGCCGCATTCGTCGGTTTCGACGTGGGCGGTTTCCGAGCAAATCACGCTATGGTAGCTCTGGCACAAAGAGGACAGCGCCAGGGAGTTGGCGGCGGTGCCGTTGAAGGCGAAGAACACTTCGCAGTCGGTTTCGAACAGATTGCGGAAACCGTCGGCGGCGCGGTGGGTCCATTCATCATCGCCGTAGGCGCGCTGATGACCCTGGTTGGCTTGTTCCATGGCGGCCCAGGCTTCCGGGCAGATACCGGAATAGTTGTCACTGGCGAATTGCTGGCTCTTGTCGGTCATGGCCCATTCCTGTGGTCGATGTTGGTGCGCACTGTAACCAAGATTGTCGCGGGTGCGCACGCACTGTAAATGCAAAGTCACTGGGGAATTATGCACGGTACTGAAACGATGCCTGTCGGACGCGTCCGTGATGGCGCTCTGGATCTGCTCAAGTGGCTGGCGCTGGTGAGCATGGTGCTGGACCACCTGCGGTATGTCGGTTTGAGCCTGGATGGCCTGTATGTGCCGGGCCGCTTGGCGTTTCCGTGGTTTTGCCTGGCGATTGCGGCGAATTTGCATCGGGCGAGAAACGCACCTGTCACGGGCCAATGGCGTTACCTGGGATGGCTGCTGCTGTTCAGTGTGATCAGCGAAGTGCCCTATCGGATGTTTATCGACGATGCTGATACGTTGAATGTGTTGCCGACCTTGGCGCTGGGGTTGCTGGTTGCCAGAGGATGGCAGCAGAAGACGCTTTTTGATCGGGGATTGGCGGTGATTGCCGTCATGATCGGCGCTGTATTTTCCACACACCTGATGTTCGGGTTTTTCGGTGTATTGCTGCCGTGGGCGATGTTATGGGTGTTTCGTCGGCCATGGTATTTCAGCGTGTTGCCGGGGCTGCTGTGTGTGGCTGCCAATCAATGGCAGATTCTGCTCGATAGCGGCACGCCGGTGGCGCTGATGGGACTGAGCGCCTGCCTGCTTGCGCCGCTGCTCGGCCTGGTTTTGTTGCGACACACCCAAAACACCTCGCCACCGGCCATGCGTCGCTGGGCGTATGCCCTCTATCCCCTGCATTTCCTGCTGCTGCTACTCGTCCGTCAAATCATCGCCTAACCGGTGTGGGAGGGGGCTTGCCCCCGATAGGGTGGTGTCAGCCACGGCATGTGCAAGCTGATCCACCGCTATCGGGGGCAAGCCCCCTCCCACATTTTTTCCGCGTTGTTCCTGCCATGTCGTAAACGCACCTTTGCGTGGCGTCCGTAGGCATTTGACCTGTCTGCACCAGCCCTACCATCGCATCAAAGGGCCCTGCATGGGCCTCAACAATACGAAAGGCTGGGAGAGACGCGATGTTCAGCAAAAAAGACCAGATCCAGGGATATGACGACGCACTGCTGGCGGCCATGAATGCCGAAGAGCAGCGTCAGGAAGATCATATCGAGCTGATCGCGTCAGAGAACTACACCAGCAAACGCGTGATGGAAGCCCAAGGCAGTGGCCTCACCAACAAATACGCCGAAGGCTATCCGGGCAAGCGCTACTACGGTGGCTGTGAGCACGTGGACAAAGTAGAGGCCCTGGCCATTGAGCGCGCCAAACAGCTGTTCGGTGCCGATTACGCCAACGTGCAGCCGCACTCCGGCTCCTCCGCCAACAGCGCGGTGTACCTGGCGCTGCTGAACGCCGGTGACACCATCCTCGGTATGAGCCTGGCCCATGGCGGTCACCTGACCCACGGCGCCAAGGTGTCGTCCTCGGGCAAGCTGTACAACGCCGTGCAGTACGGCATCAACACCGACACCGGCCTGATCGACTACGACGAAGTCGAACGCCTGGCCGTCGAACACAAGCCAAAAATGGTCGTGGCGGGGTTCTCTGCCTATTCCAAGACCCTGGATTTCCCACGCTTTCGCGCCATCGCCGACAAGGTCGGTGCGCTGCTGTTCGTCGACATGGCCCACGTTGCCGGCCTGGTTGCCGCCGGCCTGTACCCGAACCCGCTGCCGTACGCCGATGTGGTCACCACCACCACCCACAAGACCCTGCGCGGTCCCCGTGGCGGCCTGATCCTGGCCAAGTCCAACGAAGAAATCGAGAAGAAACTCAACGCTGCCGTATTCCCTGGCGCCCAGGGCGGCCCGCTGATGCACGTCATCGCCGGCAAGGCCGTGTGCTTCAAGGAAGCCCAGGAGCCTGGCTTCAAGGTCTACCAGCAACAAGTGATCGACAACGCCCAGGCCATGGCCAGCGTATTTATCAAACGCGGCTACGATGTAGTGTCCGGCGGCACCGATAACCACCTGTTCCTGGTCAGCCTGATCCGTCAGGGCCTCACCGGCAAGGAGGCGGACGCCGCCCTCGGTCGCGCCCACATCACCGTCAACAAGAACGCCGTGCCGAATGACCCGCAGTCGCCGTTCGTGACCTCGGGCCTGCGCATCGGCACCCCGGCGGTGACCACGCGTGGTTTCAAAGTGCCGCAGTGCATCGAACTGGCCGGCTGGATCTGCGACATCCTCGACAACCTCGGTGATGCCGATGTCGAGGCCAACGTGGCCAAGCACGTGTCTGCCCTGTGCGCTGATTTCCCGGTTTATCGCTGAGCGCGGTTTTGGAGTAATGACTATGCAACGCTACTCAGGCTTCGGCCTCTTCAAGCACTCACTCAGCCACCACGAAAACTGGCAGAAGATGTGGCGCACGCCGACCCCTAAAAAGGTCTACGACGTGGTCATCGTCGGCGGCGGCGGGCATGGTCTGGCGACTGCCTACTACCTGGCAAAAGAACACGGCATCACCAACGTGGCGGTGGTCGAGAAAGGCTGGCTGGGCGGCGGTAACACCGCGCGCAACACCACCATCGTGCGCTCCAATTACCTGTGGGACGAGTCGGCCCACCTGTACGAGCACGCGATGAAACTGTGGGAAGGCCTGTCCCAGGACCTGAACTACAACGTGATGTTCTCCCAGCGTGGCGTCTACAACCTGTGCCACACCCTCCAGGACATCCGTGATTCCGAGCGCCGCGTGAGCGCCAACCGCCTCAACGGCGTGGACGGCGAACTGCTCAACGCCAAGCAAGTGGCCGACGAGATCCCGTACCTCGATTGCTCGAAAAACACCCGCTACCCGGTACTCGGCGCCACCGTACAACGTCGCGGCGGCGTCGCCCGTCACGATGCCGTGGCGTGGGGCTTTGCGCGTGCCGCCGACGCCCTCGGCGTGGACTTGATCCAGCAGACCGAAGTGATCGGCTTCCGCAAGGAAAACGGCGTGTGCATCGGCGTGGAAACCAACAAGGGCTTTATCGGCGCCAAGCGCGTCGGTGTGGTGACCGCCGGTAACTCCGGGCACATGGCTTCGCTCGCCGGGTTCCGTCTGCCGATCGAATCCCACCCGCTGCAAGCGTTGGTGTCGGAGCCGATCAAGCCGATTATCGACAGCGTGATCATGTCCAACGCCGTGCACGGTTACATCAGCCAGTCCGACAAGGGCGACCTGGTGATCGGCGCCGGTATCGACGGCTACAACGGCTACGGCCAGCGTGGCTCGTACCCGGTGATCGAACACACCATCCAGGCCATCGTCGAGATGTTCCCGGTGCTGTCCCGCGTGCGCATGAACCGCCAGTGGGGCGGCATCGTCGACACCACGCCGGACGCCTGCCCGATCATCTCCAAGACCCCGGTGCCGAACATGTTCTTCAACTGCGGTTGGGGCACCGGTGGCTTCAAGGCCACGCCGGGCTCAGGCAACGTGTTTGCCGCCAGCCTCGCCAAGGGCGAAATGCACCCGTTGGCCGCGCCATTCTCCATCGACCGTTTCCACAACGGTGCGTTGATCGACGAACACGGCGCTGCGGCCGTCGCCCACTAACAGGAGAAATTCCCTATGTTGCATATCTTCTGTCCTCACTGTGGCGAACTGCGCTCCGAAGAGGAATTCCACGCGTCCGGCCAAGCGCACATCCCGCGCCCGCTGGACCCGAACGCCTGCACCGATGAAGAGTGGGGCGACTACATGTTCTTCCGCGACAACCCCCGTGGCCTGCACCACGAGCTGTGGATTCACGCCGCCGGTTGCCGCCAGTACTTCAACGCGACCCGCGACACCCTGACCTACGAAATTCTTGAAACCTACAAGATCGGCACCAAGCCGCAATTCACCGCCAAGGCTGCTGGAGAGAAGGTATGAGCCAGACCAATCGCCTGTCCAACGGTGGCCGCATCGACCGCAATAAAGTCCTGACGTTTACCTTCAACGGCCAGAGCTACAAAGGCTTTGAAGGTGACACCCTGGCCGCAGCCCTGCTGGCCAACGGCGTCGACATCATCGGCCGCAGCTTCAAGTACTCGCGCCCTCGTGGCATCTTTGCCGCCGGTGCCGAAGAGCCGAACGCCGTGCTGCAGATCGGTGCGACCGAAGCCACGCAAATCCCTAACGTGCGCGCCACGCAACAGGCGCTGTACCAGGGGCTGGTCGCCACCAGCACCAATGGCTGGCCGAACGTCAACAATGACGTGATGGGCATTCTCGGCAAGGTCGGCGGCAAGCTGATGCCGCCGGGTTTCTACTACAAGACCTTCATGTACCCGCAATCGTTCTGGATGACCTACGAGAAGTACATCCGCAAGGCGGCTGGCCTTGGCCGCTCGCCGACCGAGAACGATCCGGACACCTACGACAACTTCAACCGTCACTGCGACGTGCTGGTGGTGGGCGCAGGCCCCGCCGGCCTGGCCGCTGCCCTGGCGGCTGCGCGCAGCGGTGCCCGCGTGATCCTCGCCGATGAGCAGGAAGAGTTCGGCGGTTCGCTGCTGGACTCGCGCGAAAGCCTCGACGGCAAGCCGGCTGCGGAATGGGTTGCCAGCGTTATCGCGGAACTCAAGGCGCTGCCGGACGTGGTGCTGTTGCCTCGCGCCACCGTCAACGGCTACCACGACCACAACTTCCTGACCATTCACGAACGCCTTACCGACCACCTCGGTGACCGTGCGCCGATTGGCGTGGTGCGCCAGCGTATCCACCGTGTCCGCGCCAAGCGTGTGGTGCTGGCGACCGGCGCGTGCGAGCGCCCGCTGGTGTACGGCAACAACGATGTGCCGGGCAACATGCTCGCTGGTGCAGTCTCGACTTACGTGCGCCGCTACGGTGTAGCACCGGGCAAGAAACTGGTGTTGTCGACCAACAACGACCACGCCTACCGCGTTGCGCTGGACTGGCTCGACGCTGGCCTGCAAGTGGTGGCAGTGGCTGATGTGCGCCACAACCCACGCGGCGCCCTGGTTGAAGAAGCCCGCGCCAAAGGCATTCGTATCCTCACCGGCAGCGCCGTGATCGAAGCCCGTGGCAGCAAGCACGTCACCGCTGCCCGTGTGGCCGCGATCGATGTGAAAGCGCATAAAGTCACCAGCCCAGGCGAGTGGCTGGAGTGCGACCTGGTGGCCAGCTCCGGCGGCTACAGCCCGGTGGTCCACCTGGCCTCGCACCTGGGCGGCAAGCCGACCTGGCGTGAAGACATCCTCGGTTTCGTACCGGGTGAAGCCCCGCAGAAACGCGTGTGCGTCGGCGGCATCAACGGCGTCTATAGCCTCGGCGATTCGCTCGCCGATGGTTTCGAAGGCGGCGTGCGCGCGGCCAGTGAAGCGGGTTTCGCCCCGGTGGAAGGCACGCTGCCCAAAGCCTTGAGCCGTCTGGAAGAGCCGACGCTGGCGGTGTACCAAGTGCCGCACGACAAACCGACTGCACGGGCACCGAAGCAATTTGTCGACCTGCAAAACGATGTGACCGCCGCCGCCATCGAACTGGCGACCCGCGAAGGTTTCGAGTCGGTCGAGCACGTCAAACGCTACACCGCGCTCGGCTTCGGCACCGACCAGGGCAAGCTGGGCAACGTCAACGGTCTGGCCATTGCTGCGCGCTCGCTGAACGTGACCATCCCGCAGATGGGCACCACCATGTTCCGCCCCAACTACACGCCGGTGACCTTCGGCGCGGTGGCGGGCCGTCACTGTGGGCACATCTTCGAACCGGTGCGCTACACCGCCCTGCAAGCCTGGCACGTCAAGAACGGCGCCGAGTTTGAAGACGTCGGCCAGTGGAAACGCCCTTGGTACTTCCCGCGCAACGGTGAAGACCTGCACGCCGCGGTGAAACGCGAATGCCTGGCCGTGCGCGACAGCGTCGGCCTGTTGGACGCGTCGACCCTCGGCAAGATCGACATCCAGGGCCCGGACGCGCGTGAGTTCCTCAACCGCATCTACAGCAACGCCTGGACCAAGCTCGACGTGGGCAAGGCGCGCTACGGCCTGATGTGCAAAGAAGATGGCATGGTCTTCGACGACGGCGTCACTGCCTGCCTCGCCGACAACCACTTCCTGATGACCACTACCACCGGCGGCGCCGCCCGCGTGCTGCAGTGGCTGGAAATCTACCAGCAGACCGAATGGCCAGACCTCAAGGTGTACTTCACCTCGGTCACCGACCATTGGGCGACCATGACCCTGTCCGGCCCCAACAGCCGCAAGCTGTTGAGTGAGGTCACCGACATCGACCTGGACAAGGACGGCTTCCCGTTCATGACCTGGAAAGAAGGCCTGGTCGGCGGTGTGCCGGCGCGAGTGTTCCGCATCTCGTTTACCGGTGAGCTGTCGTACGAAGTCAACGTGCAGGCCGACTATGCCATGGGCGTGCTGGAACAGATCGTCGAGGCCGGCAAAAAGTACAACCTGACCCCGTACGGCACCGAAACCATGCACGTGCTGCGGGCCGAGAAGGGCTTCATCATCGTCGGCCAGGACACCGACGGCTCAATGACCCCGGACGACCTGAACATGGGCTGGTGCGTCGGCCGCACCAAGCCGTTCTCGTGGATCGGCTGGCGTGGGATGAACCGTGAAGACTGCGTGCGTGAAGAGCGTAAGCAACTGGTGGGCTTGAAGCCGATCGACCCAACCGTGTGGCTGCCGGAAGGCGCGCAGTTGGTGTTCGATCCGAAGCAGACGATCCCGATGAAGATGGTCGGCCACGTCACCTCGAGCTATGCCCACAACTCCCTCGGCTATTCGTTTGCGATGGCGGTGGTGAAGGGCGGCTTGAAGCGCATCGGTGAGCGGGTGTTCTCGCCGCAAGCGGATGGCAGCGTGATCGAGGCGGAGATTGTGTCCTCGGTGTTCTTTGATCCGAAAGGTGAACGGCAGAACATTTGATAGACCGAGTCGCCTGCATCGGGGGCAAGCCCCCTCCCACATGTTGAAATGCATTCCCCTGTGGGAGGGGGCTTGCCCCCGATGAGGCCAGAACAGTCACCATAGAATTCAGGACAGGTGCTCTATGACAGCAGCCAACGTATACCAACAACGCCCCACCACCGGCGCCAAAGCCGAGTCGTCGCTGCACCATGCCGACCTCGCCAGCCTGATCGGCAAGGGCCGCAAGAACGCCGGCGTGACCGTGCGTGAAAAGAAACTCCTTGGCCACCTGACCCTTCGTGGCGATGGCCACGATGCAGCCTTCGCCGCCGGCGTACACAAAGCCCTCGGTATTGAGCTTCCAGGCGCCCTGCAGGTCATCCTCAAAGGCGAAACCAGCTTGCAATGGCTCGGCCCGGATGAGTGGCTGCTGGTCGTGCCAAGCGGTGAAGAATTCGCCGCCGAGCAAAACCTGCGTGCCGCCTTGGGCGACCTGCATATCCAGATCGTCAACGTCAGCGGCGGCCAGCAGATCCTTGAGCTCAGCGGCCCGAACGTGCGCGATGTGCTGATGAAGTCCACCAGCTACGACGTGCACCCCAACAACTTCCCGGTGGGCAAGGCGGTGGGCACGGTGTTCGCCAAGTCGCAACTGGTGATCCGCCACACGGCTGAAGACACCTGGGAGCTGGTGATCCGTCGCAGCTTCTCGGATTACTGGTGGTTGTGGCTGCAGGATGCCTCGGCTGAATTCGGCCTGAGCGTCCAAGCCTGAGGAATCACCCATGAGCCGCGCACCCGATACATGGATTTTGACCGCCGATTGCCCCAGCGTGCTCGGCACGGTGGACGCGGTCACCCGCTATCTGTTCGAGCAGGGTTGCTACGTTACCGAGCACCATTCGTTCGATGATCGGCTTTCCGGGCGATTTTTTATTCGCGTGGAATTCCCCCAGCCCGACGGTTTTGACGAGCAGGGTTTCCGCGATGGCCTGGCCACTCGTGGCGAAGCCTTTGGCATGATCTTCGAGCTGACGGCGCCGAACTACCGGCCAAAAGTGGTGATCATGGTCTCCAAGGCCGATCACTGCCTGAACGACCTGCTGTACCGCCAGCGCATCGGCCAACTGTCGATGGACGTGGTTGCGGTGGTGTCCAACCACCCCGATTTGAAACCTTTGGCCGACTGGCACCAGATTCCCTACTACCATTTCCCCCTCGACCCCAACGACAAACCGTCCCAGGAGCGTCAGGTGTGGCAAGTGGTGGAAGACACCGGCGCCGAATTGGTGATCCTTGCGCGCTACATGCAAGTGCTGTCGCCGGAGCTGTGCCGCAAGCTGGATGGCAAAGCGATCAACATTCACCACTCGTTGCTGCCGGGGTTCAAGGGCGCCAAACCGTATCACCAGGCGTACAACAAGGGGGTCAAGTTGGTGGGCGCCACGGCGCATTACATCAACAACGATCTGGATGAAGGGCCGATCATCGCCCAAGGTGTGGAGGTGGTGGATCACAGCCACTATCCCGAGGATTTGATTGCCAAGGGGCGGGATATCGAAGGGCTGACATTGGCTCGGGCGGTGGGGTATCACATTGAGCGGCGGGTGTTTTTGAACGCCAATCGGACGGTGGTGCTCTGACTGGCGCCAATCGGGGGCAAGCCCCCTCCCACAGTTGACCAAGTTCTGCCTTTGGAATGCGGTCGAATGTGGGAGGGGACTTGCCCCCGATGAAGCCCTCACAAACAACGCAAGAAAACAGCATCTGTACCCGAGCACTTAAACGCGCTGCCCACCCAAATGGGCAACGCAGTTCCATAAAAACAACAGCGAGGTGAAAGCATGTCTGGTAATCGTGGTGTCGTGTATCTCGGCAACGGCAAGGTCGAAGTACAGAAAATCGACTATCCCAAAATGCAGGACCCCCGTGGCAGGAAGATTGAGCACGGCGTCATCCTGCGCGTGGTCTCCACCAACATCTGCGGCTCCGACCAACACATGGTGCGCGGCCGTACCACTGCCCAGACCGGCCTGGTGCTCGGTCATGAAATTACCGGTGAAGTGATCGAGAAGGGCAGCGATGTCGAAAACCTGAAGATCGGTGATCTGGTTTCGGTACCTTTCAACGTGGCGTGCGGCCGTTGCCGCTCGTGCAAAGAACAACACACCGGCGTGTGCCTCACCGTCAACCCGGCGCGTGCCGGTGGCGCCTACGGCTATGTCGACATGGGCGACTGGACCGGCGGCCAGGCCGAGTACGTGCTGGTGCCGTACGCCGACTTCAACCTGCTGAAACTGCCAGACCGTGACAAGGCCATGGAGAAAATCCGCGACCTGACCTGCCTCTCCGACATCCTCCCGACCGGTTACCACGGCGCCGTCACTGCCGGCGTTGGCCCTGGCAGCACCGTGTACATCGCCGGTGCCGGCCCTGTGGGCTTGGCCGCTGCGGCTTCCGCCCGCCTGTTGGGTGCTGCCGTGGTGATCATCGGCGACGTCAACCCTATCCGTCTGGCTCACGCCAAGGCCCAGGGCTTTGAAATTGCCGACCTGTCCCAAGACACGCCGCTGCACGAACAGATCGCCGCACTGCTCGGCGAGCCGGAAGTGGACTGCGCTGTTGACTGTGTGGGCTTTGAAGCACGCGGCCACGGCCATGACGGCGTCAAGGCAGAGGCACCGGCCACGGTGCTCAACTCACTGATGGGCGTCGTGCGCGTGGCCGGCAAGATTGGCATCCCCGGCCTGTACGTCACCGAAGACCCAGGTGCTGTGGACGCCGCCGCGAAAATGGGCAGCCTGAGCATCCGTTTCGGCCTGGGCTGGGCCAAATCCCACAGCTTCCACACCGGGCAGACACCGGTGATGAAGTACAACCGCCAGTTGATGCAGGCGATCATGTGGGACCGTATCAACATTGCCGAAATCGTCGGCGTGCAGGTGATCAGCCTGGATGATGCCCCGCGTGGGTATGGCGAGTTTGATGCGGGTGTACCGAAGAAGTTTGTGATTGACCCGCACAAACTCTTCAGCGCGGCATAACGCTCAGGCACACAGCAATCCAACTGTGGGAGCGGGCTTGCTCGCGAATGCGGTGGTTAAGTTAAAGCCTCTTTGACTGACCTACCGCTTTCGCGGGTAAGCCCGCTCCCACAGGTTTTTGTGGTCTCAGCGGTAGGCGAGGGCGCCTTGGTAGACGGTTGGCCCTGTCGGCTGCTTGCTCACCGACCCACCCTTGGTCTCCGAACTCACCATCAACTCCACCGGCTTGCGGATGCTTTTCTGCTGACGCGGGTTAAGTCCGATAATGCCTTTGCCATCTTCCGGCAGCAGCCCAAGCGACACCGGTGCGCTGCCTTCGGGCATGGCCCACAGTTCCAGGCTGCGATCCGGCTCAGCCGCTGCCGTGGCGATCGGTTCTACTTCGAGGTAGTCCTTGTGCGCCATGATCTGTGCCGCGGGTTGCTGGGCAGTGGTCACCAGGGTGGCGGCAGACTTGACGTTGTCTTGGGTGTAGAGCGCGCCGCCGAGCCCGGCGACGATGGCCACGCAGACGCCTATGAACACGCGCGGGCGGCTCCAGAATGGTTTTTTTTGTTCAATTACTTGGGGGCGGCTGGCGCTCATATGGCTGTTCCTGGCAAGTCTTGAAGTCATTTCATGGACTCTGGTAGGCCGATTGGGTTCCTCGGCCGACCCGGAACAATGTGCCGGATACCCAGTCAAACGCCTGCTTTCGCCCCTACACCCAGAGGTTGTTTCGATGAAGATTTCACGCGGTTTCGCCCTTTCCTGCCTGATGACCCTGGCGGCCGGCCCGGTGTTTGCGGCAGGGTTCAGCCTTGGCGACGCGGCCAATGCCATTTCCGGCATGCAGGGTGGCAACAACAAGGCGGCTGCTGCGGCACCGTCTTCCGAGACGGCTGGGCTGCTCAGCGCCCTGACCTCGCAACTGAACATCACTCCTGAACAAGCCGTAGGCGGTACAGGCGCCATGCTGGGCCTGGCCAAGAACAAACTGAGCGGCAACGACTATTCGCAACTGGGCAATAGTGTGCCGGGCCTCGACCAACTGTCGGGCAACAATGCGTTGGGTAGCCTCGGGGCGTTGAGCGGGATGCTCGGCCAGGCCGGCGGCAGCAAGACCAGCGGCCTGGACGGTTTGCTGGGTAACGTGAAGAACACCAACGACCTGAACACCGCGTTCAGCGCCCTGGGCATGGACAGTGGGATGGTCGGCCAGTTTGCCCCGGTGATCCTGCAATACCTGGGCGGGCAGGGTGCCAACAGCTCGTTGCTGGGCAAGCTGGCCCAGGCCTGGGGCACCGGCAGTTAAAGACGCTCCGCGCGCAGTTGCTCGATGCGCGCGTCTTTCTCCGTCCAGAGCTGGTTGACCCAGTGCTGGACGGTCTGGCGAAACGCCGGATCGTTTTCGTAATCCCCTTGCCACAATGCCGGATCCAACTCACGGGTCTGGATGTCAATGATCACCTTGGGCACCGCGCCGCTGATCAAGTCCCAGAACCCCGGAATCTTTTGCTGCGGATAGACCACGGTCACGTCCAGCACGGCGTCCAGCTGTTCTCCCAGCGCCGCCAGCACAAACGCCACGCCGCCCGCCTTGGGCTTGAGCAAGCGAGCAAACGGCGACGCCTGCTGCTTGCGCTTAGCCTCGCTGAACCGCGTGCCTTCCAGGTAATTGACCACCGTCACCGGCTGGCGCTTGAACAGCTCGCAAGCCTCCTGGGTGATCTTCAAGTCCTGCCCAGCGAGTTCCGGGTGCTTGGCCAGGAACGCCTTGGTGTAGCGCTTCATGAACGGGTAGTCCAACGCCCACCAGGCCAGGCCCAGGAAAGGCACCCAGATCAGCTCTTTTTTCAGGAAGAATTTGAAGAACGGCGTGCGCCGGTTCAGGGCCTGGATCAGCGCCGGGATGTCGACCCAGGATTGGTGGTTGCTGATCACCAGGTAGCTGGTGTCACCGCGCAAATCGCCGCCGCCGCGAATGTCCCATTGGGTGGGGATGCACAGCGCGAAAATCAGCTTGTCGATCTCTGCCCAGGTCTCGGCGATCCACATCACCGCCCACGACATGTAATCACGATAGCGGCCGGGGGCCACTAGCTTGAGCAGGGCAAACACCATCAGCGGGCCTATCAGGACCAGGGTGTTGAGCAAGAGCAGCAGTGAGACGAAACAGCCGGTGAGCAGGCGGCGCATAAGTAACTCTTGGAATCCTGTGGGCGGGCCATGATAAGCAGCTTGAGTCTAGAGGCCAAATCCCAATTCGCCGGACGAATGTTTCACAATGTGCCGGTTATGCTGGGGTGAGCTAACTAAGTGCTGCCTTTGCGGTCTAGAATCCGCCTACTTCTTTCCGAGGAAATCACTTCGTGAAACTGCTCCTTGCCTCCCTCGCCCTGGCTGCCCTGCCTGTCATGGCCGCCGAACCGACCCTTTACGGTCGCTACGAATACATCCAGTTGCCGGAGATCGGCGAAACCTTCAAGGCCAAGATGGACACCGGCGCGCTGACCGCCTCGCTGTCGGCCCGCGACATCGAGACCTTCACCCGTGATGGCGACGATTGGGTGCGCTTCCGCCTCGGCGGCAAGGATGCGTCCAATAAAGTCTACGAACACAAAGTCTCGCGCATCAGCAAGATCAAGAGCCGCGCCGACGAAGACGACGACAAGGACGAGCCGACTGTGGCCAAACGTCCGGTGGTCGACCTCGAAATGTGCCTGGGCAACGTCAAGCGCACCGTCGAGGTCAACCTCACCGACCGCAGCAGCTTCAACTATCCGTTGCTGATCGGCGCCAAGGCCCTGCGTGAATTCGGCGCTGCGGTAAACCCGGCGCGTCGTTACACTGCGGACAAACCGGACTGCTGACGGACCACCATGCCGCATATCCTGATTGTCGAAGACGAAGCGGCGATAGCCGACACACTGATATTCGCCCTGCAAGGCGAGGGCTTCACCACCACCTGGCTGAGCCTCGGCCAGGAGGCGCTGGCCTATCAGCGCCAGACGCCGGCCGACCTGGTCATCCTCGACATCGGCCTGCCGGACATCACCGGGTTTGAAACGTGCAAGCAACTGCGCCGGTTCAGCGAAGTGCCGGTGATGTTCCTCAGTGCCCGGGATGGCGAGATCGACCGAGTGGTGGGGCTGGAGATCGGCGCCGACGATTATGTGGTCAAGCCGTTCAGCCCACGGGAAGTGACGGCGCGGGTCAGGGCGATCCTTAAGCGGATCGGCCCAAGTGCTGCGCCTGCGGTGTTCCAGGTTGATCTGGAGCGCATGCAGATCAGTTATCGCAGCCAGCCTTTGAGCCTCACACGCCATGAATTCCGCTTGCTGCAAAGCCTGCTGGAACAGCCCGAGCGCGTCTTCAGCCGCGAGCAACTTCTGGATGCGGTCGGTGTGGCGGCCGATGCGGGCTACGAACGCAATATCGACAGCCACATCAAAAGCCTGCGCAGCAAGTTGCGCAGCGTGGCCGCCGATGCCGAGCCGATCCAGACCCATCGCGGCCTTGGCTACAGCTACAGCCCGAGCAACAGCTGATGCGCCTGGGGCTGCGGATTTTCCTGGTGTATGCCCTGTTTATCGGCCTGACCGGCTATTTTGTGCTCAGCACCGTGATGAAGGAAATCCGCCCCGGTGTGCGCCAATCCACCGAAGAAACCTTGGTGGACACTGCCAACCTGCTGGCCGAGATCCTGCGCGATGACGTGAAGAACGGCACCCTCGGCCAAAGCCACTGGCCGGAACTGCTCAAGGCCTATGGCAATCGCCAACCGGGCGCGACCATCTGGGGGCTGCCGAAAAACCAGGTCAACCACCGTATCTACGTGACCGACGCCAAGGGCACCGTGCTGCTCGACTCCTCGGGTGAAGCGGTGGGGCAGGACTATTCCAAGTGGAACGACGTGTACCTGACCCTGCGCGGCGAATACGGCGCCCGTTCCACCCGCGGCGAACTGGATGACCCTACCTCGTCGGTGATGCACGTCGGTGCGCCGATCCGTGACAACGGCCAGATCATCGGCGTGGTCACCGTGGCCAAGCCCAATAGCTCGTTGCAGCCCTATGTCGACCGCACCGAGCGTCGCCTGCTGTGGTATGGCGCCGGCTTGGTGATTCTGGGCCTGCTGCTGGGTGCACTGTTGTCGTGGTGGCTGAGCGTTGCGCTACGTCGGTTGACGGCTTACGCCCAGGCGGTCAGCGAGGGCCGGCGTGCCGAGTTGCCGCATTACCGTGGCGGTGAGCTCAAGCAGCTCTCCACCGCCGTGGAGCACATGCGCACGCAGTTGGAGGGCAAAGCCTACGTCGAACACTACGTACACACCCTGACCCACGAATTGAAGAGCCCATTGGCCGCGATACGCGGTGCGGCCGAGCTGTTGCAGGGCGATATGACCCGCGAACAACAGCAGCGCTTCGTCGGCAATATCGACAGCGAAAGCGCGCGCCTGCAGCAGTTGATCGAACGCTTGCTGAACCTGGCGCAGGTCGAGCAACGCCAGGGCCTGGAAGCGCAGGCCAGCATCCCCTTGGCGGCCATGGTCGATGAGGTGCTCAACGCCCAATGTGCGCGAATTGAAGGTGCTGGTCTGCAAATCGAACAAGCGATTGCGGTGGATGTGAAGGTCTATGGCGAACCCTTCTTATTGCGTCAGGCACTGGGCAACTTGCTGGAGAATGCGCTGGACTTCACACCGCCCGGCGGCCTGTTGAGGTTCGGCGCACAGACGCGACACAACGACGTGCAGGTGAGCCTGTTCAACCAGGCCGCGCCGATTCCCGACTACGCCCTGCCACGCCTGAGCGAGCGCTTCTACTCACTGCCACGCCCGGCCAGCGGGCGCAAAAGCACCGGCCTGGGCCTCAACTTTGTCGAGGAAGTGATGAAGCTGCACGGCGGCGCGCTGCAGATCGGCAATGTCGAAGGCGGCGTGCAGGTGGTACTGCATCTCCACACAGTCTCCACATTGCCCACATAAATCCCCCACACAGGCTGCCCAGACTCTCCCCATCAAAACAGGGAGAGACCCATGAACCGCAGCCTGCTTTTCAAACTTGGCGCGATTGCGCTGCTGATCCTGCTGTTGCTGATTCCATTGCTGATGATCAACGGCATCATCAGTGACCGCCAGCAACTGCGCGATGGCGTCCTGATGGACATTGCCCGCAGCTCCAGCTACGCCCAGCGCCTCACCGGCCCGGTGATGGTGGTGCCGTATCGCAAGACCGTGCGCGAGTGGAAGCTCAATGAAAAACTCAACAAACGCTACGAAGTCACCCGTGAAGAGCGCGGTCGTCTGTATTTCCTGCCGGACCGTTTTGAGCTTGACGGTAAAGTGCAAACCGAGCTGCGCGCACGGGGCATCTACCAGGCGCGGCTGTTCCATGCCGACAACCGCATCAGCGGGCGTTTCGAGTTGCCTGCGCAGTTGGGCATCACTGAAGACTATGCCGATTACCGCTTTGACCCGGCGTTTCTGGCGGTGGGTATCAGCGATATTCGTGGCATCGAAAACGCGCTGAAGCTGGAACTGGGCAGCCAGCGCCTGGAGTTCGAACCGGGCTCCCAGGTGGATTGGCTGGGTGAGGGCGTGCACGTGGCGCTGCCGGAGCAGGACAGCAAAAAGCCCTATGTGGTGGACTTTGCCTTTGACCTGCGCCTGCAAGGCACCGAACAACTGCAAGTGGTGCCGGTGGGTAAGACCAGCCAGGTGTCACTCGCCTCGAACTGGCCGCACCCCAGCTTCATCGGCAACTTTCTCCCGGCACAACGCGAGGTAACCGACAACGGCTTTACCGCCAACTGGCAGACCTCATTCTTCTCCACCAACCTCGAACAAGCCCTGCAAACCTGCCTGGACAAGCAAGGCTGTGAGGACTTCAACAACCGCAGCTTCGGCGTGAACTTCATCGACCCGGTGGATCAGTACCTCAAGAGCGACCGCGCGATCAAATACGCGCTGCTGTTCATCGCATTGACGTTTGCCGGTTTCTTCCTGTTCGAAGTGCTCAAAAGCCTGGCGGTGCACCCGATCCAATACGCCTTGGTGGGTGTTGCGCTGGCGTTTTTCTACCTGCTGCTGTTGTCGTTGTCCGAGCACATAGGCTTCGCTCTGGCCTACCTGATCTCGGCGAGCGCCTGTGTGGTGTTGATTGGCTTCTACGTATGCCACGTACTGCGCAGTGTGACCCATGGCCTGGGCTTTTCTGCCGGGCTGGCGGCGTTGTATGGCTTGCTGTACGGGCTGCTGAGTGCCGAAGATTACGCGTTGCTGATGGGCTCGCTGCTGCTGTTCGGCCTGCTGGGCACGGTGATGGTGCTGACGCGCAAACTGGACTGGTATGGCGTGGGCAAGCGCAAGGTGACCGCCCCATTGGAGTTTGACCTGGAGGCAGTGCAATGATCGGATTGCGGGAGGATCAGCAGATGAAGGCGCAGTTGGTGGCCAGGATAAATCAGCTATTTCCTGATCTACGCGGACCCCGTGTAGTGAGCGGGCTTGCCCCGCGCTGGGCTGCGCAGCAGCCCCAAAACCAGCCGCTGAGGCGTGCCTGATACACCCTGGGTTGCTTGATTAGGGCTGCTGCGCAGCCCAGCGCGGGGCAAGCCCGCTCACTACAGAAAGACTGTCGGCCCGGCGCGGGGGGAGTCTTGAGGTCACACGGGCGGTTGCGTCTCCAACATCGACGGCCGCTGGCTGACCTCGGCGTACCACGCGGCAAGCTGCGGGGTATCCGACCGCCATTGCATATCAGGGTGACGGAAATCGAGGTAACCCAAGGCGCAGGCCACGCTGATGGCGGCGATGTCGAAGTGGCTGGTCAGTTCGGCAATCGCATCAGCCTCTAACTCGGCCAGGGTGCGACGGATCTTGTTGCGCTGCTCGTCGAGCCACGGGGCCCAATGCTTCTCCACCGGTCGCAGGGCGCTTTCGTAACGCACCAGCACGGCGGCATCCATGATGCCATCGGCCATCGAGGCCAGGGTCAGGCGGCGCCAGCGGGCCGAGCCGTCACGAGGGATCAGCGGGTTGCCGACGTGCTGGTGGTCGAAGTAATCGAGGATCACCCGGCTGTCGTGCAGCACCGTGCCGTCGGCCAGGCGCAGCGCTGGGATCTTGCCCACGGGGTTGTCTTGTACCAGCTGCGCATCCGGGTTGACCGGGGTCGGCATGCAGCCGTGAAGGGCGACGCGGTCCTGCTGGCCGGTTTCGATCAACAGCACGCGGACTTTGCGCACAAACGGCGAAGCGGGGTTGTGGAACAAGGTCATGCTGGGAGTGGACATGGGCATTCCTCGGAAAGAGCAGTGGGGTAACCGACGGCGTCCTCAGCCGCGCCGGGTTTATCGGCGGAGCACGCCAGGGCACCCAGTTTAATCAGTGCCCAATGAGGCCGGTGGTTAGTTTTTTTCTGGCGGGATTGCTCTCAAGTAGTTGTAAACCGTGGCCCGGGAAATATCGAAGTACTCGCCGAAATAATCGACGAAGTTGCGAATGTCCAGCAGGCCATTAGCTCTGGCTTGGGCCAGGGCGTACATGATCTCGGTGCGACCAAAGTCACGTCGCCGCACGCAGTGTTCGACGGATATGGCCTCGACGATGTCGTTGAGCTTTTCCCGCCAATCCGCGCTGAACAACGGCGCGGGTCGCGCTTGAGGTTGCAGGCCCACGGCGAAGCCGCTGAGTAGCTTTTGCACCTGGGATAACGCCGTCATATCGAAGTTCAGACACAGCAGGGCGACGATGTCGCCCTCTTCGGAGCGGGCCGCGATAGAGATTGAGCGCAGCGTGCGGTTATTGGGGCCGGCCTTTTCATACGGACCGATGACATCCAGCCCCTGGTCCAGCTCCGGCAGATTGCAAATCAGGGAGGCATCCCCGACTTTGCGCTTGGAGAAACCATTCGCGATGTGCACGATCAATCCGCTGCGGATATCGTGAACCACCGCTTCCAGGTCGGGAAAAAGCAAGGCAGCGATGCCGTCTGCCGCTGCATTCATGAACGCGATATTGGCCATGGGGAAATAAAGCACTTGAATGTGAAGGGACTGATTGTACGGAGTCGACCCTGCCTTTGACAGGTTGTCCGGTCTTGGCGATACCTGCGCGCTCAGCGGTGGATCTGCGCCAGGAAGGCTTGAGCCCGGTCGCTCTTGGGCTCGGTAAAAAACTGCTCTGGGGGCAGGTCTTCCACAATGCGTCCCGCGTCGAGGAACAGCACCCGTTCGGCGACCTGGCGAGCGAAGCCCATTTCGTGGGTGACGCACAGCATGGTCATGCCGGTGTCGGCCAATTTGACGATGACGTCCAGCACTTCGTTGACCATTTCCGGGTCGAGTGCCGAGGTGGGTTCGTCGAACAGCATGATTTTCGGCTCCATGCACAGTGCCCTGGCGATTGCGACCCGCTGTTGCTGGCCGCCTGAAAGTTGGCTGGGGTACTTGTTCGCCTGGCTTTCGATGCCGACCTTGCTCAGATAATGCCGTGCGTGTTCTTCGGCGCGCCTGCGTGACAGGCCGCGTACCGATATCGGGGCCAGGGTGCAGTTTTGCAGGACCGTCATGTGGGGGAACAGGTTGAAGTTCTGGAACACCATGCCAATCTCGCGCAACGCTTTATGCCTGGCCGGCGAAGGTTTCCCGAGGTCGGTATCCAGCGCTCGGATGACCCCGCTCTCGGCAATTTCAAGGCGGCTGATGCAGCGAATCAAGGTCGACTTTCCCGAACCGGAAGGGCCGCACAGAACGATGCGCTCACCTTGGCTGACGTTAAGGTCGATGGCGTGAAGGACCTGGAAGTTGCCATACCATTTGTTCAATCCGCTGATTTGCACCACGGAGTTTCGCGTGGGCGGGGCGGAAAGGGAAAGACCGTCTGGTGCGGTGATGTACGAATTCATGACTAGCCCTCTGGACCGCAGTGTGGGGGGGAGAACGGATTACCCGATGTGCTTGCTCAGTGACCGTTCCAGTCGTTTGAGCGCGCGCCTGACGACTTCGACGATGACCAGGTACAGCACCGCCGCCCAGAGGTAGATCTGGAAATCGAAGGTGCGTGAGAAGGCCAGTTTGGTAACGCCCATCAGGTCATAAATAGTGACCAGCGAAGCGATGGAACTGGCCTTGATCATCAGGACCAGTTCGTTACCCAGCGGACCGATGGCGACCAGCAGCGATTGCGGCAGGATGACTTTTCTCAAGGTGGTCCAGCGAGACAGACCCAGGGTTTGCGAGGCTTCGCGCTGGCCCGGTGCGATGGCGGTCAGGGCACCGCGCATGATCTCGGCTTGATAGGCCGCCGTGTTCAGGGTGAAGGCCAGCAGGGTGCAGAGCCAGGCATCCCGGAAGAACCACCAGAGACCGACCTCTTGCCAGAAGCCTTTGAAAGACCCCAGGCCGTAATACAGCATGAACAGTTGGACCAGCAGCGGCGAACCGCGAAAGAAGTACACATAGACGCCAGTGAAGCCGCGCACCCAGCGATAGGTCGACAAGCGGCCCAAGGCAATCAGTAGACCCAGTAATGCCCCGAGGCTGAAAGAAATCGCCACCAGTTTGCCGGTTACCAGCAAGCCGTCGATAAAGCGTGGGGCGTAACGTTCAAGCAACGCCACGTTGAGCAGCGCGCTCAACAGATTCTCGATGTTCATGGCTTGGCACTCTGTTGGTGGCGGCTGAAACAGCGTTCGAGCACATGGAACACGCGGCCGGACAACGCCGAGAAAAACAGATAGCCCAAGCAGGCCACGGTGTAGAACAGCATGGGTTCTTTGGTCACGCTGACCGCCAGGCTGGTCTGGCGCATCAGGTCGACCAGGGAGATAGTCGAAACCAGCGAGGTGTCCTTGAGTAGTGACAACCAGTTGTTCGACAGGCCGGGCAAGGCGATGCGTGTCAGTTGTGGCAGGACCACCCTGCGAAAGGTCGTGCCTTTGGACAAGCCCAGCATGGCGGCCGCCTCCAGCTGACCCTTGGGCAGTGTCTTGAGGGCGCTTAACCAGATCTCGCTGGAAAACGCGGCAAACACCAGGCTGAAGGCAATCATGGCCGCGACGAAAGTGTTAATGGCTACCTCGCCCTGGTAACCCATGGCGGCAAATAGCTTTCGTGCGGCGATCTGGCAGCCGTAATAAATGATCAGCAGGGTCAGTAGTTCGGGCAGTCCACGGAATACCGTGGAAAATGCCGTGGCTCCAGTCCGCAACCAGCGCCGTCTGGACCGCGCAGCCAGCGCTACTGCCAGGCCCAGCGGCAAACCGAGCGGCACGCAGGCGAGGGCCAGGGCGATCGTGACCAACGCACCTGCGAGCAGCGCCGAGCCCCAGCCATCGCTGGCAAAAGATAACAATGACAGTTGTTCGAGCATGCCAGAACCCTCTCGCGAAATTTGACCTGCACGGGCGTGCGGTGCTCTAGATCAGCACGGCGCCGCAGTGCCGGAGGAGCGTCCCGGGCCAGTGCCCGGGCCCCGAAGGTCAATAGATATCGAAGGCGAAGTAGCGGCTGGCGATCTTTTTGTAAGTGCCATCGGCGACGATTTCGTCCAGCGCCCGGTTCAGCCGCTCGCGCAACGCGACGTCTTCCTGGCGTACCGCAATGGCCGCATCGGTGTTGGTGCCGTAAATGTCCCCGAGGACCTTGCAGCAGTCTTTGCCGGCACTTTCTACCCATGCCAGCAGCGGGTATTTGTCGGCGATGACGCCGTCCAGGCGCCCGGCCGCCAGGTCGCTGGCGGCTTCGTCCTGGGAGGGATAGAGCTTCACCGTGGCGCCGGCCGCGCCATAGCGTTCTTCGGCGTAGATGGCTTGTGTCGAATAAGACTGGGCGCCCACCGTCAGGCCTTTAAAGTCGGTCTGGGCATCGCGGATGCCTGAGTCGTTGGCCACGGCGACCGACAACGGTGTGCGGTAATAGCGGTTAGTGAAGGCGATTTTCTTTTTGCGCTCTTCGGTGACATTCATCGAGGCCACTATGGCGTCGTATTTTTTCGCCAGCAGCGCGGGAATCATGCCCTCCCAGTCCTGAGTGACAAAGGTGCACGTGACCTTCATTCGCTCACACAGGGCGTTGGCAATGTCGATATCGAAGCCGTGCAGTGTGTTGGTGGAGTCCACGTAATTGAACGGTGGATAAGCCCCTTCGCTGGCAATGCGCAGTGTTTCAGCGTGTGCCGCACCCGTGACGGTGCAGAGCAGCCAGAGGGATGCTGTGGAAATCGTACTAAGCGGCTTTTTCATTTGAATACCTACCTTATTGTTATTGTTTATTCAGGTGTTGATTCGGTACCTAGGAGGGGGTGACGTTGTCCGCATCGCCAGGCGCCACGGCCCGGACCAACCCGACAGCCAGGGTGGCGATGGCAATGTCCTGGGCTGCAAGGCCGGTCAGGTCAGCGACGGTCACGTCGTCAGCGTTGATGCGCCCTGGGAGGCTGCCTGCCAACACGTGCCCCAGGGAGATGTCGGCAGTGTTGGTGACCAGCCCGGCGCGAAGGGCATGCCCCAGTTCACCGCGCTCGGCGCATTGGCGGTGGTCGTCGGTCATGATGACCTGGGCCATCGCCAGAATGTGCGGGTCAAGTTCCTGTTTGCCCTGGCTGTCCGCGCCCAGGGCGACGATATGGGTGCCAGGTTTTACGACGGACACCGGAACAATTGCCTGGGTTGACGGCGTGCAGGTGATGACGACATTGCAGTGCTCGAACACCTCCTCAACCGTGGCCAGCGCGTGAACCGACAAACCGTGATGCCCCAGTTTCTCTGCCAGCCGGGTGGCTTTGGCCGGGTCCCGCCCCCAGATAAACACCCGGTCGGTCCCCAGGAGGTGTGCGGCCCAGTGGGCCTGGTGTTCGGCCTGATGCCCGGTGCCGAGAATACCCAGCGCGGTGACCTGTGGCGGAGCGCCGGCCTTCGCCGCCAATGCCCCGGCGGCGGCTGTCCGCCAACTGGTCAACCAGCCTTCATCGTTGAGGATGGCGATGATCTTGCCGGTGTGTGAGCTGAAGACCAGCATCAACCCGTTATTGGTGTCCAACCCCTTGGACGGGTTCTCATAGAACCCCATGGCCAGTTTGACGACGAAGGTTTCCCCGCCCCGCAAATAGCCGAGCCTGATATGACAGTCCCCAGGAGGTTCCTGGAACAGCAGCTCGCCGGACTTGGCACTGATGACGTTGTGTTGGGCATGTTGCATACAGGCATCGCGCACCACGCGCAGCATGTCGTCGCGCTTCAGCACAGTGCGCAGGTCGGCAAGGTCATAGATGGGAAGCGTCATTACGTATTGCCCCGCAAACTGTCGGCACAGGATGTGTGACCTGGGGCAGAGATTAAGCGTATTTAGATGCTTTGTATAAGTTGTTATTAATGTCTAATTATTGCTGGGAAGCGATCTATTGATTGCCCCCGACTCAACGGTGCAGCACCCCCCAGAGCGCAATGACTGCCGGAACCCCCAGCCCCAGCCAACTCAGCGAATCCCACAGCCCATCCCCCAATAACGCCGCGAACAACCCTGCCGCCGTAAGCAGGCCTATCCCCAGCGGGAAGGCAAACACCTTCCAGAAGTTCGACTGGCGCGGCTTCATGGCTTGCCCGCCTTGCGCCGGACAACCCACAGGTAGACGCCGCTGCCCAGCACGACAATGGTCAGCACATCCAGCACCGCCCAGAGGACCTTCATCGGCATGCCGCCGTAGTCACCGAAATGCAGCGGCTGGGACATGCCCATGGCGTCCATGTACCAGGGCCGTTCGGCAATGGCGGTGACGGCCAGAGTGCTGGCGTCGATCAGCACCGGTGTGAGCAGGTGCGAGGTCAGGTGGGTGCTGCCCTTCATGAACACGGCGTAATGGTGCTCACTGGAAAAGCGCGTGCCGGGGAAGGCGATGAAGTCCGGCTCCATGCCGGGCGCGGCTTTGGCGGCGATGTTCAGCAGCTCGGTGGCCGGTGCGCGCTGGGTCAGTGGCGGGGCGTTTTTGTAGGGCTCGATCATTGCGCTGAGACTGTCCTGGCGCCAGGCAGCGATGATCAGGTCGGCGCAGGCGCTGATCACGCCGGTCACGCCCACCACCAGCGCCCACGTCAGGGTGACCACGCCGATCAGGTTATGCAGGTCGAGCCAGCGCAGGCGGGTGGATTTGTCCCGGCGCACGGTGGCGAACTTCAAGCGGCGCATGAACGGCAGGTAAAGCACCGTGCCCGAGATGATCGCTACGACAAACAGCACCCCCATGAACGCCAGCAACCACTTGCCCGGCAGACCGGCGAACATATCCACATGCAGGCGCAGCAGGAACAAGGTGAAGCCGCCGTTGGCCGCCGGGGTTTCCAGCGCGTCGCCGGTGCGCGCGTCGAGCATGAAGGTGTGTGACGAGTTGGGCTCAGTGCCTGCGGTGGCCGCCATGATCGCGATCACGCCGTTCTTGTCATCTTCGTCCCAGGCCAGGTACTGCATGGCTTCGCCGGGCCGATGCGCCTGCGCCTTGGCCACCAGCTGTTCCAGGTTGAGCTGCGGCGTGTCGGCAGGCATCTGCGCCAGTTCCGGCTCGTTGCCCAGCAGGTGGTCGATCTCGTGGTGAAACACCAGCGGCAGGCCGGTGAGGGCGAGCAGCAGCAGGAAGACCGTGCAAATCAGGCTGGTCCAGGTGTGGATGAAGGACCAGCGGCGGATGGTTTTGCTTTTCATTTTTTCAACCTTCAGACACACCAAAGCCGCCCACTGGGGCGGCCTGGTGGTTAACTCAGCCGATTACCACTGGTAGGTAGCGCTGGCGACGACGCTGCGTTGGTCGCCGAAGTAGCAGTAGTTACCATCACAGGTGGACAGGTAGTCCTTATTGAACAGGTTGGTGGCGTTCAACTTCACCGATGCACCTTTCAGGCTGTTGTCCAGGCGACTCAGGTCGTAGTGCACTGCACCATCGAACACGGTGTAGGCATTGGCCTTGCCCAGCCAGGTGTTGGCCTGATCGCCGTAGGTATTACCGGTGTAGCGGGCACCGAAGCCGATACCGAAACCGTCGAGCGGGCCGGTGTGCCAGGTGTAGTCGGTCCACAGCGAGGCTTGCTGGTTGGGCATGAGTTGCAGGCGGTTGCCTTTGTATTGGCCTTTTTGCACTTCGGATTTGGCCAGCGTGTAGGCGGCGATCACCTTGAGGTTTTCGGTTACGTCAGACACCGCCTCCAGTTCCAGGCCCTTGACCTTCACTTCGCCGGTCTGGTCGGTGATGGAGACACCACCTGACTGGAAGCTGGTAACCAGCACATTTTTCTGGGTCAGGTCGTAAACCGCAGCGCTCAACAAGGTGTTGGAACCGGGCGGCTGGTACTTGACCCCCAGTTCCCATTGCTTGCCTTCGGTGGGTTTGTACGATTCGGTTGGCGAGACGCTGGCGTTGCTCGCTGGCTGGAAGGATTCGGCGTAGGACAGGTACGGCACGAAGCCCGAGTCGAACACATAGCTCAACGCCGCGTTGCCGCTGAAATTCTTGCTGCGGTCAGTGTTGGTTGCGTCGCTTTGGTTGAAGTAGGTGGTGCCTTGGTGCACCCAGTCTTCACGACCGCCCAAGGTCAGGCGCCATTTGTCCAAGGCCATCTGGTCTTGTACGTAAAGGCCGGTTTGTACGGTTTTCTGGTTGTAGTCGTAAAAAGGTCGGACAGTGGTCGGGCGCACCGTCGGCTGGGTGTTGATCGGGTTGAAAATGTTGGTATCCGACGCTGTACCGAAAATTGCGCGGTAGGACGTATCGGTGCGCTGGTGATCAAGGCCAAGCAGCAAGGTGTGGGTGATATCGCCGGTAGCAAAATCCGCCTGGAAGTTGTTGTCTACCGCGAACTGTCCGATGTTCTCGTCAACGTTGGTCGTCGAACGGCTGATATCGCCCGCTGCATTAGCGGGAGAGAAGGCATAGGAACCCACAGTCAACTGCTGGAACGACAATTCCGACTTGGTATAGCGCAGGTTTTGCTTGAACTGCCAGGTGTCATTGAAGCGGTGTTCGAAGGCGTAGCCCAGCGCGTAGTAGGTGCGGTCGTAGTACTCGTAGTCTGGATCGCCCAGGTTCTTGTGGTGGGAAACCTCGCCCAACGGTGATTTGATCTTGGTGCCCTGGATCGGCAGGAACTGGCTGGTGGTACCCGTATCGTCGCGGGTGAATTGCGAGAGCAGCGTCAGTTTGGTGTCGGTGTCAATGTTCCACGTCAGGCTCGGCGCAATGTTGTAGCGCTTGTTGTCGATATGGTCGACCTGGGTCCCTGCATCGCGCACTACGCCGCTGAGGCCATAAAGGAACTGGCCTTCATCGTCGATCTTGCCGGTACTTGCGAAGTTGATCTGGCGGTAGTTGTCGCTGCCGTACTGCACTTGGATGGCATGGCTGGATTCTTCGCTGGGGCGTCGGCTGACCATATCCAGCAGGCCGCCCGGAGGGGTCTGGCCGTAGACCGACGAAGCCGGGCCGCGCAGCAGGGCGAGGCGGTCGAGGTTCCAGGTTTCGGCTTTCGGGTTGGCATACACACCGCGCGGCAGTGGCAGGCCGTCGAGGAACTGGGTCGGCTCGAAGCCGCGCACACGCATCCAGTCATAACGGGTGTCGCTGCCGTAGCTGGCAGACACGATGCCGGGCATGTATTTGACCGCGTCATCCAGGTTCTGGACGTTGCGGTCCTGCATCTGCTCACGGGTGGCGACGGAAATCGAGCGCGGTGCCTCGACGAGCGCGGTGTCGGTCTTGGTGCCTGCGGCGGTGCGCTTGGCCAGGTAGCCGTCTACCGGACCCCAGGCGCTTTCATAACTGTCCTGGCCGGTGATATTGGTGGTGGGCAACGCCACGGCCCCCTCCGGCACAGCCACCAAGGTATAAGTCTCCGCACTGCTTTGCTCCAACTGCAAACCCGTCCCACGCAGCGCCTCACGCAGCGCTCCCGGCGCATCGAACTGGCCCTGGACCGGCGCCGAGGTCTTGCCCGACGCCAGCGCCGGGCTGAGGGTCAGCGCGAGGCCGCCCTGGCTGGCGATCTGGTTCAGGGTGCTGGCCAGTGGCGCCGCCGGCAGGTTGTAGGCGCGCACGCTGGAAGCCTGTTCGGCGGCGACCAGCGCGGTGCTGGCCAGCGGGGCGCTGAGGGCAATGGCCACGGCTAACAGGCTGGGGCGCAACAAGGTGTCTAGCGTGCGGGACATACGGCGGCTCCTGAATGGAAATATTTCTCAATTGCCTAGGTGCCGAACGAGAAGTGAAAAGTGATAGGGGGGGATGGAAATATTTTTTGTCTGGGGTATTTGAGGGGGTTGGCAGGGCATCGTCGCGAGCAAGCGATAGCCAAGGCACCGCCAAACCTAAGGCTTACGGGTAACCGTCACCCACCACGGTGTGTGCTGCTCGATCTGCACCGGCAGCGTCGGTAGCAGCGCGTTGAGCGCCAAGGTGGTGTCGTGCAGCGGGAAGCTGCCGGTGATGCGCAGGTCGGCAACGTTTTTATCCACGCCCAGGTAACCGGTGCGGTAGCGGCTCAGCTCCTCGACCACATCGCCCAGGCGAGCGTTGTCCACAACCAGCATGCCGCGTGTCCAGGCGTCGGTGGCCGGGGTGACGGCAAGCGTAGGGCCGAGACCGTCGCTGCGCATCAGCACTTGCTGGCCTTCCTTGAAAATCTGTTCCCGGTGCAGGGCTTCGGGCTGAGCGGCCACCGCCGACTGCAGCACGCTCAAGCGCGTGGCGTCGTCTTCGCGCTTGACGATAAACCGCGTGCCCAGTGCCCGCAGGCTGCCGTCGCGAGTTTGCACATAGAACGGGCGTGCGTCGTGGTGGCCGGTCTCGACCAGGATTTCGCCTTCCTGCAACACGATCAGTCGGCGTTTTTCATCAAAACGCACGTCGATAGCGCTGTGGGTATTGAGGTTGATCAGCGTGCCGTCCGCCAGTTTCAGCGTGCGCTGCTCGCCGGTGGCGGTACGTTGGTCAGCCAGCCAATAGTGGATCGGCACATAACGCTCACCGGCAAACAACGCCAGGCCAATTACCACGGCGATACTCGCCAGACCACTGCCCAACTTGCGCACACGTTGGCGAATGCCCTCACGCGATTGCAACAACGCCGCCCGCGCCGGGCCCGAGGCCGCACTGAAACGCTGGTCGAGCATGCCCAACTGCCGCCAGGCGCGGGCGTGCTCTTCATCGCTGGCCAGCCATTTGTCGAATTCTTCGCGCTCCACCACGCTGCCGTCGCCCGAATCGAGGGACAGTTGCCAGGCAATCGCCGCATCCAGCACACGGGCCGAGACCGGCTTGGAACTGATCACGGTCACTGCGGCTCGCCATACAGCGCGATGTAGCACTGGCGAATGCCCTGAGCCAGGTATTGGCGCACGCGCGGTACTGACACGCCGAGGCGTTGGGCGATGTCTGCGTGGCCCATGCCGTCGAGGCGGTTGTAGAGAAAGGCTGCGCGGGCCTTGCTCGACAATTTGCCGAGCAGGCGGTCGATGGCCTTGAGGTCTTCGAGGATCAGTTGCTGGGCTTCCGGCGAAGGGTGTTCGCTTTCGGGGATCAGCATCAGTTCGGTGAGGTAGGCCTGTTCCAGGGCAGCGCGACGGAAATAATCGAACAGCAGGCCCTTGGCGATCGCGATGAGAAACGCGCGGGGCTCGCGGGGTTCGCGTAACTCGTCACGGCCAAGCAGGCGCATGAAGGTGTCCTGGCTCAGGTCCTCGGCGCGGCTAGGACAGGCCACATTGCGTCGCAGCCACGCCAACAGCCAGCCACGATGGTCGCGATACAACGCGCCAACAAGCTCACTGTGTGGGTTCTGGATTGACGACAAGGCAGCACCTGGCAAACGCGATGTTTAAACTAACGAGAATTATTCGCGATTGTGTCAGAGCCGTGGGGTGGGCGCAATTGGCGTCTGTCGGTTTGAAGGGGGACGCTTTTGGGGTGAGTGGGCTTGCCCCGCGCTGGGCTGCGTAGCGGCCCCAAAACCTGATTTAACGGTTTGCCGGGCAGAACGCGGTGTTTTTATTGGGGTGGCTGCGCCACCCAGCGCGGGGCAAGCCCGCTCACTACGAGGATCAGCGGTGTTAGAAAGAGGGTGCGTGTTGGCGCCGTTTCCATTGGCTCAAACGCTCTTGCAACGCCTGAGGCGTGTCGATGTGTTGCGCACGCGCGCGGCTGAACAGGATGAGCATCAGCTCGGCCGTGGCCAGGGCATCGGCGCTGGCGTGATGGCGTTCGCCCACGTGCAGGTTGAAGTGGTTGATCCAGTCGTCCAGCCCCGCTTCGCGGATATGGGCTTGCGGGCATAGCAGCGGGGCGATGTCGGCCACATCCAGAAACGGATGGGCCAGGCGGTAACCCAGGCTGTCCTTGAGCGCCCGGCACAGCATGTGTTGATCGAACGGCGCATGGAAGGCCAGCAACGGGCTGTCGCCGACGAACGCCATGAAGTCCAGCAGGGCTTCAACCGGATCGCTGCCGGCGGCGATCGCACTGGGGCCGAGGCCGTGGATTAATACGCTGGGGCTGAGTTTTGTCTCGGCGCGTTGCAGTGTGCGTTCGAACAGCTGGGAGAAGTCCACCGCGCCGTCCTCGATCACCACCGCGCCGATGGACAGCACTTGGTCACGGTTGAGGTTCAGGCCGCTGGTTTCCAGGTCCAGCACGACCCAGCGTTGGCTGCGCAATGAGCCGTCGCCCAATGCTGCAGGCTTGGGCAATTGCTCCAGTCGTCGTTGTTGCGCCGCGTCGAGCCCTGGTTTTTTCTTACGCAGCCAGCCGAACAAACTCACAGCTGATACCGCAATGTCAGGCTGCTTTGCAGGCGCTGAGCCTGGCGCAGGGATTCGCGCAGGATGCGCCGATCCAGGTGGTTGAGGCTCTCCGGGTCGACACGGTTGGAGTAGGGCTGGTTCTCACGAGTCTGCAACTGATGCTGTTGCATGCGGGTTTGCTGAATAAAGTGGTAAGCCTCTTCATAGGCCGCGCCGTCCAGGGGCTCGATCACTGCCTTGACCACCAGCTGGCGCAGGCGTTCCAGGGTGTTGTTGGCGTGGATACCGTTAGCCAGGGCCAGCAAGCGCGCGCCGTCGACAAAGGGCGTGAGGCCCTGCACCTTGAGGTCGAGGGTGGCTTTCTCGCCGCCTTTACGGGTCAGCACAAATTCGCGGAAACGTCCGACGGGCGGCCGCTGGCGCAACGCGTTCTCGGCCAGCATGCGTTGGAACAATCGGTTATCCGCGACCTGATCCAGGATGCCTTGGCGCAGTTGCTCGCAGCCACGTTCATCGCCCCACACCACGCGCAGGTCGAAATAGATGCTGGAGCCCAACAGATTCTCCGGCGTCGCCTCTCGGATAAACGCCGCGAAACGCCGCGCCCATTCGGCCCGCGACAAACACAGCTCGGGGTTGCCGGCCATGATGTTGCCCTTGCACAGGCTGAACCCGCACAGCGCCAGGCTCTGGTTGATCTGCTGCGCGAGCGGCAGCAAACGCCCACGAATCTCGGCCGCTTCGGCGGCGTCCCTGGCGTCAAACAGGATGCCGTTGTCCTGGTCGGTGTACAGCGTCTGTTCACGACGGCCTTCGCTGCCAAAACACAACCAACTGAATGGAACGCCGGGGTCGCCTTTTTCGGCGAGCGTCAGCTCAATCACCCGGCACACGGTGTGATCGTTGAGCAGCGTAATGATGTGGGTGATCTGGGTGGACGATGCGCCATGGGCCAGCATGCGCTCCACCAACTGGCCGATCTCACCGCGAATCGCCACCAAATTATCCACACGCGGCGCGTTGCGGATAGTACGGGCCAGGTGCACCAGGTCCACGCGTTGCAGGGAAAACAGGTCGCGCTCGGACACCACGCCGCACAGGCGCTGGTCCTTGACCAGGCACACATGGGCGATATGCCGTTCGGTCATGGCGATCGCGGCGTCGAAGGCGCTGTGGTCCGGGGTCAAGAAGAAGGGCGCCTGGGTCATATGGCCGTCGATGGCCTGACTGAAGTCGCTGGCGCCATCGGCCACCACCTGGCGCAGGTCACGCAAGGTGAAAATTCCCAGGGGGGCTTTGTGCTCATCGACGATCACGATGCTGCCCACCTGCTGCTCATGCATCAGCGTCACCGCGTCGCGCAGGGGTGTGCTTGGGCTGCACGTGACCGGATGGCGCATGGCCAATTCGCCGAGGCGGGTGTTCAAGGAGTATTGAGTGCCGAGGGTTTCCACGGCTTTTTGCTGAACCTGCTGATTGACCTGGTCCAACAGGCTGCTGACGCCACGCAGGGCAAAGTCGCGAAACGGGCTGGACAGCGCGAAAAGCTTGATAAACGCCGGTTTGTTCAGCTGCAGGCAGAAGGTGTCTTCGGCGGCCTTGTGCTCGGTGCGGGTCGCCCGCTCACCCAGGAGTGCGGCCAGCGGGAAGCATTCGCCGGTGGTGATTTCGAAGGTGGTTTCAGCGGTTTCTTGATTGGCCACGGGCCGCTCACCGACGACCCGGCCCTGCTTGACGATGTAAAAGTGTTCAACCGGCCCGCCCGACGGTTTGAGGATGCTCTCACCGGGGCCATAGAAGCGTAACTGGCACTGTTCCACCAAAAATGCCAGGTGGGCGTTTTCCATCTGGTTGAAGGGCGGGAAGCGTTGCAGGAACTGCAGGGTGCCGTGAATGTTCTGCAACACAGCAGTTTTCCCCGCTTGGGCGAAAGCATCAGCTTTACTCATAACAGTGACCGCAATTTTTTTGTCGTTATCGTCCTTCATGGTCGACCCCTGCGCGGCGGGTGCCCATTGGACGTAAGTCTAGGTCGCTGAAAATGCCGCAGAACTAGGGAAAAACCTTACATGACTATCGTCCAAACCCCGTAGAACACCCACTAGGCAAACTTTCCGACGAAGTGCACATTGATCGCCCTCCCGCAGATGTCTGACGAGTGTGCTGGGAGATTGATGAGAATTGCTGAGAACCGTATGTCCGATCACGATATTTTGAGCGATGCCGAGCGCGAGGCGCTGAGCGCCGTGATGCTGGAGCCTGATTTACCGCCACAACGCGTATTGATTGTTGACGACGACAAGGATGCGCGTGAACTGCTGGCGGAGATCCTGGGGCTGGACGGTATTCGCTGCATGACCGCTGAAAATGGTGAGGCGGCGTGGGATTTGTTGAAGTCCAGCAGCTCTATCGGTTTGCTGATCACCGACCTGCGCATGGCGCCCAGCAATGGCTTGGAACTGATCCGCCAGGTGCGTGAATCCCCGCGTGCGGCGTTGCCGATCATCATCATGTCGGGGGACGCGGAAGCGCCGGATGTGATCGATGCGATGCATTTGAGCGTGGTGGACTTTCTGCTCAAGCCGATTGATAGCGCGAAGTTGGCGAAGATGGTCAAGCGAGAGTTGGGGATGGCGTCCTGATTCTGCGGTGTATATAGCGGCCTCATCGGGGGCAAGCCCCCTCCCACATGTTTGCTGCGCCGCCTATTAGTTGTGGGAGGGGGCTTGCCCCCGATAGCGCCAGTTCAGCCACCACAACCCCAAAGAAAAAGCCCCGATCTCTCGATCAGGGCTTTTTCATTTACAGGCCGTTTTTAGCCTTGAACTCCCGACGCCGACGGTGCAACACCGGCTCGGTATACCCGTTAGGCTGCTGGGTACCTTCAATCACCAACTCCACCGCTGCCTGGAACGCGATGTTGCTGTCAAAATCCGGTGCCAGCGGGCGATACAGCGGGTCCCCGGCATTCTGACGGTCCACCACCGGCGCCATGCGCTTGAGGCTTTCCATGACCTGGGCTTCGTTGACGATGCCGTGGCGCAGCCAGTTGGCGATGTGCTGGCTGGAAATGCGCAGGGTGGCGCGGTCTTCCATCAGGCCGACGTCGTTGATGTCCGGTACTTTCGAACAGCCGACGCCCTGGTCGATCCAGCGTACGACATAGCCGAGGATGCCCTGGGCGTTGTTGTCCAGCTCGTTGCGGATCTCTTCGTCGGACCAATCGGTGTTGCTGGCCAGAGGAATGGTCAGGATGTCGTCCACCGAGGCGCGCTCGCGCTTGGCCAGTTCGGCCTGACGGGCGAATACATCAACCTTGTGGTAATGCAACGCGTGCAGTGCGGCGGCGGTTGGTGACGGTACCCAGGCGGTGTTGGCACCGGCCAATGGGTGGGCGATTTTCTGCTCGAGCATCGCCGCCATCAGGTCGGGCATGGCCCACATGCCTTTACCGATTTGCGCACGACCTTGCAGGCCAGTGCTCAAGCCGATATCAACGTTCCAGTTCTCATACGCACCGATCCATTTTTCCGCCTTCATGGCGGCCTTGCGCACCATCGCGCCGGCTTCCATGGAGGTGTGGATCTCGTCGCCCGTACGGTCAAGGAAACCGGTGTTGATAAACACCACGCGCTCGCTGGCGGCCTTGATGCAGGCCTTGAGGTTGACCGTGGTGCGGCGCTCCTCGTCCATGATCCCGACTTTGAGGGTGTTGCGCGGCAGGTTCAGCACGTCTTCGATACGGCCGAACAGCTCGTTGGTGAACGCCGCTTCTTCCGGGCCGTGCATCTTCGGTTTAACGATGTACACAGAACCGGTGCGGCTGTTCTTGCGGCTGCTGTTGCCGTTCAGGCTATGGATCGCGGCCAGGCTGGTGAGCAGGCCGTCGAGGATGCCTTCGGGGACTTCGTTGCCGTCTTTGTCGAGGATCGCGTCAATGGTCATCAGATGACCCACGTTGCGCACGAACAGCAGCGAACGGCCATGCAGCGTCACGTCCTGGCCATCCACGCCGGTATAAACGCGGTCGGCGTTCATGGTGCGGGTGAAGGTCTTGCCACCCTTGGCCACTTCTTCGGCCAAGTCGCCCTTCATCAGGCCGAGCCAATTGCGGTAGATCACCACTTTGTCATCGGCATCCACGGCGGCGACGGAGTCTTCGCAGTCCATGATGGTGGTCAGCGCGGCTTCCATCAGCACGTCTTTGACGCCGGCTGCGTCGGTCTGGCCGACCGGGGTGCTGGCGTCGATCTGGATTTCGAAGTGCAGGCCGTTGTGTTTCAACAGGATTGCAATCGGCTCGGCCGCAGGGCCTTGGAAACCGATCAACTGCGCATCGTCGCGCAGGCCGCTGTTACTGCCGCCTTTGAGGCTGACAATCAGCGTGCCATCGACGATCTTGTAGCCGGTCGACTCAGCGTGGCTGCCGGCGCTCAGTGGTGCGGCTTCATCGAGGAAGGCGCGGGCGAAGGCGATCACCTTGTCGCCCCGCACCTTGTTGTAGCCCTTGCCCTTTTCGGCGCCGCCGGCTTCGCTGATGGCGTCGGTGCCATACAGCGCGTCATACAGTGAACCCCAGCGCGCATTCGAGGCGTTGAGGGCGAAGCGGGCGTTCATCACCGGCACCACCAGCTGAGGGCCGGCCATGCGGGCGATTTCGTCATCGACGTTTTGGGTCGTGGCCTGGAAGTCTGCGGCTTCTGGCAGCAGGTATCCGATGTCTTGCAGGAAGGCCTTGTAGGCCACCGGGTCGTGCGCTTTACCGGCGTGAGTCTGGTGCCAGGTATCGATCCGCGCCTGGAAATCGTCGCGCTTGGCGAGTAGGGCTTTGTTCTTCGGTGCCAGGTCGTGGATGACCTTGTCGGCACCGGCCCAGAACTGGTCGGCAGTGATGCCGGTACCGGGAATGGCTTCGTTGTTCACGAAGTCGAACAGGACTTTGGCGACCTGCAGGCCACCGACTTGAACGTGTTCAGTCATTGCTTGCCTCACTCTGCGGAGCTTATGCGCTTTTTCAGATTTCATTATGTAGTGCACGGTTGGGCATACTACATGATGACTTGCGGTTGTGAAAATTAGACTAAATACGTCGATTAGCGACCCACTTTGGTCGTACGGTCACAGCGGAGAACCGGATGTTCTCAAAAAACTATTGGATTGTTCCAGATAAATATAAAAATGGTACACGATTTGTTATCAAGGGCCTTCGGGTCCACCTTGTAGGTTGAATTCCAGAGGGCTTTGCCATGGACCATCTTGTACTCACAATTATCGCCGCCGACAAACCCGGCCTGGTTGAACGTATTGCGCAGAACATTGCCGCCCACGGTGGCAATTGGCTGGAAAGCCGCATGGCACATATGGCCGGGCAGTTTGCCGGGATCCTGCGGGTCAGCGTGCCTGCCGAGCAGCGTCAGGCATTGGTGGGCGCGCTGGAGGATTTAGCCACACACGGCATTCGTGTGTTAGTGGGCGAGGGCAGTAGCGGGCAAGCCTCGGCCTCTAAATCGATCATGATGACGCTGGTCGGCAATGACCGTTCGGGCATCGTTCGCGAGATCACGGCGCTGCTGAGCAAGCAGGGCGTGAACCTTGAGAGCCTGAGCACGGATGTACGCCCGGCGCCGATGAGCGGTGATCCGCTGTTTACCGCCGAGGCGCTGCTGCAGGTGCCGACAGCGTTATCCCTGGATACCTTACAACTGTCCCTTGAAACCTTGGCCGATGACTTTATGGTGGAGCTGCACCACGAGGAATAATCTACCCACAGGGTTATGCATGGAAATCTTGCATGGGCCTGTGGATAACCTGTAGAGACCCGGCGCCAGGCCACGCCGGCCGGGCCTCTTCGCCAGCTGAGCAAAAAACGAGCAGTTTCAAGGGCTTGTGCACAAATGGCGGGGATCAGGCTGTGGATAACCTTGGGGTGGATGTCTGCAAGCCATGACCGCTGTGGCTTGCAGAGGATTGTGCGTTTTTTGATCAGCGTTTGCGCACGCTCAACCAGATATCCACGCTGTACACCACCAGGCCCGCCCAAATGAAAGCGAAGGCGGTCAACGTGCTCGGCGCCAGGTGTTCACCGAACAGCAGCACGGCTTCCAGCAGCACCAGGGTCGGCGCCACATATTGCAAGAAGCCTAGGGCGGTGTAGGGCAAGTGCCGTGCGGCGGCGTTGAAACATACCAGCGGGATCAGCGTCACCGGGCCAGCGGCCACCAGCCACCACGCCTCGGACGTACTCCAGAACACCATCTGAGCACTGTGGGCCGAGGGGTTGAACAGCAACCATGCCACGGCAATCGGCACCAGCATCCAGGTTTCTACCACCAGCCCCGGCAGCGCTTTCACCGGTGCCTGCTTGCGAATCAGCCCGTAGAAGCCAAAGGTCAGCGCCAACACCAGCGACACCCAGGGCAGGCTGCCCACTTGCCACACCTGTTGTGCCACACCCACTGCGGCCAGCCCAACGGCAACCCACTGCAGACGACGCAGGCGTTCGCCCAGGATCAGCATGCCCAACACCACATTCACCAAGGGGTTGATGTAGTAACCCAGGCTGGCTTCCAGCATGCGCCCGCTGTTGACCGACCACACATAGGTCAGCCAGTTACCCGCGATCAACGAACCACTGAGTGCCAGGATCGCCAGGCGTTTGGGGTTGTCGCGCAGTTCGCGGAACCAGCCTGGGTGCTTCCAGACCATCAACAGCAACGCGCCGAACAGTGCCGACCACAGCACGCGATGCACGATGATCTCGGCGGCGGGTACGCTGGCGATGGCTTTGAAGTAGAGCGGGAACAGACCCCAGATGACATAGGCGCTCAGGCCCAGGATGTAGCCCTTGCGGGGGTTGGCGGCTTGCATTGCAGAATCCTTGCTTAGGCAGCTAACAAAGCGCGATTGTAAGGATATTTGTCCGGCGATGGGATGTGCTTTCTGTGGGAGCCGGGCTTGCCCGCGATAGCATCGCCTCGGTACTCCTGCAAAACCGAGGCGCTTGCATCGCGGGCAAGCCCGGCTCCCACAGAGAAGCTGTCAGAACAGTTTCAGGGGTTCTTCATTGAGCGCCGAGAGTTGCTCGCGCAGCGCCAGCACCTGGTCACCCCAATAGCGCTCGCTGCCGAACCACGGGAAGCTGTGGGGGAACGCCGGGTCATCCCAGCGTCGTGCGAGCCAGGCGCTGTAATGCATCAGCCGCAAGGCGCGCAGGGGTTCGATCAACGCCAGTTCACGTGGGTCGAAATCGTGGAATTCCTGATAGCCGTCCATCAATTCCGACAGCTGGCCCAGGCATTCCTGACGATCTCCGGCGAGCATCATCCACAGGTCCTGCACCGCCGGGCCCATGCGGCAGTCATCCAGGTCGACGATGTGGAACATCTCGTCGCGGCACATCATGTTGCCGGGGTGGCAATCGCCGTGCATTCGGATGTTCTTGTGCGGCGTGGCCTTGTACACCTCTTCCACACGCTTGAGCAGGTCGCGGGCCACGGACTCGTAGGCCGGCAACAGGCTCTTGGGGATGAAGTTGCCTTCCAGCAGGGTGTTGAGGGAGTCGTGACCGAAATTCTTAACGCCCAAGGCTTCACGGTGTTCAAACGGACGGGTGGAACCCACCGCATGCAAACGGCCGAGCAATTGGCCAAGGCGATACAGTTGATCGAGATTACCCGGCTCCGGCGCACGGCCGCCGCGGCGTGGGAACAGGGTGAAACGGAAACCGGCATGTTCGAACAGGCTTTCGCCGTTGTGGATCATCGGGGCGACCACTGGCACGTCGCATTCGGCCAGCTCGAAGGTGAAGCGATGCTCTTCAAGGATCGCTTCGTTGGTCCAGCGCTGCGGGCGGTAGAACTTGGCGATCAGCGGTTCCGAATCTTCGATGCCCACTTGATAGACGCGGTTTTCGTAGCTGTTCAGCGCCAGAACGCGAGCATCGCTGAGGAAACCGATGCTTTCGACAGCGTCGAGCACCAGGTCGGGGGTGAGTGTTTCAAACGGGTGGGCCATGCGAACTCCTGCGCGCAGCAGAGCGCCGCGTCCGGCCGGGTATGGTAACGCACCGGGGCTGAGATAGGTGGTGACTGTGCCATTGCTATCGGGGGCAAGCCCCCTCCCACATTGACTGCATTCACATATTTTGACTTGTGAACACAGTCAGTGTGGGAGGGGGGCTTGCCCTCGATCAGGCCCTGTCAGGCGCCGACGATCCCACCATCATCCCGCCGAATCGCCATCACCGACGACCGCGGCTTGCCGTTCGGCAGATGCTCCGGCCAGGTCGAACCACCGGTTTCGCCTGGGTGCTGGATGCCCACAAACAGCGTCTTCTGATCCGGCGAGAAGCTGATGCCTGTCACTTCACAGGCCACCGGCCCGACCATGAAGCGGCGGATCTCCCCGGTGGAGGGGTCCGCACACAGCATCTGGTTATTGCCCATCCCCGCGAAGTCACCGGCGTTGCTGTAGTCGCCATCCGTAAGAATCCACAAGCGCCCGGCCTTATCGAAGCCCAACCCATCGGGGCTGTTGAACATGTTCTGTGGGTTGATGTTCGACGAACCGCCCTTCGGCGTGCCGGCGTGAACGCCAGGGTTGCCGGCCACCACAAACAGGTCCCAGCTGAATTCGTTGGCGCCGTGGTTATCGGCGTCGGCCTTCCAGCGCAGGATCTGGCCGTAGACGTTTTTCTCGCGCGGGTTGGGGCCGCCCACCGGCTGGCCGTCTTCACCGCGCTTGGCGTTGTTGGTGAGGGTGCAATAGACCTGGCCATCAGTGGGGCTGACCACGATCCATTCCGGGCGGTCCATGCGCGTGGCTTTCACCACGCTGGCGGCCAGGCGCGCATGGATCAGCACTTCGGCTTGGCTGGCGAAACCGGTGCTGGCGTCGATGCCGTTTTTGCCGTGCGTCAGCTCGACCCACTGGCCCTTGCCCTTGGGATGGTCGGCGTTGCCGTCGCCCGCATCGAAGATCGCTACGTACAAGGTGCCGTGGTCGAGCAGGTCTTTGTTGGCTTTGGGGTTCTTGTGGTTGATCTTGTCGCGGCTGACGAACTTGTAGATGAACTCGCCGCGTTCGTCGTCGCCCATGTACACCACGGCGCGGCCGTCACGGGTTTCGGCCAGGGCAGCGTTTTCGTGTTTGAAGCGGCCCAGGGCGGTGCGTTTGACCGGGGTGGATTGCGGATCGAACGGGTCGATTTCCACCACCCAGCCATGACGATTCAGTTCGTTGGGGTTCTTGGCGATGTCGAAGCGTGGGTCGTGCGGGTGCCAGTTGATGTCTTTGCTGGCCGCCACCACGCCATAGCGTTTCTGCCCGGCGTCGAACGTCTGTTGTGGGTTACTGCTGCCGAAGCAGTCGGTGAAGTTCTCTTCGCAGGTCAGATAAGTGCCCCACGGCGTCTTGCCGTTGGCGCAGTTCTGGAAGGTACCGAGGGCGTTCTTGCCGGTTTTGTCGGCGCTGGTCTTCAGCCAGGCGTGGCCGGCGGCGGGGCCGCTGAGGCGGATCGGCGAGTTGCCGTGGATGCGTCGGTTGTAGCGCGAGTCCTGCACGAACTGCCAGGTGTCGCCCTTGCGCCGTACTTCGATCACCGAGACGCCCTCGCTGGCCTGGGCCTTGCGCACGTCTTCGGCCGATTGCGGCGCGCCGCCGTGGGCGAAGAGGTAACGGTAATTGGTGTATTCGTTGTTGATCGCCATCAGCGCGCGGTTATCGTCGCCGGGGAAGGCGAATAGGCTCATGCCGTCGTTGTTGTCGCCGAACTGCTGTTCCTGGGCCTTGGCCGTGCCGTTGCCGGACGGATCGAAGGCCGGCGCGCTCCTGCTCAGCGGCTGGCCCCAGCTGATCAGCACCGACGCGCTGTAGCCCGGCGGCAAGGTGATGGTGTCGCGGGTGGCGGCGGCGATGCTGGTAAAGCCCAGCAACGGGCTGGCGCTGGCGGCGTTGACGGCGAGGGCGCTGCGCGTCAGCAGGTTGCCACCGAGGAACATCGCGGCACCGCATAAGGCACCGGCGCCGATGAAGCGGCGGCGGGTCAGGCCGACCATCTGTTCAAGGTCGGTGGCTTGGTTTTCTTCTAATAGGCTCATCTCAGGCTCCCTGCGGTTTTTGCAGACACCTTAAGGAGCGGGCGTGACGAAATTGTTGCAGTTTGAATACCGGCAGCGGTTAAACCGGCGTGCCGAGCAGCACATTGTTCGGCGCGAATTGCACGTGGATTGCCTGGCCCTCGGCGGCGCCGAGGGCGATGAGCGCGCCGGGCTGCGCCAGGGCGCATAAAACCTGGCCGTTGGGCAGGGCGATGCGGACTTCGCTGGGGCCGTCGTCGGCGTCGAGAATGGCGTCGACGCTGCCGCTCATGCAATTGTGTCCAGGTGTTGCAGGGTCGCCGGGAGCCAGCAATTCCAACCAGCCGGCCTTGATCAGCGCGACCACTTCCACGCCGGTTTCCAGTTCCAGCCGCTGCGTGCTGTCGTGGGTGATCTGCGCCTCCAGGGTTAGCCCGCCCGCCAGCTGCAGGCGGATCAGGTCGTTACGGCCATGCGGCTCGATGGCGATGACTTGGCCATGCAGTTGGTTACGCGCACTGGTGCGCAGCATCAAGCGACCGAGCAGGTTGAAGTCGCTGGCGGCTTCGTCCGAGCCCAGCACTTCGGCCTGCAACACTTGCAGGCGCTGATAAAGACGCAACACGCGTTCACCTTCGGCCGTCAGCTTGGCGCCGCCACCGCCTTTGCCGCCGACGCTGCGCTCCACCAGGGGTTTTTGCGCCAGGTTGTTCAGCTCGTCGATGGCATCCCACGCCGCCTTGTAACTGAGGCCTGCACTTTTCGCCGCGCGGGTGATGGACCCTTGCTCGGCGATATGCGCCAGCAAGGCAATGCGCTGGGGGCGACGGATGATGTGTTGGCTGAGGGACGCTGGCAGAGACATGTGGATGCGCTTCGATGTGATGAGCCGAACGTTGCGGGCAAGGTGCGCCGGAGTCAAGTCAGCTGCCCGGTTTGGGTGTGCGGGCCAGGCAGTACACATCGACCTGTCGTGCGCCAGCATTGATCAATAACCGCGCCAGGCTGTGGGCGGTGGCACCGGTGGTGAGCACATCGTCGACCAAGGCAAAGTGCCGGCCCTGCACCTGGGCGCCAGGCGCCAGGGCGAAGGCGCCGAGCAGGTTGCGCTTGCGAGTCTTGGCGTCCAGGGCTTGTTGGGCGACGGTTTCATGGGGACGTAACAACAGGTGTTCATCGTAGGCAATGTTCAAGTCGCTGCTGAGCCAGCGCGCCAGCATCAACGCCTGGTTATAGCCGCGTTCGCGCAGGCGCTTGCGGGCCATGGGCACCGGTAACAGGCAGTCGGGGCGCGTCAGTTCGCTGTTGTCGAGGCGGTGTTGCAGATGCTGCGCTAAAAGCCGGGCGAGCATCTGCCCGAGAGGCCAGCGCGCCTGGTGCTTGAAGCGGCTGATCAAGCTGTCGATGGGAAAGCTGTAGGTCCAGGGCGCGGTCACCTGTTTAAAGGCGGGTGGTTGTTTCTGGCATTGGCCGCAGATCAGACCTTCCATTGGCAAGGGCAGGGCGCACACATCGCAGTGCTCCATCAGCCAGGGCAGCTCTGTTTCGCAGGCGTTGCACACACAATGGGCTGATTCCGTCGCCTCATCACAGACTAAACAGAATTGTATGTTTTTTAGCCAGATGTAAACCTGGTGTTTGTGCTTGAGTTGACAGTGCATGAATCTTCCTTAAATATGCCGAGCATCCGTGTCGTGCCTGTGGGTATTGCCCTTCCCGCAGCGCTTGCCAAAGCATAATCAAGGAATCGCCCATGAGCGCCAGCACCACCGCCACCTTGCGTCACGATTGGTCCCTCGCCGAAGTCAAAGCGCTGTTCGTGCAGCCCTTCAATGACTTGCTGTTCCAGGCGCAGACCGTGCACCGCGCGCATTTCGACGCCAACCGTGTGCAAGTGTCGACGCTGCTCTCGATCAAAACCGGCGCCTGCCCGGAAGATTGCAAATATTGTCCGCAGTCGGGCCACTACAACACGGGTCTGGAAAAAGAGAAGCTGATGGAGGTGCAGAAGGTCCTCGAAGAGGCCGCCCGCGCCAAAGCCATCGGGTCGACCCGCTTCTGCATGGGCGCCGCCTGGAAGCACCCGTCGGCCAAAGACATGCCCTACGTGCTGCAGATGGTCAAAGGCGTAAAAGCCATGGGCCTGGAAACCTGCATGACCCTCGGCCGTCTCGACCAGGACCAGACCGAAGCCCTGGCCCAGGCCGGCCTCGACTACTACAACCACAACCTCGATACCTCGCCGGAGTTCTACGGCAGCATCATCACCACCCGCACCTACGGCGAGCGCTTGCAAACCCTGGCCTACGTGCGTGATTCGGGGATGAAGATCTGCTCCGGCGGCATCCTCGGCATGGGCGAGTCCCTCGACGACCGCGCCAACCTGCTGATCCAGCTGGCTAACCTGCCGGAGCATCCGGAATCGGTGCCGATCAACATGCTGGTGAAAGTCGCCGGTACGCCGCTGGAAAACGCCGAGGACATCGACCCGTTCGACTTCATCCGCATGCTCGCCGTGGCGCGCATCCTGATGCCGCGGTCCCACGTACGGCTGTCGGCTGGCCGTGAAGCGATGAACGAGCAGATGCAGGCCCTGGCGTTTTTTGCCGGTGCCAACTCGATTTTCTACGGCGACAAGTTGCTGACGACCGCCAACCCGCAGGCCGACAAGGACATGCAACTGTTCTCGCGCTTGGGCATCCTGCCGGAAGCGCGCGAAGAGCACGCCGATGAGGTGCATCAGGCGGCGATCGAACAGGCGTTGGTGGAGCAGAAGAGCAGCGAGCAGTTTTACAACGCCGCCGTTTGATTGAAATGCCACCCCACTGTTGGAAATGACGTGTGTGGGAGGGGGCTTGCCCCCGATGACGATGGGTCAGTCGACACCTCCATCAACTGACAGATTGCAATCGGGGGCAAGCCCCCACCCACATCAGCTCCCTGCCACATTCTTTAGCGCGTACATCCTGCTTAACCGAGGCCTGCATGTCTTTCGATCTCGCCGCGCGCCTCGCTGCCCGCCGTGCCGAACACCTTTATCGCCAACGCCCGCTGCTGGACAGCCCCCAAGGCCCGGAAGTGGTGGTGGACGGCCAGCCATTGCTGGCGTTCTGCAACAACGATTACCTCGGCCTGGCCAATCACCCGCAAGTGATCGAAGCCTGGCGCGCCGGTGCGTCCCGTTGGGGCGTGGGCGGCGGCGCTTCGCACTTGGTGGTCGGGCATGCTACGCCGCACCATGAGCTGGAAGAAGCTCTGGCGGACCTTACCGGTCGCCCGCGCGCGTTGCTGTTTACCACCGGCTACATGGCCAACCTTGGCGCAGTCACGGCGTTGGTGGGGCAGGGCGATACGGTGCTGGAAGACCGTCTCAACCATGCCTCGCTGCTGGATGCGGGCCTGCTCTCCGGTGCGCGTTTCAACCGTTACTTGCACAACGATGCTGACAGCCTGGCCAAGCGCCTGGAGAAAGCCACCGGCAATACCTTGGTGGTCACCGATGGCGTGTTCAGCATGGACGGCGACCTGGCAGACCTGCCCGCACTCGCCCGTGAAACCAAGGCCAAAGGTGCATGGTTGATGGTGGATGACGCTCACGGCTTCGGCCCGTTGGGCGCCAACGGCGGCGGGATCGTCGAGCATTTCGGCCTGAGCCAGGACGACGTGCCGGTGCTGGTCGGCACCCTCGGCAAGGCGTTCGGCACGGCGGGGGCCTTTGTAGCCGGCAGTGAAGACCTGATCGAAAGCCTGATCCAGTTCGCCCGCCCGTACATCTACACCACCAGCCAACCGCCCGCCCTGGCGTGCGCCACCTTGAAAAGCCTGGAACTGTTGCGCACCGAACATTGGCGGCGCGAGCACCTCAATGGGTTGATCCGCCAGTTTCGCTCGGGCGCCGAGCAGCTTGGCCTGGACCTGATGGACAGCTTCACGCCGATCCAACCGATCCTGATCGGCGACAGCGCCAAGGCCGTGCGCCTGTCGCAGATGCTGCGCGAGCGCGGCCTGATGGTGACGGCGATCCGCCCACCCACCGTGCCTGCCGGCAGCGCGCGTTTACGCGTGACACTGACGGCGGCCCACAGCGCGGCGCAGGTGCAGCTATTGTTAAATGCGTTGGAAGCGTGTTTTCGCCTGTTAGGCAGTTCGGAGCCCGACCATGCGTGATCGATTGGTATTGCTGCCCGGCTGGGGCCTCGGCGTATCGCCGCTGGAACCATTGGCCGCCGCCTTGCAAGGCCTGGACGAGCACCTGCAGGTGCATATCGAGCCGTTGCCGGCGTTGGGTTCCAGCGACCTGAATGAGTGGCTCGATGAACTCGACGCCACCTTGCCGGATAACGCCTGGCTGGGCGGTTGGTCCCTGGGTGGCATGCTGGCGTCGGAGCTGGCGGCGCGGCGCGGCGAACGCTGCTGCGGGCTGCTGACCTTGGCGAGCAACCCGTGTTTTGTCGCCCACGACGCTTGGCCGAGCGCGATGCCCGCCGAGACATTCGACGCGTTTCTCGCCGGCTGCCATGCCGACTCCCAAGTCACCCTCAAACGTTTCGGCCTGTTGTGCGCCAAGGGCGCCGAGGACCCACGCGGGCTGTCGCGGCTGCTGGTCAGCGGTGCACCGAATACGCCGTCGAGCGTATTGATGCCTGGGCTTGAACTGCTCGCCCAACTCGACACCCGCGAGGCCTTGCTGGCCTATCGCGGCCCGCAGTTGCACCTGTTCGCCGGGCTGGACGGGTTGGTGCCCGCCGAAGCCGCCAGCGACCTGTTGGCGCTGCTGCCCGATGTTGAAATCGGCCTGATTGAACAGGCCGGTCACGCTTTTCTTCTGGAAGACCCCCACGGTGTGGCGGGGGCGATCCAGGCTTTTTTGCATGAGTACGTCGATGACTGATTTATCCCACGCCCCGCTGCCGGGTGCCTTGCCGGACAAGCGCCAGGTGGCGGCCTCCTTTTCCCGTGCAGCCGCCAGCTACGACAGCGTTGCTGAGTTGCAGCGGGCGGTGGGCAGCCAGTTGCTGGCGCGCTTGCCGGGGGGCACCGCGCCACAACGCTGGCTGGACATGGGCTGCGGCACCGGGTATTTCAGCCGCATGCTGGCCGAACGGTTACCCGCCAGCCAAGGCATCGCGCTGGATATTGCTGAGGGCATGCTTAACCACGCCCGCCCGTTGGGGGGCGCGCATCACTTCATCGCGGGGGATGCCGAACGCTTGCCGCTCAAGGCTGAAAGCCTGGGACTGATCTTCTCCAGCCTCGCGGTGCAATGGTGTGCGAACTTCGAGGCGGTACTCAGCGAGGCCTATCGCGTGTTGCAGCCGGGCGGTGTACTGGCGTTCGCCAGTCTGTGCGTGGGCACCCTGGAAGAGCTGCGCGAAAGCTGGCGCGCAGCGGATGGCCTGGTGCACGTCAATCGCTTTCGCACCTTCGAGGCTTATCAGCAACTGTGCGCGGCCAGCGGCCTGCGACTGGTCAGCCTGGAGCGCCGTCCCCATGTGCTGCATTACCCGGATGTACGCAGCCTGACCCACGAATTGAAGGCGTTGGGCGCGCATAACCTCAACCCCGGCCGGCCGGGAGGGTTGACGGGGCGCGCGCGGATTGTTGCACTGGTGCAAGCGTATGAGCGGTTCCGCCAGGCCCAAGGCCTGCCGGCGACTTACCAAGTGGTGTATGCCGTGCTGGAGAAACCTCTATGAGTGCCGCTTACTTCATCACCGGTACCGACACCGATGTCGGCAAGACCACCATCGCCGCGGGGCTGTTGCATGCGGCGCGGCAAGCCGGCAAAAGCACCGCCGCTGGCAAACCGGTGGCGTCCGGCTGCCAAGTCACGCCCAAAGGCTTGCGCAACGCCGATGCCCTGGCGCTGCTGGCCGAGTGCTCATTGCCGCTGACCTATGCCGAGGTCAACCCGGTGGCATTTGAGCCGGCCATCGCGCCTCATCTGGCAGCGCGGGAGGCGGGTGTCTCGCTCACGGTGCAATCCTTGCTCAAGCCGATGCAGCAGATTCTGGCAAGGCAAGCGGATTTCACCTTGATCGAGGGCGCAGGCGGCTGGCGCGTGCCGTTGGCTGATCAGGACAATCTGTCGGACCTGGCCATGGCGCTCAAACTGCCGGTGATCCTGGTGGTGGGCGTGCGCCTGGGGTGCATCAGCCATGCCTTGCTCACCGCCGAGGCCATCGCCCGGGACGGTTTGCCGCTGGCGGGTTGGGTGGCGAATATCATCGACCCCAAGACCTCTCGTCTGGAAGAGAACCTCGCCACCCTGGCCGAGCGGCTGCCTGCGCCGTGCCTGGGGCGTGTGCCCAAACTCAAGCACGCCGGGGCCGAAGCGGTTGCTGAATACTTGCAGTTGGACCTGCTTGACTGATTTTGGCTATCGCTAAGGCATTATGCCATTAGTGTTTTTGACGGGCCCTTTGCCGGGATATCTGCTTCAATTCAACTTCACGATTCTCTAAAGGCAGGTTTACGCCATGGACATCTCTGGCAGCAGCGCGTTTTACTCGGGCCTGAGCACCATTCAGACCGGGCAGAGCCGTGTCGACCAGGCCGCCGGCAAGATCGCCAGCGCCGCGACTACCCAGCCGTCGGATGCGCAAGTTGACCGTCTGCGCGCCAACGACCGTGCACAGCCTTCCAACTCGGCCAGCAACATGGTCGAAATGGCCCAAGGCAAATTTCAGGTGGAATTGGGTGTGAAAGTCGCCAAGGCCTCGGATGAAATGCTCGGCACGTTGATCGACACCTACGCCTGATCTGCTGGCGCTAAAAAATGTGGGAGGGGGCTTGCCCCCGATAGTGATGGATCAGCCAACGTGTGTATGGCTGACACATCGTTATCGGGGGCAAGCCCCCTCCCACATTTTTTATGTGTGTCGTACTTCTGCACTTCTACACTCCCGCAGTCTTGTGGCGTCTTGCCGCAAGCGTTGCCGTGCGCGCCTTTGATCCGCGTCATGACAAACGGCGTCCGGACGACGCTTGACATCCCCAGGTGGTAAACGTATGTTTCAAACACCTGTTTGACCGCCACAGCACAATTCCAAGCGGTTGTTCATTCCAGATACATCAGCAGAGGTTTATCGCTATGCCTGACTACAAGGCCCCCTTGCGTGATATTCGCTTCGTTCGTGACGAACTGCTTGGCTATGAAGCGCACTATCAGAGCCTGCCGGCTTGCCAGGACGCTACCCCGGACATGGTTGACGCCATCCTTGAAGAAGGCGCCAAGTTTTGTGAGCAAGTGCTGGCACCGCTGAACCGCGTGGGCGACATCGAAGGGTGTACCTGGAGTGAGTCGGGCGTTAAAACCCCAACGGGTTTTAAAGAAGCCTACAAACAATTCGTCGAAGGCGGCTGGCCAAGCCTGGCCCACGACGTGGAGCACGGCGGCCAAGGCCTGCCCGAATCCCTGGGTCTGGCGGTGAGCGAAATGGTGGGTGCCGCCAACTGGTCGTGGGGCATGTACCCAGGCCTGTCCCACGGTGCGATGAACACCATTTCCGAGCACGGTACCCCTGAGCAGCAAACCGCTTACCTGACCAAACTGGTGTCGGGTGAATGGACCGGCACCATGTGCCTGACCGAGCCACACTGCGGCACCGACCTGGGCATGTTGCGCACTAAGGCTGAGCCTCAGGCCGACGGTTCCTACAAAGTCTCCGGCACCAAGATCTTCATCTCGGCCGGTGAACACGACATGGCCGACAACATCGTCCACATCGTACTGGCCCGCCTGCCGGACGCACCGGCCGGCACCAAAGGCATTTCGCTGTTTATCGTGCCGAAGTTCCTGCCGAACGCCGATGGCTCGATCGGTGAGCGCAACGCGGTGACCTGTGGCTCCCTGGAACACAAGATGGGCATCCACGGTAACGCCACCTGCGTGATGAACTTCGACGCGGCCACCGGTTTCCTGATCGGCCCGGCGAACAAAGGCCTGAACTGCATGTTCACCTTTATGAACACCGCTCGCCTGGGCACCGCGCTGCAAGGCCTGTCCCACGCCGAGATCGGCTTCCAGGGCGGCCTGAAATATGCGCGTGATCGCCTGCAAATGCGCTCCCTGACCGGCCCGAAAGCACCGGACAAAGCCGCTGACCCGATCATCGTGCACCCCGACGTGCGCCGCATGCTGCTGACCATGAAAGCCTTCGCCGAAGGCAACCGTGCGATGGTGTACTTCACCGCCAAGCAAGTGGACATCGTCAAATACGGCACCGACGACGAAGCCAAGAAACACGCCGATGGCCTGCTGGCCTTCATGACCCCGATCGCCAAGGCGTTTATGACCGAAGTCGGCTTTGAATCGGCCAACCACGGCGTGCAGATCTACGGCGGCCACGGCTTTATCGCCGAGTGGGGCATGGAGCAGAACGTTCGCGACAGCCGCATTTCGATGCTGTACGAAGGCACCACCGGCATCCAGGCCCTGGACCTGCTGGGCCGTAAAGTGCTGATGACGCAGGGCGAAGCGCTCAAGGGCTTCACCAAGATCGTGCACAAGTTCTGCCAGGCCAACGAAGGTAACGAAGCCGTCAAAGAGTTCGTTACACCGCTGGCGGCACTGAACAAAGAGTGGGGCGAGTTGACCATGAAGGTCGGCATGGCCGCGATGAAAGACCGCGAAGAAGTCGGTGCCGCTTCGGTGGACTACCTGATGTACTCCGGTTACGCCTGCCTGGCTTACTTCTGGGCCGACATGGCGCGCCTGGCAGCCGAAAAACTGGCGGCCGGCACTACCGAAGAGGCGTTCTACACCGCCAAGCTGCAGACCGCGCGCTTCTACTTCCAGCGCATCCTGCCGCGTACCCGCACTCACGTGGCTACCATGCTGTCGGGCGCCAACAACCTGATGGACATGAAAGAAGAAGACTTCGGCCTGGCTTACTAAGCCTTACCGGGTTCACTTCCTAAGCCGCCGCTCCTTCCCGGAGCGGCGGCTTTTTTGTGGGCGATAAAAAACCGCAGTACAGCGCTCAGGGATTGCCACCCGCTGCCGTTACAGTGATGGCAATGTGATACATGCTCGGCAGGTTGTGCTTAACTGTCTGTATAGAGGCACAGTGCCATCATTTTTTTGCGGGTCGGAGTTTTACCCTTGTCGCGCGTGTCCGCTGTACGGTTCAGTCACTTTTTACCTTCGTTGCTGCTCTTGCTGGCTGGGCTTTCGGCTGCGTACGTCAAGGACCTCAACGTCTTCTTCACCTCGCTGTTCAATGTGTTGCCGACCTTGGTGCTGTTGCTCGGCGGTTCGTACTGCGCGGTGTACCGCCGTCAGCGTGAACTGTTCCTGATGATCACGGTGTACATCGCCTACTTCCTGCTCGATACCCAGACCGACTTCTATCGCGACAACGGTCGCGTGCGCGAAGACGCGGCCGTGGTGTTTCACTTGTGCTGCCTGCTGCTGCCGTTGTTGTTCAGCATCTACGCGCTGTGGCAGGAGAAGACGCACCTGTTCCGTGACTTCGTCGCGCGTGGCGCGGTGTTGCTGGCGATCGGCAGCGTGGCCTTGGCGCTCGAGCAGAGTTATCCCCAGGCGGTGCTGAACTGGTTGGCGGAGATTCGCTGGCCGGCGCTGCATGGCAGTTGGATGAGCCTGATCCAACTGTCGTACCCGATGTTCCTGATCGGCTTCCTGACCCTGGCGGCGCAGTACTGGTACCAGCCGCGCCCGCTGCATGCGGCGCAACTGGTGGGGCTGCTGGGCCTGTTCTGGATGTTGCCGCAGACATTCATCCTGCCGTTTACCCTGAACATCATGTGCAGCCAGGTGATGCTGATGATCGCCGCCGGTGTGGCCCATGAGGCTTATCAAATGGCCTTCCGCGATGAGCTGACCGGCTTGCCGGGGCGACGCGCGCTGAACGAGCGCATGCAGCGCCTGGGGCGCAACTATGTGTTGGCAATGAGCGACGTCGACCACTTCAAGCGCTTCAACGATACCCACGGCCACGACGTTGGCGACCAAGTGCTGCGGCTGGTGGCGAGCAAGCTGTCCAAGGTCAACGGCGGCGGGCGCGCCTACCGCTATGGCGGTGAAGAGTTTGCCGTGGTGTTCGCCGGCAAGACGGTGGAAGAATGCTTGCCGCACCTGGAAGAGATCCGCGAGATCATCGCCGATTACGACATCAAGCTGCGCAACTCGGACCGTCCTAACGACGACCAACAGGGCCGTCAGCGTCGCTCGGGCAGCGGCGCCTCGAGTGTTTCGGTGACCATCAGCATCGGCGTGGCCGAACGTCAGGCCGAGCAGCGCACGCCGGAGGAGGTGCTCAAATCCGCCGACCAGGCGCTGTACGCGGCCAAGGGCGCCGGGCGTAACTGCGTGGTGGCGGCCGGGCAAACTCGGCGTGGCGCGGTGCGCATGGAGAGCGCTGCCGGTTGAGTGATGGCGGTGTATTCAGCGGTTCTACAGTGATTGTCCGCGGCAGTGGCTGGCAGTAGGTTGAAACCATCTGCTGACGGAGACATTGCCATGCCTGAGTACAAAGCTCCCCTTCGCGACATGCGCTTTCTGATCGACAACGTGTTTGATTTCCACGGCCACTACGCGGCATTGGGCGCGACCGATGCCAGCCCGGACATGGTCGGCGCGATCCTCGAAGAAGGCGCGAAATTCTGCGAGAACGTGCTCGCGCCGCTCAACCGCAGCGGCGATGAAGAAGGCTGCCATTTCGACAATGGCGTCGTCACCACACCCAAGGGTTTCAAGGAAGCCTTCGCCCAATACGTTGAAGGCGGCTGGCACGGCGTGGCAGCGGACCCGGCCTACGGTGGTCAGGGACTGCCGCAGTCATTGGGCCTGGTGCTCAGCGAGATGATCGGCTCCAGCAATACCTCCTGGGGCATGTACCCAGGGTTGACCCACGGCGCGATGTCGGCGATCCATGCCCATGGCACTGCCGAGCAAAAAGACACCTACCTGAGCAAACTCACCGCGGGCGAGTGGACCGGCACCATGTGCCTCACCGAAGCCCACTGCGGCACAGACCTGGGCCTGATCAAGACCCGCGCCGTGCCCCAGGCGGACGGCAGCTACGCGGTCACCGGCAGCAAGATATTCATCTCGGCCGGCGAACACGACATGAGCGTCAATATCATCCACCTGGTGCTGGCCAAACTGCCGGATGCGCCGGCGGGCACCAAGGGCATTTCGCTGTTTATCGTGCCCAAGTTCCATGCCGATTCCGGTGAGCGCAATGCGGTGCACTGCGGCTCCATCGAACACAAGATGGGCATCAAGGGGTCGGCGACTTGCGTACTGAACTTCGATGGCGCCAAGGGCTTCCTGATCGGCGAGGCGAACAAAGGCCTCAACTGCATGTTTACCATGATGAACCATGCGCGCCTGGGCACCGGTATGCAGGGCCTGTGCAATGGCGAGGCAAGCTTCCAGGGCGCGATCAAATACGCCAACGACCGCCTGCAAATGCGCTCGCTGACCGGCGCCAAGGCCCCGGAAAAAGCCGCCGACCCGATCATCGTGCACCCCGATGTGCGCCGCATGTTGCTAACCATGAAAGCCTTCAACGAAGGCAACCGCGCGCTGACCTACTTCACCGCGCAATTGCTCGATACGGCGCACCTGAGCAGCGACGCCACTCAACGCCAGGACGCCGAAGACCTGCTGGCGTTCCTCACGCCCATCTGCAAAGCCTTTATGACCGACACTGGGCTGGAGGTGACCAACCACGGCATGCAGGTCTTCGGCGGCCACGGTTACATCCGCGAATGGGGCATGGAGCAACTGGCACGCGATGCGCGGATTGCGCCGATCTATGAAGGCACCAACGGCATCCAGGCCCTCGACCTGCTCGGACGCAAGGTATTGGGCAGCCAGGGCAAGTTGCTGCGTGGGTTTACCAGGATCGTGCATAAGTTCTGCGGGGCGAATGCCGAGCACCCGCAGCTCAAGGCTTATGTGGCGCAGCTTAATCAACTGAACGGGGAGTGGGGCGAGCTGACCACCCAAGTCGGCATGGCCGCGATGAAGAACCCCGATGAAGTGGGCGCGGCGGCTGTGGATTACTTGATGTACAGCGGTTACGTCATTCTCGCCTACCTTTGGCTGCGCATGGCAATCGCCGCCCTTGAGCAGCAGGACACCGACTTCGCCAAGGCCAAGCTGGCGACATGCGACTTCTACTTCAAACGTCTGCTGCCGCGTACCGCCTCCCACCGTGTTGCAGTGCAAGCGGGCAGCGAATGCCTGATGAGTCTGCCTGCGGAGGCCTTTGCGCTGTGATGACTTAAAAATACCAGTCAGTCACAAGTGGACCCTATGTGTCTGAAAAGTTTTTCGGGTACACTCTGAGCCTGTAAAACCGACTCTCACCGAATCACTTTTCACGTTCTCACGAGGTTTGCCATGGCTGATTACAAAGCGCCGCTGCGTGATATGCGCTTCGTCCTCAACGAAGTCTTTGAGGTCGCCACCACTTGGGCCCAATTGCCGGCATTGGCAGACACCGTTGACGCCGAAACCGTAGAGGCCATCCTCGAAGAAGCCGGCAAGGTCACCGCCAAATCCATCGCCCCGCTCAGCCGCGGTGGCGATGAACAAGGTTGCCGTTGGGACAACACGGCAGTGTTCACCCCGGACGGTTTCCCACAGGCCTACAAAACCTACGCCGAAGGCGGCTGGGTGGGTGTGGGCGGTGATCCTGCCTTTGGCGGCATGGGCATGCCCAAGGCCGTGTCGGCCCAGGTCGAAGAGATGATCAACTCGTCGAGCCTGGCGTTTGGCCTGTATCCGATGCTGACGTCCGGCGCCTGCGTGTCGATCAACACCCACGCCAGCGAAGACCTCAAGGCCACCTACCTGCCGAAGATGTATTCCGGTGAATGGGCCGGTTCCATGTGCCTGACCGAGGCGCATGCCGGGACGGATCTGGGGATTATTCGGACCAAGGCCGAGCCACAGGCGGACGGTTCCTACAAAGTCAGCGGCACCAAGATCTTTATCACCGGGGGTGAACATGACCTCACCGAAAACATCATCCACTTGGTACTGGCCAAGCTGCCGGACGCGCCGGCGGGTCCGAAGGGTATCTCGCTGTTCCTGGTGCCGAAGTTCATGGTGAACGCCGACGGCAGCCTGGGCGAACGTAACACGGTGAGCTGTGGTTCCATCGAGCACAAGATGGGGATCCAGGCGTCGGCGACCTGTGTGATGAACTTCGACGAAGCCGTGGGTTACTTGGTCGGCGAGCCGAACCGTGGTCTGGCGGCGATGTTTACCATGATGAACTACGAGCGTCTGGGTGTGGGTATCCAGGGCCTGGCGTCCGGCGAGCGTTCCTACCAGAACGCGATTGAATACGCGCGCGACCGCGTGCAAAGCCGTGCACCCACCGGCGCCCAGGCCAAGGACAAGGTGGCCGACCCGATCATCGTGCACCCGGACGTGCGTCGCATGCTGCTGACCATGAAGGCCTCGAACGAAGGCGGCCGGGCGTTCTCCACCTACGTGGCGACGCAACTGGACATCGCCAAGTTCAGTGAAGATGCTGTTGCCCGCGAGCGTGCGGATAACTTGGTGGCATTGCTGACGCCGGTGGCCAAGGCGTTCTTGAGCGATCTGGGCCTGGAAACCACCGTGCTGGGCCAACAAGTGTTTGGCGGCCATGGCTACATTCGCGAGTGGGGCCAGGAGCAACTGGTGCGGGATGTGCGCATCACCCAGATCTACGAAGGCACCAACGGTATCCAGGCGCTGGACCTGATGGGGCGCAAGATCGTTGGCAGTGGCGGGGCGTTCTACACCTTGTTTGCCGATGAGATCCGCGCGTTCATCGCCTCGGCGGGGCCCGAGCTGGCTGAGTTCACCAAACCGCTGGGCGTGGCGGTGGATAACCTGGATGAGTTGACCGCCTGGGTGCTGGACCGCGCCAAGACCAACCCGAATGAAATCGGCGCGGCGTCGGTGGAGTACCTGCACGCCTTCGGCTACATGGCGTATGCCTATATGTGGGCACGCATGGCCAAGGCCGCCCTGGGCAAAGAGTCGGAAGAAGACTTCTACGCCAGCAAGCTCGGCACCGCGCGTTTCTACTTTGCCCGCCTATTGCCACGTATTCATTCGCTGAGTGCGTCGGTAAAAGCCGGTAGCGAATCATTATTTTTGCTGGATGAAGCCCTGTTCTAAGGGCTTGGAGGGCGTGTAAGCATTCTCTTACATGACGTGCTGCTATTCGTCCTCTATCGCCAGATTGGATCCACCGATAATCTACTTCACATGGACGTCGCGCAGGAAGCGCAAAGCAACAACACGGACACGTAGGATTCTGCCAGGATGGCGGAGTGAAATGGATGTCAGGGAAACAGTCTGCAAAGCCCCGCTTCGGCGGGGTTTTCTTTTGCCCGCGAAAAAGTCAGGCGATGACCTGCGGGGCATTCATCACGTCTTCCAGCAACGTGCGCAGCAACGCCACCGTCGCCTGCTGGCGCTGCACATCGCGGCACACCAAGCCCACTTTCAGCGGCACCCTGGGTTCACTCAAGGGTTTCCACAGCAGCGACTGGCTATTGTGTTCATCCTGGGAACGTCCCGGCAGCACCGTCGCCAGTTTTGTGTGAGGCAAGCTGTCGAGAATCCCCACCATGGTATTCAGTTCCGCCTGCACTTGCGGGCGGCGTCCGAGGTTGGCCAGTTGGCCCTGCCAGATCTGCCGGACCTGAAACTCTTCGCCCAGCAGCAACATCGGCAACTCGGCTGCCTGCTTCAGCGAGACTTTCTTGAATTCGCGCAAGGGATGGTCCTCGGGGATCACCACCTTCAACTCATCTTCATACAACAACACGCCGTGCAGCCCTGGCTGGCGTGGCGGCAGGTAGCTGATGCCGATGTCCAGCGAGCCATTCAGTAAGCGCCGCTCAATCTCAAGTCCGGTCAATTCGTAGATCTGCACCACCAGGTGCGGCTGGGCCTTGCGCACGCGCTCGAGCATCTGCGGCACCAGGCTGGTGTGCACGGTTTGCAGCACGCCGATGGCCAGCGTGCGCATCGCCTGACCCTTGAAGTTGCGCAACGCTTCCACCGCCTGTTGCAGGCCATCGATCAGCGGCAGGGCGTGGTTGTACAGCGTATGCGCCGCCAAAGTCGGGAGCAGGCGCTTGCTGCTGCGCTCGAATAGGCTGACATCCAAGTTCTGTTCCAGCTGGCGAATCTGTTGCGACAGCGCCGGCTGGGAGATCGACAGGCGCTCCGCGGCACGGCCTACGTGGCCTTCCTCATACACCGCGACGAAATAACGCAGTTGCTTGAAATCCATAAGGCTTACTTATCGAAAAAGCTGGAAAAACGAAATGGCTGTTGGCCCCTGAGGCGCCTAGTCTAGCGCCTATTCGCAGGGCTTACAGGGCCGGATCGGGCAATGAACAGCGTTTATGTTGATAGCGTTTACATAGGCAAGGCAAACAATCTTCAACCAGGTTACACCGCGCGTACCGACCAAGGTCCGGTTGCCAGCAGGGGTGAGGTGTGAACCTGTTCAATATGCGCCGCGCGGCGCCGAGCCTGGACGACCTGATCCTCGATACGCCAGGCGACAGCGCTTCCAGCGAAGCGCTGATGCCCACGGTGGCGCGGCCGGCTCAAGTATTTGTGCGTGGCCAGGGTTCCTGGCTGTGGGACAGCGACGACCGCGCGTACCTGGACTTCAGCCAGGGCGGCGCCGCCAACAGCCTCGGCCACAGCCCGCAGGTATTGATCAAGGCGTTGGCCGACCAGGCGCAGGCGCTGATCAATCCGGGCCACAGCTTGCATAACCGCACACAACTCAACCTCGTCGAGCGCCTTTGCCATCGCACCGGCAGCGACCAGGCGTACCTGCTCAACAGCGGTGCGGAAGCCTGCGAAGCCGCGATCAAACTGGCGCGCAAATGGGGCCAGCTGCATCGCGGCGGCGCTTACCGCATCATCAGCGCGAGCAGTGGTTGCCATGGTCGCAGTTTCGCGGCGATGTCGGCGTCGGCTGGGGCCATTGAAAACCGATTTGAGCCGCAATTGCCGGGCTTCAGCCACGTGCCGTTCAACGATCTGTCGGCGCTGCATGCCGCCGTGGATGCACAGACCGTCGCGATCATGCTCGAACCGATCCAGGGCGAAGCCGGCGTAATCCCCGCAACGGAGCACTACCTCAAGGGCGTCGAGCGGCTGTGCCGTGAACTGGGGATCCTGCTGATCCTCGACGAAGTGCAAACCGGCATAGGCCGCTGCGGCACCTTGCTCGCCGAACAGCAATACGGCGTACGTGCCGACATCATCACCCTCGGCAAAGGCCTGGGCGGCGGCGTGCCCCTCGCAGCGTTGCTGGCGCGTGGCACAGCCTGTTGTTTCGACGTGGGCGAACTGGAAGGCACGCATCATGGCAATGCGCTGATGGCGTCGGCCGGGGTTGCCATACTCGATACGGTGCTGGAGTACGGCTTTCTGGAGCAGGTGGGTGAGTCCGGGCTTTACCTCGGTGAAGGCCTGGCCCGCCTGGCCTACCGCTATGACCACGGTCAATTGCGTGGCAACGGCCTGATGTGGGGCCTGACGCTGTCGGATGATTCTGCGGACGCTGTCGTAAAGGCTGCACTGCACGAAGGCCTGATCCTAAACGCCCCGCAACCGAACTGCCTGCGCTTCACCCCGGCCCTGACAGTCAGCAAAAGCAACATCGACGAAATGCTCCTGCGCCTGGCCCGCGCCTTCTCCCGCGTGCGCACCGCACAGCTGCAATGCCGCAAGGGCATCGCCGTTTAATCCCCTATTCCTGAACCGTCTCGCGGCCTACGCGGCGCCTCCGGCCTGATTCTTTTGGCCGGGGGCGTTTTTTTGTCTGTGTAACAACGATGGATGGCCCAACGCCAGATCCCACTGAACCCTCACGAACCGCCAAGGTCGATTAGCTACACGGCTCACACGAGCCGATTTTTTGGAGCTGACCCATGGACATCATTCGTATCATCATCGCCATTCTGCTGCCGCCACTGGGTGTGTTCCTGCAAGTGGGTTTCGCCGGCGCGTTCTGGCTGAATATTCTGCTGACCCTGTGCGGTTACTTCCCGGGCATCATTCACGCGGTCTACATCATCGCCAAGCGCTGAGGCCCTCAGCCTTTTGCGATGAGTCGTGAATTGCGCTCATTGCGAAAGGCCAACTGTTCGATGGTCTGGGTAGCATGTTCAGCTTCTTCCCGTGCTTGAAGGATGATGCCGTGCTGCTCGGACTTGCTGCACACCGGGTCGGCATTGCTCGCATCCCCCGTGAGCATGAAGGCCTGGCAACGGCAGCCGCCGAAGTCCTTTTCCTTCTCGTCGCAGGAACGGCACGGCTCGGGCATCCAGTCGTAGCCGCGAAAGCGGTTGAAGCCAAATGAGTCGTACCAGATGTGCTGCATGCTGTGGTCGCGCACGTTGGGAAATTGCACCGGCATCTGTCGGGCACCGTGGCAGGGCAGGGCGGTGCCGTCTGGCGTGACTGTCAGAAAAATACTGCCCCAGCCGTTCATGCAGGCTTTCGGGCGCTCCTCGTAGTAATCCGGGGTAACGAAGATCAGCTTGCATGGGTGGCCTTCGGCTTCCAGCTTGGCGCGGTATTCGTTGGTGATGCGTTCGGCGCGCACCAACTGTTCCCGTGTCGGCAACAAGCCCACACGATTGAGCTGCGCCCAGCCGTAGAACTGGCAAGTGGCGAGTTCTACGAAGTCTGCCTCAAGTGCAATACACAGCTCGATGATGCGGTCGATCTTGTCGATATTGTGCCGATGGGTGACAAAGTTCAGCACCATCGGGTAGCCGTGCGCCTTCACCGCGCGAGCCATTTCCAGCTTTTGCGCGAAGGCCTTTTTCGAGCCGGCCAGCAGGTTGTTCACCTGTTCGTCGCTGGCCTGGAAACTGATCTGGATATGGTCGAGACCCGCCTTCTTGAAGTCGCTGATCTTCTGCTCGGTCAAGCCGATGCCGGAAGTGATCAGGTTGGTGTAGAACCCCAGCTTGCGTGCCTCTGCGATCAGCTCGGCAAGGTCCTGGCGCACCAAGGGTTCACCGCCGGAAAACCCCAATTGCGCAGCACCCATTTCGCGGGCTTCGCGAAACACTTTGATCCACTGCTCGGTACTCAGCTCCTTGCCCTGCTCGGCAAAATCCAGCGGGTTGGAGCAGTACGGGCACTGCAACGGGCAACGGTAAGTCAGCTCGGCCAATAGCCACAGTGGCAACCCGATGGCTGGCTTTTCAGGCAAGGGTGATCCAGTGCTCAGCACGGGCGACCTCCATGAATTGCTCGATGTCTTCGCCGAGCTCCGGCACGCCGGGGAATTGTTTATCCAGCTCGGCAATGATTGCCGCCACGTCACGCTCGCCGTCGATCAAGCCGCCGATCAGCGCGGCGCTGTCATTGAGCTTGATCATGCCCTCAGGGTAGAGCAACACATGGCCTTTTTGCGCCGGTTCGTACTGGTAGCGATAGCCCTGGCGCCAGGTCGGTATTCTGCTGCGATCAAAGCTCATAGGGGGATCCCTTTATGCCACACCCGCTGCTCGGTCACGCTGTGATACGGCGGGCGTTTGAGTTCGTAGGCCATGCTCATGGCATCCAGCATGCTCCACAGGATGTCCAGTTTGAACTGGAGAATTTCCAGCATGCGCGCCTGGCCTTCGCGGGTGGTGTAGTGCTGCAGGGTGATGGTCAGCCCGTGCTCCACATCGCGCCGGGCTTGGCCGAGGCGAGTGCGGAAGTATTCGTAGCCGGCCGGGTCGATCCAGGGGTAATGCTGCGGCCAGCTGTCGAGGCGCGACTGGTGGATCTGCGGCGCGAACAACTCGGTCAGCGAGCTGCTGGCAGCTTCTTGCCAACTGGCGCGGCGGGCGAAGTTGACGTAGGCATCCACGGCAAACCGCACACCGGGCAACACCAGCTCCTGGGAGCGCAGTTGGTCCGGGTCGAGGCCGACCGCCTGGCCCAGGCGTAGCCAGGCTTCGATACCGCCGTCCTCACCGGGAGCGCCATCGTGGTCGAGCAGGCGCTGGATCCACTCACGACGGATCTCACGGTCCGGGCAGTTGGCCAGGATCGCCGCGTCTTTCAGCGGGATGTTCACCTGATAGTAAAAACGGTTGGCGACCCAGCCCTGGATTTGCTCGCGGGTCGCGCGGCCTTCGTACATCGCCACATGGTACGGGTGATGGATATGGTAGAAGGCGCCCTTGGCCCGCAGGGCTGCTTCGAATTCGACGGGTGTCATCGGCGTGTCAGTCATCTCGTCAGCTCCTACAGTTCAATGCTCATGCCGTCGTAAGCCACTTCGACATTGCGCCGCACCAGTTCCGCTCGCTCGGGGGAGTCTTCATCGAGGATCGGGTTGGTGTTGTTGATGTGGATAAGTACCTTGCGCTGTTCAGGCAACTGCTCCAACACGTCGAGCATGCCGCCAGGGCCGTTTTGTGCCAGGTGGCCCATTTCGCGGCCGGTACGAGTGCCGACGCCACGGCGCTGCATTTCGTCGTCATCCCACATCGTGCCGTCCACCAGCAGGCAGTCGCTGCCGGCCATGATCTCCAGCAACGGCGCGTCGACCTTGCCCAGGCCCGGGGCGTAGAACAGTTTGCCGCCGGTGCGCAGGTCTTCGACGATCAGGCCGATGTTATCGCCTGGGTGCGGGTCGAAGCGGTGTGGCGAGTAAGGCGGCGCGGCGCTGCGCAGTGGCAGTGGGGTGAAGCGCAGGTTGGGGCACGCCGGGATGGTGAAGCTGGCGTCCAGCTCGATACGGTTCCAGGCCAGGCCGCCGTTCCAGTGGGTGAGCATGGTGAACAGCGGGAAGCCGGTGCTCAGGTCTTCATGGACCATGTCGGTGCACCACACCTGGTGTGGGCAACCTTCGCGCAGGCTCAGCAGGCCGGTGGTGTGGTCGATCTGGCTGTCCATCAGGATGATCGCGCTGATGCCGGTATCACGCAGGGCGCGACCGGGTTGCATCGGTGCAAAACCTTGCAGTTGCGCGCGGATATCCGGCGAAGCGTTGCACAGCACCCAGTTCACGCCATCGTCGGAGATCGCGATCGACGACTGGGTACGCGCCTGGGCCCGCAGGCTGCCATCACGAAAACCTGCGCAGTTCACGCAGTTGCAGTTCCACTGCGGGAAACCACCGCCGGCGGCGGAACCTAGAATCTGGACAAACATGGCAGCTCCATCAAGCTCAAAACAAAAACGCCCCGGGCGAACCGAGGCGTTGTATTACCCAGCGGATTAACGGCTGGCGAAGTACATGGTGACTTCGAAACCGATGCGCAGATCAGTGTAAGCAGGTTTGGACCAGGTCATATTCTTACTCCTACGAAGGGATGGGACGTTCACTACCAAGCAATACATATAGTCCACCTCCAGTCGGAGATGTTCAGCTTTGTGCGTAGGAATGTTACTCAATTCTTTTCAAGTTAGCGCTGTCTTGGCGGAAAAAGCTTTTTGCAGGGGCGGCAATGATCAGTCAGCCGCTTGCCAGTCATCACTGATGCGCGGGCCATTGGCCACGCAGTGCCAGCCGCCGGCAGCGTCGTTCAATTGCTGGGCGGCGCGCTGCAGTGCTTCTCGGGTAGAGGTTTGGATGTGGGTCTGAAGGTGTTCCAGGTAGCCCGGTGGATGGCCCGCCAGATGCGCATGCCACAGCAGTTCGGCGGCTTGGGCGTTGGGCAGTGTCTGCGCTGAGAACTGCTGCGCCAGGACCAGGCTGCCCAGATCTTCGTTGCTGTTGATCAGCGCCGGCAGTTGTTTCAGGAAGGTGTTCAGGTGATCAGCAATGCCTTCCAGGGAGACGCTGGGGGATTGCACGCCGAATAGCAGGCCGGTGTGGCCGTTTATCTGTCGGATGCCGCTGAATACGGCGTAGCCGATTTGCAGCTCTACGCGCAGGCGCTGATAAAACGGCCCCTGGAGCAGATGGCTGAGCAGTCGCCATGCGGCTTCGTCCTCCAGCGACGCGCTCGGTGTCGCGCAAAACAGCAGCAGGGCGGCTTCGGTTGAGTCGGTTTCCACCGCGTGCCAGATACGTTGGCCGCTGAGGGAGGGGAGTACGGGGTTGAGGTTCGCCGGTTGCCCTGGCAAACGGGTCACCGCTGTTTTGATCGCGGCTTCATTCGCGGCGGAGAAGCCCAGCCCCAGGCCCTGCCACGATGTCGAATCGGAGGTGTTCACGCTGCAGCAAGCGGGCAGCGCCTTTAACAAGGCTCGGATGGCAATCATGGGCGGCGAGACGGTTGGGGCAGCCTGCGGTTCGCCCAGGCGTTGCGCCAACACCTCCAGCACGGCTGGGATGGGCTCCTGCAGCCCGACCATCTTCACCAGCCCGTCATTGCCCAGGCTTTCGAACGACAAGTCGACGCCCGCCTGCCGGGCATTTTCACGCAACGACTGTACTGTGCTTTCCAAGCCAGACGGGGCAGACTGCCATTGCAGATACAGGGCGCCTTCATCATTGTCACCCGTCAGTGCCTGGCTGAAGACCAGCGCCGATACATCACGACGTCCTCGGGAGCGATCCTGGGCAAAGGTGCGCAACCCTCGGTGGGCGCTGGTCTGGCCGCGAATCAGGCCGGCGCGTTCTTCCTTGACCGGTGGACGCAGGAACGGATTGTTCGGCGGCAGTTGCCACGTGTGCGCGGCGGGTGGCAGGTGCAGTGACTCGAGCATGATCCTGAGGGCAATGACAGCTTGTTCCGAGAGTGCCTCGCTGTCGTGTCGCGCCAGTGCCAGGGCGCCTTGGGTCTGTTGTTGGCGAGCGGCCAGCAAGGCGAACTCTTCCCGCAAGGCTGTCCAGTCGCTGTGTGCGAAAAAGCTCAACCAGTCGTGCAGCAACGCCTCGATTTGAGTCGCCGATTCAACAGGACTACTGAGCGTAACGTCGATATCCAACACGGCTTGCCCGGCGAAGTGATACAGCACCGACGCCTGCAGTGCGCTGGCCAGCTCTTGAGTTTTCAGTTGCGCCAGCAACCCGCCGGGTGCCGAGGCATTGAGCCAGGTGCAGAGGAATTCCAGTGCTTCACGCGGAGCGTTACAGGTGATGACGTGGTGTAGGTGATCATTGGCGATGTGCTGATAGCGCTGCGCTTGCCCCTGCATCAATGCCGGTGGCGCGGAGTGTGGGCGAAGAGGTCCTGAGGTCAGTTGCTCGCTGAACTGCTGTGCCAAGCCTTCCAGCGCTTCCAGCGGCTGTGGACCTGCCAGGCTCAAGGTCATCTGGCCGCTCTGATAGAACTGCGTGTGGAATTCCCGCAATGCCTGCTGAAACGCCTCACGTTCCACCGGCAAGCTGTCGCGGTTGCCCGCATGAAAACCCCGCAGCGGGTGGTCAGCCGCCAGCCCCTCCAGTAACGCGACCTGCTGCTGCGCCTTGGCATCCTGGGACCAGGCGACAAACTCGGCGTGCAGCACTTCGCGCTCGCACAGTTGATCCTCCAGCGTCAGGCGCGGGTGGGTCAGCATGTCCACCAACCGCTCCAGCCCACCGGAAAACGTCGCGACCGGCAGTTCAAAGAAGAACTCCGTGGTGCGCTCGCGGGTGCTGGCATTGACCTGGCCGCCATGCCGTTGCACGTAGGCCATCAACCCTTCGCTCGTGGGAAAACGCTCGGTACCGAGGAACAGCAGGTGTTCGAGGAAATGTGCCAGCCCCGGCCACGCCAGCGGCACGTCATGGCTGCCGGCCGCCACCCGCAGAACGGCGGCACAACGCTTCAAGCGCGGCGCATGTTGCAAGGCTACCCGCAAGCCGTTGGCCAGGGTCAGGTGAAGGTGATGAGGGTGGGCCGGCGCAGGCATGGGCACTTCCGAAACGTAGAATGTGCCCATGTTAACAAACCGCTCACAAACCGGCTGGATCAGGGCTTGTGCAGTGCACCGTATAACTCGGGGCGACGATCTTGCAGGTAGTGATTGGCAGCACGGGCGTCGAGGATCGACTGGCGATCCAGCTCACCGACGATCAGCGCTTCATCCAGGCCCGCCTGGGCGATGCGCAGGCCATTCGGCGCGGCGATGCTGCTTTGCCCGCAGTACTGGATCTCGCCTTCGTGCCCACAGTAGTTGGCGTAGGCCACATAACATTGGTTTTCAAAGGCCCGTGCCCGCACCGTGACATCGGCGACAAAGTCGAACGGCACCATATTGGCGGTGGGCACCAGGATCAGTTCGGCGCCTGCGAGGGCCAGGCGTCGGGTGTTTTCCGGGAACTCCAGGTCATAGCAGATCAGGAAGCCAAGCTTCCAACCGTTGAGCTCCACCAGCGGGAAATCATCGTCGCCGGCGCTGAACATCGAATGGTCCAGGTCACCAAACAGGTGAGTCTTACGGTAGTTGCACAGGCGCTGGCCGTGGGCGTCAATCAGCTGCACGGCGTTGTAGATCTGGCCGTCCTCGGCGCGCTCCGGGTAACCGTACAGAATCGCCAGCCCGGCGCTTTTGGCCAGTTCGCCAATCGCCTGCGCCGACGGTCCGTCCTGTGCCTCGGCCAAGGCGCCAACGGCCTCGGCGCCGATGTTGTAGCCGCTCAGAAACATCTCCGGCAGCACCAGCACGTCGGCGTCGGACGCCTCGTGGGCCAACTGGTGCAGGCGCTTGAGGTTGCCGGCCACATCCAGCGGCAACGGTGGGCATTGGTACAGGGCGACGCGCATGCTCAACTCCTTAATCGGCCAGGGCGATTGGCCCGATTTCATCGAATACATCACCCGGCCCTGGGTTCTCGGGGTGGGTGCTGCCGCCGAAGTGAGTCATGATGCCCCACACCGCGTTCAGCGAGGTTTGCACCGCGCCTTCCACCCAGGCTGGGGTCCAGGACACATCATCACCGGCGATAAAGATCCCACGTTGTTCGGCGGGCATGTCCTTCTGCATGAAGTGCGCATACATCCGCTGGTTGTAGCGATAGTGGCCGGGCAACGCGCCTTTGAAAGCCCCGAGGAAGTGCGGGTCGGCTTCCCAGGACACGGTGATCGGGTCACCGATGATGCGCGCCTTGATATCGACCTTCGGGTAGATCTTGTTCAGGGCGTCGAGGGCCAGCTTCACGCGTTTGTCGATGGGCTGCGGGAGCATTTTCAGCGCGTCACTCATCCACGAGTACGACAGACAGATCACGCCAGGCTTGTCGTCGCCATTGTCGAACAGGTAAGTGCCACGGGTGAGGCGATCGGTCAGGGTCATGCTCATCAGGTCGCGGCCGGTTTCCGGGTCTTTGTCCTTCCAGAACGGGCGATCGACCATCACAAAGGTTTTTGATGACTGCATGTAACGCGTGCGGTCCAGGGCCATCCACATCTTTTGTGAGAACAAGGTTTCGTCGCACTCGATCTGGGTGGTCAGCAGCCAGCTCTGGCAGGTGGTGAGCACGGCGGCATATTCGCGGGTGTCGCCGTAGTTGTCGGTCACCGCGAAACGGCCGTCGGCCGCGTGGGCAATGCGCTTGACCCCGGCGCGCGGTGCGCCACGGTGCAGCGAACTGAGGCTGGTGCCGGCCGGCCAGTGGGCGCACTGCTCCGGTACATGGCGCCAGATGCCCATCGGCACTTGGGCAACGCCGCCGACCACCAAGTGCTGGTGGTCGTCGCAGTTGGTCATGACCACGCGGAAGATTTCCAGCATTGAGTTGGGGAAATCCGAGTCCCAGCCGCCCGTGCCGAACCCGACCTGGCCAAACACTTCACGGTGATGGAAGGACAATTTGGCAAATGCCTCGGAGGTGGCGACGAAGTCGTAGAAGGTGCGGTCGTCCCACAACGGCACCAACGTGTTCCACAGTTCTTTGAGGCGCGGTACGTCACGGTCGCGGATGGCTTGCTGGATATCGCCGAACTGCGAGCCGGCTTCCAGGGCGTCCGCCCAGGCGTCAGCCACTTCCTGGAACAGGACCGGCAAATCGGAGAGTTTCTGTGCGTAGTGAGTCTGGCCTTCGAGGTCGATCACGGTGCTGCCGGACGCCGGGGTCAGCGGGTTGGGGAAGGGTTTGGTCTCCAGGCCGAGCTTGTCCACATAGTGGTAGAAGGCGGTGGACGACACCGGGAAGCGCATGCCACCCAACTCGGCGATGATGCCTTCGGCGCCCTCAAAAGCCTGGGAGCGCAAACGACCGCCCATTTTCGAGGCTTCGTACACCACCGGCTTGAGGCCCAGTTTCATCAACTCATAAGCAGCTACCAGGCCTGCAATCCCGGCGCCGACGATTGCCACTTCGGCGCCATGATTGGCGACGGGGATGCTGCCCAGGCCTGCAGGGTGTTCAATCCAGTCATCGAAGGCAAACGGAAAGTCCGGACCAAAGATGGTGATGGGTTTCTTGCCGTCGGCGGGGTGGCGATTGGTCTTGCTGAGGGTGCTGGACGGAATGCTCATGGCTGACCTTACTGGCGACATCGGCGGATGTGACCCGCTGAGTATAGGAAAAGATGGCAGCCAGTTTAGGGCGTGTAGCGTTCGTTAATAAGACGCAAAGTGTCGTCGAATTGATCTGTTTTTAGTCAGAATGACGAGCGTGGTGATCAGATTGGTTGTCCGCGATCCAATTTGTTACTGAGGATGATTGAGGTGGTGGTTTTCTCCACCCCGTCGACGCTGCCGATCTGGTCCAGCAATTGGTCCAGCTGTTCAGGCGAATCAGTGCGCAGCCACGCGACGTAATCGAACTCGCCACTCACCGCGCATAACTGTTGCACCTGGGCCATAGCACTCAGCCTGCGCAGCACGTCCTTGCCCGAGCGCGCCTGCACGGTGATGCCGACGTAAGCCTGCAAGCCACCGTCGACCACACGTTGCCCGAGGCGCACGCCATAACCGGTGATCACCTGGGTTTTCTCCAGGCGAGCCAGGCGCGACGTCACGGTAGTGCGCGCGATGCCCAACTGCCGGGCGAGCATGGCCACGCTTTCGCGGGCGTTGAGCTGCAGGGCGGCTATGAGTTGGCGATCGATTTCATCTAGGGCGGGCAAGGTGGGCTCCAGAGTGTAGGCGGTGACGGGAAGCATATTACAGGCTTCCAGACACACAAAAGCCGCGCAATGCGCGGCTTTCAAGATGGTGGGCCCAGTAGGACTCGAACCTACGACCAAGGGATTATGAGTCCCCTGCTCTAACCAACTGAGCTATAGGCCCTCAGTAGGCCGCGGATTATAACGATGGTTTACCCGCTGTGCCATCCGAAAAATCCCCAATGCTCATACGAAGAAACGTCGTGGCAAAAAGCGCCGGTGGTAACGGCAGGCTGACGATGTAGCCCTGCATCTGTTCGCAGCCTTCGGCGGCCAGGAAGGCTTGCTGTGCGGGGTTCTCCACGCCTTCGGCGATGATGGTGAATTGCATGCTGTGGCCCAGGGCGATGATGGCGCGCACGATGGCGGCGTCGTGGGGATCGTCGGGTAAGCCGCGGACGAAAGATTGGTCGATCTTGAGGAAGTCCAGCGGCAGGCGCTTGAGGTAGCTGAGGGATGAGTAGCCGGTGCCGAAATCATCAATCGCCAGTTGTACGCCCAAGTGTTTGAGTTGGTGCAGGACCTCCAGCGCTTCTTCGGCCTGGCTCATGATGAAGTTTTCGGTGATCTCCAGCTGCAGGCGGCCTGGGTCAAGGCCGTAGTCGCGCAGCAGCTGTTCGATGCGGCCCAGCAAGCCGGGGTGGCGCAGTTGCGCGCCGGCGAGGTTGACCGACAGTGGGCCGAAATCATCGAATGTGCCTTGCCAGGCGTGCAGTTGTCGGCAGGCCTGTTCCAGTACCCAATCGCCAATCTGCAGGATTGTGCCGTTTTCTTCGGCCAAGGCGATGAAGTGCTCGGGGGGGACATCGCCGAAGGTGGGATGGTGCCAGCGGATCAGGGCTTCGGCGCCGATCAATTGCTGGGTGGCCAGGCTCAGTTTTGGCTGGTAGTACAGGCTCAATTCGTCGCGCTCTATGGCGCGGCGCAGTTCATGTTCCAGGGCCACGCGCTCGTTGGCTTGGGCCGTGAGGTCGCGGGTGTAGCTTTCGACCCGGTTGCGGCCCTTGGCCTTGGAACGGTACATCGCGGCGTCGGCATTTTTGACCAGGGTGGCGACGTCGGTGCCGTCCTCGGGGTATAGGCTGGTGCCGATACTGGCGCTGATAAAGAACTCGTGCTCACCCGCCTGGAAGGGGGGAGTGAAGCAGGCCAGCAGTTTATTGGCCAGGTGCTGGGCGTCGCTGGCGTGCTGGAGGCCGGGGAGCAGGATGATGAATTCATCCCCGCCCAGGCGAGCGACGGTATCGATGTCGCGCAATTGTTCCTTGAGGCGCACGGCAATGTCTTTGAGCAGCAGGTCGCCTATCGGGTGGCCGAGGCTGTCGTTGATGTGTTTGAAGCGGTCCAGGTCGAGAAACAGGACGGCGCCCTGTTTGCCGGTTTCCTGATGCCCGTTGAGGGCGGCCTGCAGTCGGCTTTCGAACAGCGTACGGTTGGGCAGGCCGGTCAATGGATCGTGGTGCGCCTGGTAGTCGAGGCGGGCCTGGGCCAGCTTGAGGCTGGAGATGTCGGCAAATACCGCAACGAAGTGCGTGATCAACTGTTCGCGGTTGCGTACCGCACTGATCGTCAGCCAGCTGGGGTACAGCTCGCCGTTTTTGCGTCGGTTGGAAATCTCGCCCTGCCAGTGACCCTGTGCGGTCAACTGGTGCCACATGGCGGCGTAGAAGGCACTGTCATGCAGGCCAGAGGCGAGCAGGCGCGGGGTCTGGCCGAGGGCTTCGGCCTCGCTGTAGCCGGTGATCTCGCTGAAGGCACGGTTGACGGCGCTGATGTTCTGTCGGGTGTCGGTGATCAATACGCCTTCGGCCGTGCTCTCGAACACAGTCGCGGCCTGTTGCAGTTTTTCCTGCATCAGCTGGCGTTCGGTGATGTCCCTCGCAATCGTCAGCATGCAGTCGTCATCGCCGATGGGCAGTGGGCGGCTGGACAGCTCGCACAGGCGAATCTGCCCATCGTTGCGGCGTATATGGCAGATGAAGTCCCGCACAAAGCCATCGCGCGCCATCAGTTCCAGCATGTGTTTGCGTTCGTTGAGGTCGACCCAGATGCCCAGGTCCAAGGTTGATTGGTCCAAGGAGGCCGCGCTGTTGAAACCGGTGATGCGACTGAAACCGTCGTTTACTTCAAGCAACAGGCCATCGCGCTGTCGGCTCAACAGCAAGCCGTCGGGAGAGGCATGGAAGGCCTTGGCGAATTTCTCTTCGGAGGTTTGCAGTTGTTGCTGGGTTTCCTTGAGCTGGGTGATGTCGCGCACCACCACTACGATGGCCTCAGTGGTGTCGAGTTGAAACGGCTCGGCGGAGATAAGGCCGGTAAAGGCCTGGCCGTTGTTGCGCAGAAAGGGCATTTCCAAGTTGCGGATGCTGGTGGTCTGCACCCGTTTCAACAGGTCCGGGCCGATGCCTGGAATCCCCCAAATGTTCAGCGCGGTGGCCGTTTTGCCGATCACGTCTTCGGCCTTCAGGCCCACTTGATCCTCGAACGCTTTGTTGACCTCCAGCAGGCAGCCATCGGACAGTCGCGCGATCACCAGAATGTCCGGGCACTGTTGGAACACCGAGGCAAACTTCTGTTCGGAAAGCTGCAGCGCCTCTTCGGTGCGTTTGGCTTCGCTGATGTCGATCATCAAGCCGCGCAGCACAGGCTCATGGCCGTGCTCGATCAGGCTGACTATGTCACGCACCCACAAGCAACGGCCGTCGGCGGTGATCACCCGGTAATCAATGCTGTGGTCGCGGTTAGCACGGGTTTCGCGGTAGCAGTAGGCTTCGGCGCGGAGCAGGTCGGCGGGGTGGATGATGTTGCGCCAGAACCCTGGGATCAGCCAGTGGGCGCGCGGATAGCCGAGCAGTTCCTCGGCGTGCGGCGACACGTAGCTGTAGGTGAAATCGGTGACGCTGGCTTCCCAGGCAATGGCGGACAGGCTCTCCACCAGGCCGCGGTAGTGGTATTCGCTGCTGCGCAGTTCCTGTTCGAGGGCCACGCGGCGGGAAATTTCCGAACTGAGTCGGCGATTGATCCGAATCACAATGGCTAATACGGTAATCAAGAGCAGAACCGCGGGTAGGCCATACAGCAGCAAATCGGTCCAGAACGTACGGTTATCGGTGAACTTGCCCACCCAGTGTTGCTGGATGGTGTTGGTTTCTTCCGGGCTGAGGTCGGCGAGGACTTTGTCGAGGATGCCGACCAGCATCTTGTCGTCGCGCGGTACACCCATCGCCAATTGATAGCGGTAGGGGGTTTCGCCGCTGACATACAACCCGTCCAGCTTGAGTTCGCGCAGGCTCCAGACACTGGACGCCAGGTCGCTGACCACGGCGTCCACTTCGCCGGTAGCCAGGGCCTGCAGGGTTGAGCTGACGTTGGGCATGGCCACCAGATTAAGGTCGGGGTGGTGAGTGCGCAGTAATTCGTGGGGTGCGTAGTTTTCCACCACTGCGATCTTCAGCCCGTACAGGTCCTTGAGATTGCGCGGTCGTACGCCGCCTTCGTGGGCAAGGATGACCATCGGGAAGTCGATATAGGGGCGTGTGAACGCCAAATAATTCTGCCGTTCGGGCGTCGACATAACGCTGGGGACAAGGTCGAGCTGATTGGCTCGGGCCAGTTCCAGGACGGCACTCCAGTTCGGCGTTTCGATCACCTTGATCCTGACGCCCAAACGATCCTGGATCAGGCGCACGTAATCGGCCGCCAAGCCTTGGTAGCGGCCGTCTTCGTCACGGTATTCAAAAGGTGGCCATGACGCGTCCACCCCGAGGCTCAGCTCCTGATGGTCCGCCAGCCAGCCACGCTCATCATCGGTAAGAGTCAACGCGCCAGCCGTTGCGGTCCAGGTCAGCAGCGACAGCAGTAGCACAGTCGACAGTCTGGGCATAACGGTCTCGTTATGGCACGGGGAATGTTTCGAGTGTAGACGGGCATTGCGGGGGAGGGGTGTCGCTTGGGATTTTATCTGTAGAAAGCAAAACCCCCGGCCTGGGCCGGGGGTTCTGGTATCACTCGTCGAGGAAGGAGCGCAGATGCTCGCTTCGCGTCGGGTGGCGCAACTTGCGCAACGCCTTGGCTTCGATCTGACGGATCCGCTCACGGGTCACGTCAAACTGCTTACCGACTTCCTCAAGGGTGTGGTCGGTATTCATGTCGATGCCGAAACGCATGCGCAGTACCTTGGCTTCACGGGCAGTGAGGCCGGACAGTACGTCGCGAGTCGCTTCTTTAAGGCTCTCAACGGTGGCGACATCGATTGGCGACTGCATGGTCGAGTCTTCGATGAAGTCACCCAGGTGGGAGTCTTCGTCATCACCAATCGGGGTTTCCATGGAGATCGGCTCTTTAGCGATCTTCAATACCTTACGGATCTTATCCTCTGGCATTTCCATGCGTTCGCCCAGCTCTTCCGGGGTCGGTTCGCGACCCATTTCCTGCAACATCTGCCGGGAAATACGGTTGAGCTTGTTGATCGTCTCGATCATGTGCACCGGAATACGGATGGTGCGGGCCTGGTCGGCGATCGAGCGAGTGATCGCCTGACGAATCCACCAGGTGGCATATGTCGAGAACTTGTACCCGCGACGGTATTCGAACTTGTCCACAGCCTTCATCAAGCCGATGTTGCCTTCCTGGATCAGATCGAGGAATTGCAGGCCACGGTTGGTGTACTTCTTGGCGATGGAGATCACCAGACGCAAGTTCGCTTCGACCATCTCTTTCTTCGCGCGGCGGGCCTTGGCCTCACCGATCGACATGCGACGGTTGATGTCCTTGATCTCGGCAATCGTCAGACCGGTTTCGGTCTCGAGCGCGGTCAGCTTCTGCTGGCAGCGAATGATGTCCGGCTGCAGGCGACCAATGGCTTCGGCGTATTTCGCCTTGCCCTTGGCCAGTGCGTCGGTCCAGCTTTCGTCTACTTCGTTGCCAGGGAATTGGCGCAGGAAGTCGGTACGCGGCATGCGCGCATCACGGACACAGAGCTGCATGATCGCACGCTCTTGTGCACGCAAACGCTCCAGGGCACTGCGAACACGCTCAACCAGGCCTTCGAATTGCTTCGGTACCAGCTTGATTGGCATGAACAGCTCAGCCAGCGCCAGCAGCTCGGCAATTGCCTGCTTATTGGAGCGACCGTGCTTTTTCAGGGCCTTGCGGGTGATTTCCATTTGATCGGAAACCGCACCGAAACGCTGTGCAGCGATGACCGGGTCTGGACCGCTTTCGACTTCATCTTCATCGTCGCCGCTGGCTTCAGCGTCGTCGTCTTCGGTGTCGTCGTCGGCTTTCGCAGCCTTGGCATCCACAGGCGGCGGCACTTCGGCGGCAGGCGGCGCAATGCCGTCGTCCGGGTCGATGTAGCCACTCAGCACGTCGGACAGGCGGCCACCTTCGGTGGTGACGCGGGTGTACTCGGAGAGAATGTGGTCAACCGTGCCGGGGAAGTGCGCAATTGCGCCCATCACTTCACGGATACCCTCTTCGATACGCTTGGCGATTTCAATTTCGCCTTCGCGTGTCAGCAGCTCGACGGTACCCATTTCACGCATATACATGCGCACAGGGTCGGTGGTACGACCGATATCGGTCTCCACAGCAGCCAGCGCGGCAGCAGCTTCTTCAGCGGCAGCCTCGTCGGTATCGGCGTCCGCCAGCATAAGGGAATCCTTATCTGGCGCAGCTTCGAATACGTTGATCCCCATGTCGTTAATCATGCGGATGATGTCTTCCACCTGCTCTGGATCTGAAATATCCTCAGGCAGGTGGTCGTTGACCTCCGCGTAAGTCAGGTAACCCTGCTCACGACCGAGAACGATCAACTCTTTGATACGAGACTGCTGTTGCGCTTTTCCGGACATAACACCCTATCCACTGAAGGTCTTGGCGGGCAAAAAACAAGCCGAGGATTATACCCGAGCTATGACCTCACACGCCAGCTGAGGTCGGGTTTGATGCGGAAACATTCTGTTTTAAGAGGTCACGCATCTGTTTTGCTATCTGAATTTTCTCTTCAGCCGATAAATCCGGCTGCCTGGCTCGCTTTATGAGCTCATCGAGGGTCTGCGTGTGCTGACCCGCGGATAACCTAGTAATGGTGTCTAAAAACTGTTGTTCAAGGTTATCGCCGTCAATTAGCCACTCCTTTTCTGCGAGTGCTTTCAACAATCGGCCTTGTTCGGTGCCATGCCAGCGAGCCATCAACTGAATTGAGTTTAGCTTAGGATTTTTCTGGACTGCCTCGATCAAGGCGATCAGGACCTGGGCGTACGTATTGCTCGCGTTGGCAAAGTGATCGGCGCTTTCAACCTTTTCCGCCAATTGCGGGTGATGGATGAGCGTGCGCAGGGCAATCAGCGTCGGCGCTTCTACGGCAACCGGGGTGCGTGGGGCATAGGCTTCATCGTTGTCACCGCGCTTGCCGTTCTTGCTCCAGGGTTTCTTGTCCCATTTCTTGCCGCCGGCGCCGGGCTTTTTCGGTGCCCACGCTTGCTGGGGCGTGTAGGCCTCCTGCGGTTGGTGGAAGTCGGAATAGTCCGGCATGGCGTCATAATCCATGCCTGGGTCGTAGGCGGGCGGGGCGTCCTGCGGCGCACTGTGCGCCAGCTGGCTGACGGCCTCGCCACTCAACCCGGTGATTTCCAGCAAGCGCTGGCGCATCAGCGTACGCAGGTTGGCACCCGGTACTTTGTCGATCAGCGGTGCGGCGAGCGTGGCCATGTGGGCCTTGCCTTCGAGGGAGCGCGGGTCGGCTTCTTCGGTCAGTTGCTGGAAGAAATAGTCCGCCAGCGGCTGTGCGTGTTGATTGATGCGCGCGCGGAACGCATCGGTGCCTTCGGAGCGCACCAGGGTATCCGGGTCTTCGCCTTCGGGCAGGAACAGAAAGCGTGCGCGACGCCCGTCCTGCAAGCTCGACAGCGTTGCTTCAAGTGCACGCCAGGCGGCGTTGCGGCCCGCCTGGTCGCCGTCGAAACAGAACAGCACGCTGGGCACTACGCGAAACAGACGCTTCAAATGTTCTTCGCTGGTGGCCGTGCCGAGGGTGGCCACGGCATTGCGCAGGCCTTGTTGGGCGAGCGCGATCACGTCCATATAGCCTTCAACCACAATGATCTCATCGAGGTTGCGGTTGTTCTTGCGTGCTTCGAACAGGCCGTAGAGTTCCTGGCCTTTGTGGAACACCGGGGTTTCCGGGGAGTTCAGGTACTTGGGCTTGTCGTCCCCCAGTACCCGGCCACCAAAGGCGATGATGCGGCCTCGGCTGTCGCGGATCGGGAACATCACGCGATCGCGGAAGCGGTCATAGCGTTTGCCCGTCTCGGCGTTTTCCACCAGCAGGCCCGCGTCGATCATGGCCTTTTGCTGGAGGGTGTCGCTGCTCAGGTGTTTGTACAGGTTGTCCCACCCGGGAGGGGCGAAACCGAGGCCGAAGTCGCGAGCGATTTCACCGGTGAGGCCGCGCCCCTTGAGATAGTCGACGGCGGCCTTGCGCTGCGGATGGCTTTTAAGCGCCTGACGGTAAAAGTCGGCAGCGGCGGTCAGCAGCGGGTACAGCGGCGAATCGGTGGGTTGTCGCGGTTTGTGTGGGCGACCACTTTCTTCGCGGGGGATCTCCATGCCGGCGGCTTTGGCCAAGTCCTCGATAGCCTGGGGGAAGTCCAGGTTGTCGTGGTCCATGAGAAAGCCGAGGGCATTACCGCCCGCGCCGCAACCGAAGCAGTAGTAGAACTGTTTGTCGGGGCTGACGCTGAACGACGGGGTCTTTTCTTTGTGGAACGGGCAGCAGGCGGTGTAGTTCTTGCCGGCTTTTTTCAGTTGCACGCGCGAGCTGACAACATCGACGATGTCGGTGCGGTTCAGGAGGTCGTCAATAAAGCTCTGGGGAATCAGCCCGGCCATGGCGTTCTCGTCGTCACTGCGTGTAAATGAGGGCCCGTGAAGAGCTCAAGCGCACAGGTTGAGTGGCTCGACCATTATCGTCTGCTTGGGCTGCATGGAAGTGTATCTGCCGAACATTCACTGACGTTAATTTCTATTCAGTCTTTGGCATGGAAATGTTACCCGGGCATCCGGTATTGGCCAACGGCGGGCCTCGGAGCTCGATGGGTGCAGTCGACCGATTTGATCGCCTGTTTACAGAATGAGTGTGCTCGTCAGTAGCCTTGTTAGGCTCGTCAGAAGAGACGTGCACCGCTGGCAAAAGAGCCAGTCCTGACGTGTGAAGCGGTTGTCTCGGTCGCATGTGCGGCGTCGACAGTGAAGCATCAAGCGATATCCGCAAATGCCAATAGCCCGGCTGAGGGCCGGGCTTGGCAGAAGCTTGCTACGAACGTCTGTGTATTAGTACAGACGAACGGCGCGGCGCTGTTCGCGCTGAACTTTCTTGGCGTGACGCTTAACAGCGGCTGCTGCTTTACGCTTACGCTCAGAAGTAGGCTTCTCGTAAAATTCGCGGCTACGAACTTCAGCCAGTACACCGGCTTTTTCGCAGGAGCGCTTGAAACGACGCAGAGCTACGTCGAAGGGTTCGTTCTCTTTAACTTTGACGGCTGGCATCCAGAGCTACCTTCTTTCATTACCGGGATCAACGTTCTCGTCGCAAAAAATTCGCGGCTGAGGTCGTCGGTTTTTAAGGGTTGCGGATGTTAACCCCTCATTGCCCGGAATGCAAAGCCTCTGATCGAAAACCGCTAGTCGGGAGGGGGAGTGGCGACTATTATGCGCGCCTTCGAATTCAGCCTCTACAAGGCGCAAACCCATGCTAGTACTGGGACTTGAAACCTCCTGCGACGAAACCGGTGTCGCACTTTACGACAGTGAACGCGGGCTCTTGGCCGATGCGCTGTTCAGTCAGATCGACCTGCACCGCGCCTATGGCGGCGTGGTGCCGGAGCTGGCCAGCCGTGATCACGTCAAACGCATGCTGCCCCTGATTCGTCAGGTGCTGGATGAAGCCGGCTGCGTGCCGACCGAGATCGACGCCATTGCCTACACCGCGGGGCCCGGATTGGTCGGAGCCCTGCTGGTTGGGGCCTCTTGCGCCCAGGCGCTGGCGTTCGCCTGGGGCATTCCGGCACTCGGCGTGCACCATATGGAAGGCCATTTATTGGCGCCCATGCTGGAAAAAACACCGCCGCAGTTCCCGTTCGTCGCTTTGTTGGTTTCGGGCGGCCATACGCAGTTGGTTCAGGTGGATGGCATCGGCCAATACACCCTTTTGGGTGAGTCGCTGGATGACGCCGCCGGCGAAGCTTTCGACAAGACCGCGAAGATGATGGGCCTCAATTATCCCGGTGGTCCGGAAATCGCCCGCCTCGCCGAAAAAGGTGTTGCCGGCCGCTACACCTTCCCGCGTCCGATGTGTGATCGACCAGGCCTGATGTTCAGCTTCAGCGGTCTGAAAACCTCCGCGCTGAACACCTGGCAGCAAAGCGTCAGCGCTGGGGACGACAGCGAGCAAGCCCGTTGCGACATCGCCCTGGCGTTCCAGCAGGCCGTGGTGGAGACTTTGACCATCAAGTGCAAGCGTGCCTTGAAACAGGCGGGCATGAAGCGCCTGGTGATCGCAGGCGGCGTCAGCGCCAACAAGGCCTTGCGCACCTCGCTGGAAAAAATGCTCGGCGACATGAAAGGCGATGTGTTCTACGCACGACCGGAGTTCTGCACCGACAATGGCGCGATGATCGCCTATGCCGGTTGCCAGCGCCTGCAGGCCGGGCAGCATGAAAGCCTGGCGATCAGCGTGCAGGCGCGCTGGCCGATGGAGCAGTTGTCGCCGTTGTAACGCCATAACGTGAGCCGGGCTCAGCGAACGTATTTAAAAATGCCGTTCGCGCCCGGCAAACAGGTCGCGTAAATTGCCTCGGTGGCGCCAGACGATCAGCAGTGTCAGCACGCTCATCGGTACCAGTGCCGCCGGTTCCTGCCAGGCCAATAGCGGCAGGGTGAGCGGGGTGGCGATCAGCGCGGCAAGTGAGCTGGTGCGGGTCAGGTAGAACGCCAGCAGCCAGGCGAGCACGGCCAGCAACGCCGCTGGTGGGTAGATCCCCAGTAACATGCCGGCTGCCGTGGCGACGCCTTTGCCACCGCGAAAGCGGAAGTACAGTGGAAACAGATGGCCCAGGACGGCACATACACCGATCCAGGCCTGTTGTTGCAGGGTAAGGCCGGCAAGGCTGGCGATCAGCACGGGCAACAAGCCCTTGCACATGTCGCCCAGCAGGGTCAGTACGGCGAGCTTCTTACCGGCCAGGCGCAACATATTGGTGGCGCCGGCATTGCCTGAGCCACTCATTCGCGGGTCGGGATTTCCCGTCAGGCGGCTGAGCAAAATGGCGAAGGACAGCGAGCCGAGCAGGTAGGCGAGAATCGCCAGTAACCAAAACATGCTAACTATTCCGGGCGAGGACGCCCTGATTCTAACGGGGCATCGCGCCCTTGTCGTGCAGCGGAGAAGAGTGCTTGGACAGAGTGTTTATCGAAGGCCTGGAAGTCGACACCGTCATCGGGGCCTACGACTGGGAGCGCGGAATCCGCCAATGCCTGCGCCTGGACCTGAGCTTCGCCTGGGATAACCGCCCGGCCGCTGCCGGTGACGACCTGACCCTGGCGCTGGATTACGCCAGTGTATCCGCGCGTATCCAGGCGTTTGCCGAGCAGTCCCAGTACCAATTGGTGGAGACCTTCGCTGAACGCCTGGCCGAGGTGCTCATGAGTGAATTCCAGATTCCCTGGTTGCACCTCAAGTTGACCAAGCCGGGGGCCGTGCCGGCTGCCAAGGGCGTGGGTGTGGAGATCGAGCGCGGATGTCGCTAACTCAGGTTTACCTTGGCCTAGGCAGTAATATCGAGCGCGAGTCCCATCTACGCGCCGGCCTTGATGCGTTGGCGGTTTTTTTGACCGATATGCGCTGCTCGGCGGTGTTCGAAAGCCAGCCGGTGGGCATCAAGAGCGGGCCTTTCTTCAACTTGGTGGTGTCGGCCTATACCGACCTGCCGTTGATGGAGCTGGATCGCCGGTTGAAATTCATCGAGGCCGATAATGGTCGCTATGCGCCGGACCGTAAGGGCTTGCCGCTGGATATCGACGTGCTGCTGTATGGCGAGCTGGTGGGTAATTTCGAGGGCCTGGTCCTGCCCCGTGCAGAGATCCTGAAGAACGCCTTTGTGCTGTGGCCACTGTCGTTGATGACGCCCGATCGCGTGCACCCTGAGGTGGGCAAGACCCTGGCCGAACTGTGGCGCGATGCGCAGATTGACCAGGTGTTGGCCCCTGTCGGGTTTGAATGGCGGGGCCAGCAACTCACGCCAGGCACGCTTTTGTAGGCGCCGAGCTTCCTGTGGCGAGGGAGCAAGCTCCCTCGCCACAGGTGGGCAGCGTCTAGAGAATGGGCTGTTCTTTGTAGGCCTTCAACGCCTTAAGCCTTTCGCGCTTCAGCGCCTCACCCAGTTCCGGGCCTTTGTAGCCCTTCTCCAGCAAGGGCGCGACGGCCACTTCGCGGGCTGCCTTCGCAGCCCCACGCAAATAATCCGCCTGTGGATAAATGCGTTGCTCCAAGCCCTTGCGGCCCCGGGCGTCCATCTCGCAGGCGATCGCAAACTCTTCAAAGCGCTGCGGCCGACGGTACACGTCAAAACTCTGCAGCAACTCCAGCAATGTCGAGGCTTTCAGCTCAAGCGCCCGATGGCCGTGAGTGTGGTATTGGCCCACCAGCAACGCCAGTTCCTGACAATCCCTTGGCACTTTGAAGCGTTCATTGACGGCCTTGATCAGCTTCAAACCCCGATGTTCATGGGCAATATGCTGCGGCAACTTATCCACAGGCGTCGTGCCCTTGCCCAGGTCGTGGAGCAGGCAAGCCCAGCGCACAGTCAGTGGCTGTTTGTGCAAGGCTGCCTGTTCCAACACGCTCAAGGTGTGCACGCCGGTGTCGATTTCCGGGTGATGGGCTTCGGGCTGCGGTACGCCGAACAGTGCATCGACCTCAGGCATCAAGGTTTTCAACGCAGCGCAGTCGCGCAGTACCTGGATAAATACCTGTGGCTGGTCTTCCATCAATGCCCGAGAGATTTCTTTCCAACTGCGCTCCGGTGTCAGGGCTTCCAGTTCACCGGACTCGCTGAGTTGACGCATCAGTTCCAGTGTTTCGGGCGCGACGGTAAAACCCAGGTGCGCGTAACGCGCAGCAAAGCGCGCGACTCGCAATACACGTAGAGGATCTTCGGCGAATGCCGGGGAAACATGGCGCAAAATGCGCGCTTCAAGGTCGCGCAGGCCGTGATAGGGGTCAGTCAAGTTACCGTCATCGTCTTCCGCCATCGCGTTGATGGTCAGGTCGCGACGGATCAGGTCTTCTTCCAGCGTAACCTCTGGGCTGGCATGAAACACAAAGCCGCCGTAACCCCGGCCGCTCTTGCGTTCGGTGCGGGCCAGCGCGTATTCATCGCCATTTTTTGGGTCCAGGAATACCGGGAAGTCTGCACCCACAGGTTTGAAGCCTTTGGCCAGCATCTCTTCTGTGGTTGCACCCACGACGACGCGGTCGATGTCGGTGACCTTGATGCCCAGCAAGCGGTCGCGTACGGCACCGCCGACTTTGTAGATTTTCATGAAAAAGCCTCCATTAGCGTCACAGGATACCGCCTGTGCCTGGCCAATGGAGGCTTTGCTGTTTCAGAGATGAACGACGGCGAGGTCCAGGCGCCCGTAGTCGTTGTCGTTATGATCGCTGCGCGGTGGCACGTGATGGGTTTTCATCACCTGATCGCCTTGCAGGGTTTCCAGGTGGATGTCGAACCCCCACAGCCGATGCAGGTGCTTGAGCACTTCCTCGGTGGATTCGCCGAGAGGTTTGCGGTCGTGTTGCTGATGGCGCAGGGTCAACGAACGGTCGCCACGCACATCGATGCTGTAGATCTGCACATTAGGCTCGCGATTGCCCAGGTTGTACTGCGCCGCCAAGGTTTCGCGGATGGTGCGGTAGCCGGGTTCATCATGGATGGCCGGTACCAGCAGGTCATCCTTGAGGTCGTCATCGAGGATGCTGAACAGCTTCAGGTCACGAATCACTTGGGGTGACAGGTACTGCAGGATAAAACTCTCATCCTTGAAGCTGCTCATGGCGAACTTGATGGTAGACAGCCAGTCACTGCCGGCGATTTCGGGGAACCAGCGGCGGTCCTCCTCGGTTGGGTGTTCGCACATGCGTCGGATATCGCGGTACATGGCGAAGCCCAGCGCGTAAGGGTTGATGCCGTTGTAGTAAGGGCTGTCGAAGCCTGGCTGGAACACCACGCTGGTATGGGAGGTGAGAAACTCCATCATGAAACCGTCAGTGACCAGTCCTTCGTCGTACAGGTCGTTCATCAAGGTGTAGTGCCAGAACGTCGCCCATCCTTCGTTCATCACCTGGGTCTGACGCTGTGGATAAAAGTACTGGGCGATCTTGCGCACAATGCGCACGATTTCGCGCTGCCACGGTTCCAGCAACGGTGCGTGCTTTTCCAGGAAATAGAGGATGTTTTCCTGAGGTTCGGAGGGGAAGCGCGCATTGTCCTTGTCGCTGTTCTTGCCGGCGCGTTTGGGAATGGTGCGCCACAAGTCGTTGATCTGTTTCTGCAGGTGCTCTTCGCGCTCTTTCTGGCGCAGACGTTCTTCCTCGGCGGAAATCGGGTAGGGGCGTTTGTAACGGTCGACTCCGTAGTTCATCAGGGCATGGCAGGAGTCGAGCAGGTCTTCCACCGCATCGATGCCGTGGCGCTCCTCGCATTGCATGATGTACTGCTTGGCAAACACCAGGTAATCGATGATCGAACTGGCATCGGTCCATGTGCGGAACAGGTAATTACCCTTGAAGAAGCTGTTGTGCCCGTAGCATGCGTGAGCCACCACCAGCGCTTGCATGCAGATGGTGTTCTCTTCCATCAGGTAGGCGATGCAGGGGTCGGAGTTGATCACGATCTCGTAGGCCAAACCCATCTGGCCACGACTGTAGGACTTTTCGGTGCTGAGGAAGTGTTTGCCGTAGGACCAATGGTGATAACCCAGGGGCATGCCGACGGAGGCATAGGCATCCATCATCTGTTCGGCGGTGATCACTTCGATCTGGTTGGGGTAGGTGTCCAGGGCATAACCCGCCGCAATGCGGCTGATTTCCCGGTCATAGGCCTGGATCAGTTCAAAGGTCCACTCAGACCCCGTGGAAATGGGTTGGCGCTTTTGCTCTTTTTTGGCGGTCATGTCACTAACCTGCGCTGGAAGAGTTCACGGAAGACCGGGTAGATATCGCCGGCCGAGACCAGTTGCTGCTGGGCGAAGGTGTCGGCAAAGGCTTCGCCGATGCGTTCATATTCGAACCACAGGGCCTGGTGCTCACGGGGGGTGATTTCAACGTAAGTGTAGTACTGCACGAACGGCATGATCTGGTTGATCAGGATGTCGCGGCAGATAGGCGAGTCGTCGTTCCAGTTGTCGCCGTCCGAGGCTTGGGCGGCGTAGATATTCCACTCGTTGGCTGGGTAGCGCTCGGCCATGATCTCCTGCATCAACTTCAACGCGCTGGAGACGATGGTGCCGCCGGTTTCTCGCGAGTAGAAAAACTCTTCTTCGTCTACTTCCCGGGCGCTGGTGTGGTGGCGAATGAACACCACATCGATCTTGTCGTAGTTCCGCTTGAGAAACAGGTACAGCAGGATAAAGAAGCGCTTGGCGATGTCCTTGGTGGCCTGGGTCATGGAGCCGGAAACGTCCATCAGGCAGAACATCACCGCCTTGGAACTGGGATTGGGTTGTTTGACCAGCAGGTTGTATTTCAAGTCAAAGGTGTCGAGAAATGGCACACGATGAATGCGTGCGCTGAGTTTCTCTATTTCCGCCTCTATTTCCTGAATATCGCCGAAGTTGTCCGGCTCTTCACGTTTCAAACGCGCCAACTCTTCCTTGGCATCCCTCAGTTTGGCGCGGCTGCTGCCCGACAGGGCGATACGCCGGGCATGGGCCGAGCGCAGGGTGCGGATGATGTTGATGCGTGACGGGTTGCCCTCGTTACTGATCCCGGCGCGGACGGTCTTGAAGGTGTCGGTGCCGGTCAGGTTGCGCTTGACCAGGTTGGGCAACTCCAGGTCCTCGAACATGAACTCGAGGAATTCTTCCTGGGTGATCTGGAACACGAACTCATCCATGCCTTCGCCGGAATTGCCCGCCTTGCCGGGGCCCTTGCCGCCGCCACCGCCTTGGGGGCGCTGGATATGTTCGCCGGTGGTGAATTCCTTGTTGCCGGGGTGCACGACGGTCTGTTTACCGCCCCGGCCGTGGTGCAGCACCGGTTCGTCGATGTCCCGTCCAGGAATGCTGATTTGTTCGCCATGCTCCATATCGGTGATAGAGCGGCGGCTGACGGCCTCTTCAACGGCCTTTTTGATGTGGTCACGGTAACGCCGCAGGAAACGCTGGCGGTTTACCGTGCTCTTGTTCTTGCCATTGAGGCGTCGGTCGATCACATAGCTCATGGGGAGCCCTCCGGGCAGCTTCACGTTACAAGCTTCAAGCAGCGAGCTGGAAGCTTAGAGACAAGCGGTCGGCTGCCAGGCCAGAAGCCCGGCAGCGCACGCCTGTCGCTGCCTTACTGCGATTTGCGAACCCGCAGGTACCACTCGGAGAGCAGCCGTACCTGTTTGTCTGTGTAGCCGCGCTCGACCATTCGTGTGACGAAGTCGTTGTGCTTTTGCTGATCCTCCTTGCTGGCCTTGGCGTTGAAGCTGATGACCGGCAGCAGGTCCTCGGTGTTGGAGAACATTTTCTTCTCGATGACCACCCGCAGCTTCTCGTAGCTGAGCCAGGTCGGGTTCTTGCCGTTGTTGTTGGCCCGTGCGCGCAGCACGAAGTTGACAATTTCGTTGCGGAAATCTTTCGGATTGCTGATGCCGGCTGGTTTTTCGATTTTCTCCAGTTCTTCGTTGAGGGCTACGCGATTGAGGATCTCACCGGTTTCCGGATCCCGGTATTCCTGGTCCTGGATCCAGAAGTCGGCGTACAGCACGTAGCGGTCGAAAATGTTCTGGCCGTATTCGCTGTAGGACTCCAGGTACGCGGTCTGGATTTCCTTGCCGATGAACTCGATGTAGCGCGGCGCCAGGTATTCCTTGAGGAAGCGCAGGTAGCGCTCGCGGGTTTCTGCCTGGAATTGCTCCTGTTCGATCTGCTGTTCCAGCACGTAGAGCAGATGTACCGGGTTGGCAGCGATCTCGTGGGGGTCGAAGTTGAAGACTTTGGACAGGATCTTGAACGCAAAGCGCGTCGACAGGCCGTTCATGCCCTCATCCACACCCGCCGTGTCGCGGTATTCCTGGATCGACTTGGCCTTGGGGTCGGTGTCCTTGAGGTTTTCGCCGTCGTACACACGCATCTTCGAGTAGATGTTCGAGTTTTCCGGCTCCTTGAGGCGTGACAGCACGGTGAACTGGGCGAGCATCTTCAGGGTGTCGGGTGCGCAGTGGGCCTTGGCCAGCGAGCTGTTGAACAGCAGTTTGTCGTAAATCTTGATCTCATCGCTGACCCGCAGGCAGTACGGCACCTTGACGATATAGATCCGGTCGATGAAGGCTTCGTTGTTCTTGTTGTTACGGAAGGTGTGCCATTCCGATTCGTTGGAGTGGGCCAGCAGGATCCCGGTGAACGGAATTGCGCCCAGGCCTTCGGTACTGTTGTAGTTGCCTTCCTGAGTCGCGGTGAGCAGGGGGTGCAGCACCTTGATCGGTGCCTTGAACATCTCCACGAACTCCATCAGGCCCTGGTTGGCCCGGCACAGTGCGCCCGAGTAGCTGTAAGCATCGGCGTCGTTCTGCGGGAATTCCTCGAGTTTGCGGATATCGACCTTACCCACCAGCGCCGATATGTCCTGGTTGTTCTCGTCGCCCGGCTCGGTCTTGGCCACGCCGATCTGGTTGAGGATCGACGGGTAGAGTTTCACCACGCGGAACTGGCTGATGTCACCGCCGAACTCGGCCAGGCGCTTGGTGGCCCAGGGTGACATGATGGTGTTGAGGTAGCGCCGTGGGATGCCGAAGTCTTCTTCGAGGATCGCGCCATCTTCCGTGGCGTTGAACAAGCCCAGGGGCGACTCGAAGACCGGTGAGCCCTTGATGGCGTAGAAGGGCACCTTCTCGATCAGTTGTTTGAGTTTTTCGGCCAGGGACGATTTACCGCCGCCGACGGGGCCGAGCAGGTAGAGGATCTGTTTCTTCTCTTCCAGGCCTTGGGCGGCATGGCGGAAGTAGGAGACGATCTGGTCAATGCATTCTTCCATTCCGTGGAAGTCTTCAAAGGCCGGGTAGCGGCGGATCACCTTGTTGGAGAATATTCGCGACAGCCGCGAATTGTTGGCGGTTTCCACCAGCTCCGGCTCGCCAATCGCCAAGAGCAGGCGTTCGGCGGCAGATGCGTAGGTGCTACGGTCTTGTTTGCACAGCTCGAGATACTCTTGCAGCGTGAGTTCTTCCTGCTGTGTGGACGCGAAGCGTTGTTGGAAGTGGCTAAAGATACTCATGACGTCGTCACCTCGCTCGATACGTGGAGCCGACGCCGGATCAATCAGTCGATGCTGGCAGACATTGGCGAACACCAATGGCCGTTTTCCCCCCAAACACCCTGAAACGCTACCGATGACCCGCACGCCGGTGTACCGGCTCTCCCCTGATTCGGATGGCCTGCGCTTAAGGATAGTTCGGAATCGGAGAGGTCAAGGCGCGATACGTAATTAGTTTGGCTGCGCCGTTCGTCAGAAACGGCGCTAGCCCAAGCGTCACGCGGGGTAGCGGGGTGTGAAAAAAATTATTGCGAATTGCCTGAAGAAATTTCCGCAGGATAAGTCGTACGCCAAAGCTCAAAGCCACCGTCCAGGCTATAGACATCGGAGAAACCCTGGCTGACCAGGTAGGCCGCCGCGCTCTGACTGGAATTGCCGTGGTAGCACGCCACGATCACGGGTGCGTCAAGGTCGGCGGCGCGGATGAAGTCGGCGATGTTGACGTTGTCCACGTGCTGGGCACCGGTGATGTGGCCGGCCGCATACGTCGGCTGGTCACGGATGTCGACCACCACGGCACCTTGCTCGCGCAGTGCTTGGGCGTGTTCGGGAGGGATACGTTTGAATTCGCTCATGGCGGGCTCCTATGGCTTGGCCGTAGCCGGCAGTGTAACGGGAAGGGGAGATTCGCACTGGCAGCTATAACGCTCGCCGGTGTCGATATTCATCAGGGTCATGGCGCCGCCCCACACGCAACCGGTGTCGAGGGCGAAGACGCCGGGCTCATCGCACTTGCCTTCAAGCGCTGCCCAATGACCAAAAACGATCTTGGTGTCACGGGTCTTGCGCTCTTTGTGAGCAAACCACGGTTTGTAACCCGGCAGCGCGGTGTCGGCGCCTTCTTTGCTCTTGAGGTCCAGTTTGCCTTCAGCGGTGCAGAAGCGCATGCGGGTGAAATAGTTGGTGATCACTCGTAGGCGGGCGACGCCGGTCAGGTCGTTGTCCCACTTGACAGGATCGTTGCCGTACATGCCGTCGAGATAGGCGGTGTACAGGGTGTCATCGGCCAGTGCACTTTCGACTTCAGCGGCACACTTGAGGGCTTTCTTCAGTGTCCACTGGGGCGGGATGCCAGCATGGACCAGGGCCATGTTGCGGCCTTGGTCGTAATGCATGATTTTTTGCCGGCGCAGCCAGTCGAGCAACTCGGCGCGATCCGGCGCTTCGAGGATTTCCCGCAGGGTGTCGCCCTTTTTCAGGCGCTCGATCGTGTTGCTGGCCGCCAGCAGGTGCAGGTCGTGGTTGCCCAGCACGCACACCAGGGAGTCACGCAGGCTATATAAGTAGCGCAGGGTCTCCAGGGACTCGGGCCCCCGGTTGACCACATCACCCACCAGCCACAGTCGATCCTTTGCCGGGTCGAAGGCTACGCGATCAAGCAGGCACTTGAGGGGCTCCAGACAACCTTGCAGGTCGCCGACCGCATAGGTCGCCATCAGTGCAGGGCTCCCGGCACCGCGAGGCGGAAGGGCGCAATGATGGCGTCGAACAATTTACCGTCAGTGGCTTTCATCTGATACGAACCCTGCATGGTGCCGACCTTGGAGGTCATCACCGTGCCGCTGCTGTAGGTGTGGCTGGCGCCTATGTCGATCAGCGGCTGCTGGCCTACCACGCCCGCGCCGCGCACTTCTTCTACCTGGCCGTCACCGTCGGTGATGACCCAGTGGCGTGACAGCAACTTGGCCGGCACCAGCCCGTTGTTTTTCACCGTGATGGTGTAGGCAAAGGCGAAGCGGTTCTGTTCAGGTTGCGATTGGTCCGCGAGGAAGCGGGTGACGACGCTGACGTCGATCTGGTAGCGAGGATCGGACATGCAAGAGGCCTTAAAAGCAAAAGCGGAGGACAGCAGATGCGGGTCAGTCTAGGCCAAGAAGCGGGCACTAGGCCAGACATGCTGTCCGGCCCAGGCACTACAGGCTTCAGTCCGCAGTGGGCGCAGGCTGGATGGCAAGCTGGTCGGCCAAGCGCACGAATGCGGCCAGGTCCAACTGCTCGGGCCGCAGGCTGCCATCGACGCCGGCGGCTTCGATTTCGGCCTGGCTCAACAGCGCCTTGAGCGTGTTGCGCAGGGTTTTGCGGCGCTGGTTGAAGGCTTCACGCACCACGCGCTCAAGCAATTTGTGATCCTTGGCCGGATGCGGCAGCACGGCGTGTGGCACCAGGCGCACGATGGCCGAGTCGACCTTCGGCGGCGGGTTGAACGCACCGGGGCCGACGTTGAACAGGTGTTCGACGCGGCAGTGGTACTGGACCATGATCGACAGCCGACCCCAATCACCACCCCCCGGCCCGGCAGCCAGGCGTTCCACCACTTCCTTTTGCAGCATGAAGTGCATGTCGCGGATGATCCCGGCGTTGTTCAGCAGGTGGAAAATCAGCGGCGTGGAGATGTTGTACGGCAGGTTACCTACCACCCGCAGGCTGTTGGGCGCTGCGTTGAGGGTATTGAAGTCGAACTTCAGTGCATCCCCCTGATGCAGGTTGAAGTTGGGCATGCCGGCGAACTGCTGGTTGAGGATCGGGATCAGGTCCTTGTCCAGTTCCACCACGTCCAGTTGGCCGCCGCTGGCCAGCAGGCCCTGGGTCAATGCGCCCTGGCCCGGGCCGATTTCCAGCAGACGGTCTTCGGGCTTGGCATGGATCGAGCGCAGGATGCGGTCGATCACGCCGGCGTCGTGCAGGAAGTTTTGCCCGAAGCGCTTACGCGCCCGGTGTTGGTAATGCTCAGTCATATACGGGTCTCGGCCATCTGATAGGCGGTTTCCAGGGCCACGTGCAGGCTGCCGGTATCGATCTTGCCGCTGCCCGCCAGGTCCAGGGCAGTGCCATGGTCGACGGAGGTACGGATGATCGGCAGGCCCAGTGTCACGTTGACGGCGGCGCCGAAGCCTTTGTATTTAAGCACCGGCAGCCCCTGGTCGTGGTACATCGCCAGCACTGCGTCGCAGTGCTCCAGATATTTGGGGGTAAACAGAGTGTCCGCTGGCAGTGGGCCGCGCAGGTCCATGCCTTCTTGGCGCAGACGCTCCAGGGTGGGTTCGATGATGTCGATTTCTTCATGGCCCAGGTGGCCGCCTTCACCCGCGTGGGGGTTAAGCCCACAGACCAGGATGCGCGGTTGGGCGATGCCGAATTTCTGTTGCAGGTCGGCGTGCAGGATGCGTGTCACGCGCTCCAGTCGCTCGACGGTAATGGCATCGGCAATCTCACGCAGCGGCAGGTGCGTGGTCACCAGGGCGACCCGCAGGCCGCGTGTGGCCAGCATCATCACGACTTGAGCGGTGTGGGTCAGTTCGGCAAGGAATTCGGTGTGACCGGAAAAGGCGATGCCGGATTCGTTGATCACGCCCTTGTGCACCGGGGCCGTGATCATGCCGGCGAAATCGCCGTCGATGCAGCCTTGCCCTGCGCGCGTCAGGGTTTCCAGCACGAACGCCGCGTTGGCCTTGTCCAGCTGCCCGGCAACCACCTTGGCCTGTAGCGGGGTGTCCCACACATACAAGCTACCGGCGGGGGCGGGCAAGTCGGGCCAGTTGCCTGGCGTCACGTCCAGCAAAGTGACAGCCACACCCAGCTGCGCGGCCCGCTCAAGGAGCAGGTCGCGGCTGGTAATAGCAATCAGGGGGTGTGGCTGAGGTTGCGAGGCGAGCAGCAGGCACAGGTCAGGACCAATGCCGGCCGGCTCGCCGGGTGTCACCGCGAAACGCTGGGGTTTCACTGAGCGGCCTGGTCGGTGCCTGTTTGCGGGGCGCCTGGCAGCTTGTTTTCCACGTAGGCTTCGTCACGGATCTGACGCAGCCAGGTTTGCAGCTCTTCGTCATACTTGCGGTTACGCAGTACGTTCAACGCTTGTTGCTCGCGGGCTTGGTTGGTGTTGTCGGTGGCGCGACGGCCAAGGACTTCCAGCACATGCCAGCCATATTGGGTCTTGAACGGCTTGGACAGTACGCCTTGCGGAGTATCGGCCATCACCTGCTGGAACTCAGGCACCAGGGCCTTCGGGTCGATCCAGTTCAAATCGCCGCCGTTGAGGGCGGAACCTGGGTCTTCCGAGAAGCTTTTGGCCAAGGTGGCGAAGTCTTCACCGCTTTCGATGCGGTCATAGATCTTCTGGGCCAGTTCCTTGGTTTGGGCTTCGGTACGGATTTCACTCGGTTTGACCAGGATGTGGCGAACATGTACCTCATCCTTGAGCGAGGTTTCACCGCCGCGTTTTTCCAGGAGCTTGAGGATGATGAAGCCACCCGGCGTACGCGCAGGCTGGGTGATACCACCCACTTCCATGGCGCTCAGTTCACGGTCGAACGGAGGTGGCAGTTGAGCGGCTTTACGCCAGCCCATGTCACCGCCTTCGAGGGCGTTGTCGCTGCCGGACTGGGCAATGGCCATCTGGGCAAAATCAGCACCGGCCTTGAGGCGATCATAGATAGCCTGGGTCTTGGCGGCGGCTGCATTGAGCTGCTCGGAGTTGGCGCTGTCCGGGGTTGGGATCAGGATATTGGCCAAGTGCAGTTCTTCGGAAAGCTGCATCTTGCCCAAGTCGGACGCCAGGAAGTTCTTCACTTCCTGCTCGGACACCTGAACCCGCTCGGCGACACGGCGCTGACGCACACGGCTGATGATCATTTCACGGCGGATCTGGTCACGGGCGTCCTCATAGGACAAACCGTCGTGGGCCAGGGCTGCACGGAACTGGTCAATGCTCATGTTGTTGCGCTGGGCAATAGTGCCCACGGCCTGGTTCAGTTCTTCGTCCGAAATACGGATGCCGGAACGATCACCGATCTGCAGTTGCAGGTTTTCGACGATCAGGCGTTCCAGTACCTGTTGGTCCAGGACGCTGGTAGGTGGCACGCCACCGCCACGCTTGGCGATGGTTTGCTGGACTTCCTTGACGCGTTGGTCCAGTTGGCTCTGCATGATCACGTCGTTATCGACGATGGCCACGACCTTGTCCAGTTGTTGAACCGCAGCGTGAGCCGATGCGGTCCCCAGGAGCAGTGCGCCCAGCACTAGCGGGCGCAGACAATCAGAAAGCTTGGTCTTCACGTTCACGATAACCTTCAATGCCTTTGTCGAGGAAGCTCTCTACCTTGGCGCCGGTCAGGCCGCCGAGTCCTTTGAGGACGATCTGGAAGAAGAGCCCGTGGTCACCCTTTTCGTTAAGCGGGGCGATCTGGCTGTATTCGTCGTTGGAAACCCAGTAACGGTTGATGACGCGCAGTTTCCAGCAGCAGTTGTCGTACTCGAAACCACCGAAGGCTTCCAGGGTGCGGTTGCGGGCGTAGTCATACTGCCAGCGGGTGATCAGGTTCCACTGAGGAATGATCGGCCACATCATCGAGAAGTCGTGTTGTTGGATTTTGTAGTAATCCTTCACGAAGTTCGGATCGCCTGGCTGCCCGTAGTCACCACCGAACTGCCATTTGCCGGTCAGCTGGTTGTAGACCACCTGGTCGTTACGATAACGGTAACCGACGTTGATGATCTTGTTCGGGTTGTCTTCCGGCTGGTAGTGAAGCATCGCGCTGCCGGAACGAGGACTGTGTTCCTCGGTGTCCCAGTTGTAATCAGCGGTGGCGCGCCAGTCGCGGTTGAAGCGGAACTCGTAGTCCAGGGCGACTGGTGATACATCCGAGTTTGCATCGGCACGGTCGGAAGCCAGGATGCCCGGCAGTTGGACTTCACGATCCTTGAAGTACAGCGCCTGGCCCACGGAGACGCGCTGACGCTCGAAGCCGTTGTCTTCGATCCAGCGGCTGGTCAAGCCCAGGGACAGCTTGTTCTCGTCACCGATCCGGTCAGCGCCGCTGAAGCGGTTGTCGCGGAACAGCGAGGCGTAGCTGAACGAGTATTCGCTGGTGTCGAAGACCGGGATATCAGCCTGGTCCTTGTTCGGTACGTAGAGGTAGAACGCACGCGGCTCAAGGGTCTGGCGATAATCTTTGCCGAACCAGTTGGTGTTGCGATCAAAGTACAGGCCGCTGTCGACACTCGCCACCGGAACCGCACGGTCCTGGGAGCTCTTGAACGTGCCACCCGCGTAAGGGTTGGCGGCGGTTGCTGCAGCTTGGTCAGCAATAATCTGGTTCTTGCCGGTGCTGTCCAGGTCCAGGTCGTACTTGGTGTAGACGTACTTGAGCTTTGGCGTCACAAAGCCATAGGTCCAGTTCATCGGATATTCAACAGCTGGGGCTACGTTGAGTCGAGTACCGTTTGCACGGGTCAGGCCTCTGACGTAGGTGTCCAGGCGAGGCGACACGAGGCCGTCCTGATCGGTAAAGGTACCGTTCTCCAGACTGCGCTCAAAGCGAACAGCTTCAGTCTCGTAGGTAAAGTCCAGCCCGCCCGGATGATACGGGAGCGCACCATTGAAGGTGATTTGCGGCAACCGGTCATACGGCGTGATCTGGGAGATCGTCGCCAACTGGTAAGCCTGGACGTTCAGGCGCGCCTGGTAAGAGTCGCCCCGGTAGGTCACGGAACCCTGTTGATTAAGGGCATCCCGGCTTTCAACGCCTTCCTGGAACGACTTCAGATCCTGGAAGTAGTAAGGATCGCTGATCCGGGTGTAGTCGACCTGGGTCAGTACACGCGAATCCAGCCCACCCTTGTGTTGCCAGTTGAGCATGTAGCGGGTTTTTTCGTAATCAGTCTGCTTGCTGCGCTCGTCGTTGTCGTCGTTCAGGTACGCGCCGCCGAACTGGCCTTCGCTGGACTTGGTGAGGTAGCGGAATTCGCCTTCCATCAACAAACCGCGCTTGGTCATGTATTGCGGGTACAACGTGGCGTCGTAGTTTGGCGCCAGGTTGAAGTAGTACGGCGTAACCAGGGTGAAGCCGGTTTCGCTGCCGGTGCTGAAGCTTGGCGGCAGGAAGCCGGATTGACGACGGTCGTCGATCGGGAAGTAGATGTAAGGGGTATAGAGGATCGGGATGTTCTTGATCCGCAACGTCGCGTTGGTGGCCGTACCGAAACCGGTGGCCGGGTTCAACGTGATGTTGTTGCCCTTGAGCTGCCAGGCGTTGCTGTCTGGCTCGCACGTTGTGTACGTACCGTCCTTGAGACGGATGATCGCGTTCTCGGCACGCTTGGCGTACAGCGCGTTACCGCGGATACGCGACTTGTGCAGCACGTATTCGGCGTTGTCGATCTGGGCCGCGCCGGTATCGAGTTGCACTTCGGCGTGGTCGCCCACGATCAGTGCGCCGTTGTCGCGCAGACGGACTTTGCCGTTCAGCTCGCCACGGTTCTCGGCCTGGTACAGGCTGGCTTCTTCCGATTCCAGCTGCATGCTGCCCTGGCGCATGACGACGTCACCGGCCAGGGTCGCGACCTGTTGTTCCTGCTCGTAACGCGAGGCCTTGGCGCCGATGAAGGTGGGCGCATCGCTCTTGTTCGTCTTGTCGTTCATGCCAGGACGAGTCGGCTCGATGTACGCACCGCCGCAGTAAGGGCCGGTTTCGGCCAGTTGCGCTGCGGTCAGCTTGTCGCGCGGTACCCAGTCCAGGTGGCTGTAGTCGGCGCTGCGCGAGCGCAGGCCACGGCCCTTGGATTCGGTGACCAGTGCGGTCTGCGGCACGGCCTCGGCTTTGCCGCCGGCATCGGCTTGCGCCGTGCTGTTGGCAGAGCTGATGGCTGCGCCATCATGCACCGGGCGTGGTGGCAACGGGGCTGCGGCGGTTTTCGGCGCGCAATCCCAGGCACCCGAAGCAGAGACTGAGCAGTCATACTGTTCCGCGGCGACCACGAATGAGGTGGCGAAGGGTTGCAGGGCCAGCAGACTGCCGGTTACCAGCAACGGAAATTTTCTACGAAACGCGGGGGATTTCAATGCCATCTTATTAGTCCGGGCTTCCTGCGTGCCATCTGCCCGCGGTTTGGGCCGCACGCCTCTCGATGGTCTGAAAAAGATGCGTGATAATAAAGCATGCCCCGCTTGACGGCTAGCGCCGTCGGAGACCCTTGTAATGCCCGAGCACGATCTACGTTTACAACAGCTGGAAGTCTGGCTGGATGAGCAGTTGCCGATCCTTTTCAACGCTCAAGGCTGGGGTGCCGTACCCCCGGCCACATTGACCGCGGCCAGCAGCGACGCGAGTTTCAGGCGCTATTTCCGTTGGGAAGGCGGTGGCCGGACATTCGTGGTGATGGACGCCCCACCCCCCCAGGAAAACTGCAAACCTTTCGTCGATATCGCGCATTTGTTAGCGAAGTCGGGAATAAATGTGCCAAAAATTTATGCAGAAGATTTGCCGCGAGGCTTTCTTTTGCTCAATGACCTGGGCACAAAAACCTATTTGGACGTGATTGACGAGCAGAATGCCGATCAATTGTTTGCCGATGCCATCGACGCCTTGCTGGCTTTTCAGCAATTACCGATGGACGCGCCACTGCCCAGCTATGACGTAGCCTTGCTGCGCCGCGAGCTCGAATTGTTTCCCGAGTGGTACGTGCGCCGGCATCTGGGTATCGAACTCGATACGCAGCAGCAAGCGCTTTGGCAGCGTGTCAGCGATCACCTGATCGACAGCGCCCTGGCCCAGCCAAAGGTGCTGGTACACCGCGACTACATGCCGCGCAACCTGATGATCAGCGAACCGAACCCTGGCGTGCTGGACTTCCAGGATGCGGTCTACGGGCCTGTCACCTATGACATCACTTGCCTGTTCAAAGATGCCTTCCTCAGTTGGCCCAAGGCCCGCGTGCGGGATTGGCAGCGCGGTTACTGGCAGCGTGCCGGGCAATTGGGCATTCCGGTGCAGGCGGATGTCGAAGAATTCCTGCGTGCCAGCGACTTGATGGGCGTGCAGCGTCACCTCAAGGTCATCGGCATTTTTGCGCGCATCTGTCATCGCGACGGTAAGCCACGCTACCTGGCCGACGTACCGCGCTTCTTTGCTTATATAGAAGCGGTACTGGCGGACCGTCCGGAACTGAGCGAACTGGGTGAACTGCTGGCCAGCCTGCGTCAACCCGCCGAGGCGAGCGTATGAAGGCCATGATCCTGGCCGCCGGCAAAGGCGAGCGGATGCGTCCGCTGACCTTGCACACGCCCAAGCCGCTGGTGCAGGCCGGCGGCAAGCGCTTGATCGAGTATCACTTGGAGGCGCTGGCCAAGGCCGGCTTCACCGAGATCGTGATCAACCATGCCTGGCTCGGCCAGCAGATCGAAAGCTATCTGGGGGACGGCGCGCAGTTTGGCTTGCGCATCCGTTATTCGCCTGAGGGTGAGCCGCTGGAAACCGGCGGCGGGATTTTCCAGGCACTGCCGTTACTGGGGGATGAGCCGTTCCTGGTGGTCAATGGCGATATCTGGACCGATTACAACTTCGCCCGGCTCAAGCAACCGCTCAAGGGCCTGGCTCACCTGGTGATGGTCGATAACCCGGCGCATCACCCCTCGGGCGGTGATTTCTACCTTGATCAGGGTTTACTTCATGATGCCGCGCCCGGTGCCGATAACCTGACCTTCAGTGGCATTTCCGTACTCGACCCCAAGCTGTTCGCGGGTTGCAGCGCGGGTGCCTTCAAGCTGGCGCCGCTTTTGCGGGCAGCCATGGCCAAAGGTCTGGTAACGGGGGAACACATGGCAGGACGCTGGATTGATGTCGGCACGCTGGAGCGCCTGGCGCAAGTCGAAACCCTGCTGGCAGCGGGGCAGTAACATGCTGTGGCCAGGGACGCTGATCGGCGCCGGGGCTGGCTTTGCGATTGCCAGTATTCCGGGGGCTTTGTTGGGTGCGCTGTTGGGGCAGGCGCTGGACCGCCGTCTGCAACTGCACAGCTGGGCGCAGTTGCGCGAGCGCCTGGGCGGGCGCCCGGTGTTGCGCAATGACGAGTTGTTGTTTGTGTTGCTGGGGCGTCTGGCCAAGAGCAATGGGCGAGTGGTGGATGGACATATCCAGCAGGCGCGCCAGGAAATGCGTGGGCTGGACATGAGCGACTCAGCGCAACGCCGTGCGATTGCGGCGTTTAATCGCGGCAAGTCCGGCGCCGACCGGGTGCGCAGCTATCTGCGTGTGCTCAAGGCTCAACCCCATGCGGCAGAAGGGGTATTGCGTGCGTGCTGGCGCATGGCCTGGGCGGACGGCAAGGCCAGTGACGCCGAGCGTGACCTGATTGATCAATGGGGCAAGTGGCTGGGCTGGACGCCGCAACAACTCCAGGCATTGGCGGGTGACTACACGCCGGAGCGCAAACCGTTGGTGAGTCGGGGCGGCACCTATCAAGATGCGTTGCGCTTGCTGGGTGTGACGGCGACCACCGAACCGTCGGCGATCAAGCGTGCCTATCGCCGACTGCTCAGCCGCCATCATCCGGACAAGATTGCCGGTACTGGCGCGAGTCCTGCGCAAGTGCGTGAGGCCACGGAGCGCACTCGGGAATTGCACAATGCCTACACGTTGATCCGCGAGCGCCGTGATTTCCGTTAACGATCGGGAAGTGGCAATCCAATCCACATGTGGGAGCAAGCCCCCTCCCACATTGGATCTAGGGTGTTGTTGAAACCGGTGATCAGTCTGAAGTCGCCTGCGGGCTCAACCAGCCACGAACCCTGCGATACAACTGTTCCTGCTCTGCAGCACTGTTGCCCGGCAGGGTCTTCAGCGACACCTGTTTATAACCCTCATTCTTCAAGCGCTTGGCCGCCTGGGCACGTGCCAGGGCGTTTTTGCGTGATTGGGCGTCGTCTTGATAGAAGACATCGGCGGTCGGCAGTTTCAGGCCGGGCGCCAGTTGCTGCACATCCGGATGGCGCCCGGTGGGCGTCTGCGCCGCGACCATGACGAGCCTCTGCACCTGGGACGGTTGCTTCTCGCTCACATAACGTGCGGCCCACCACGCGCCGGTGCCGTGGCCGAGCAGCACGACGCTGCGTGCGCTCTGGGTCTGGGCGAAGGCCACGGCGGCATCGATGCGGTCGAAGATGCGCGAGGCGTCAGTCTTGTCTTGCTCGTCTGCGCCGGGCACCACCGCAGGGTCGGTGCCTTCGGCTTCGGCGCTGGCGGCCTGCTCGATGGGTTTGTCGGCGGTGCTCGCTTCTTTACTGCTGGTGTCGACGGTGGCCTTGGGCGCTTCCATGACGCGCGGCGGCAGGGTATCTACGCTCACGTCCGGCAATGACAGGCTGAGACTGCCCCAATTGGCATCCGGCAATTTATGCCGCAACGGGCTGATTGCTTGCGGCCAGTCAGCATTTTCGCCGGCGCCGGGTACGATAATCACCACGCCTTCGGGCTCGGCGCTGTTGGCCGGTTTCCACAGCGCGAGAAAGGTATCGCTGCCGGCCTGCAATTGTTGCTGTTCCTGTTGCGGGATTTTACGTTCCAGGGCGCTGGCCTCTTCCTTGCTGCGCTCGGGCAAGGGCTGGCGTTCGACGGGTTTTTCGGCGGCAGGCTCAGGCGCGTCAGCGGCCTGTACAGAAAAGGCACTGGTAATAAGCAGCGACAGGCACAATGCTGGCAGTGCCGAACGGTGGAGAAAGGGCATCGTTAATTCCCGGCCAGAAGTGATTCCAGCAGCCTAATGGGTTGGTCAGTATTTGTCAGTGATGTGAGACGTGGATCATGGGTTTTCGCTGTCTGCTGGTTATCGGCTGTTTGTGCCTTGCCTTGATGGCAAATGCCGCCCCTGCGCCCGCCGCACCCCAGGCGCAGCTCACTGTGCAACAACGCGAATGGCTGGCCCAGCACCCGGAGCTGCGGGTGGGCCTGGTGTTGCAGGCGCCTTACGCGCAATACGATCGGCGTTTGCAGCGGTTGTCCGGGGCGAATGTCGAGTTGATGCAGTGGCTGGCCAAGGCGCTGGGCATCGAGCTGACCTGGCGCAACTTCCCCAGCCAGGAGCAACTGGAAGCGGCCGTACGCGAGGGCGAAGTGGACATCGCCCCTGGCCTGCAGCAAACCCCGGCCGGTTTGCGCCTGTGGTTGTTCTCCGATCCCTACATGCGCGTGCCGCAGCACATCGTCGGCATCCGGGAGGGCGGCGGCGCGGTGGAGTTGGAAAAACTCGATGACCAATCCCGCGTCGCCGTGCGCATGCCCAGCGCCGTGGCCGATTACCTGCGCAGTACCTATCCGAGCCTGAACCTGCAAGGCGTGCCCATGGAGCGCCAGGCCCTGCAATTGCTGGTCAGCCAGCAAGCGCGCTACGCCGTGGTGGATGAGGCGCAACTTAGCCGTTTGTCCGGCGAGGCGGAGTTCGCCGGGCTGGCGGTCGTGGGCGATATCGGCCTGCCGCAATTGCTGCGGGTGGCTACACGTCGGGAATGGCCGGAGCTGGCCGGCATCATGGAAAGCGCCTTGCGCGCCATCCCCGCCCGCGACCTGGACCAACTGCACAGCCGCTGGCTGCAGCCCAAGTACCCACGGCTGACGGAATCACCGGGCCTGTGGCAAAACGTCAGCCTGTTGCTGGGCCTGCTCCTGCTTGCCAGCCTGGCGGTGGTGTTCTGGCAGCGTCGCCAGCAGCGCGTGTTGGAGCACGGCTTACTGGCTGCCCGCGAAGAGAGCGAGGCCCGTGCAGCCGGCGCCGAAGCACTACGGCTGACGCAATTCTCCATCGATCAAAGCACGGTCGGTATCCTTTGGGTCAACTGGGACAGCCATGTGCGCTACGCCAACCGTGCGGCCGAAAACATGCTTGGCTACGGCCCCGGTGCGTTGATCGAGCGGCCGCTGATTGACCTCGACCCCACCTTGGATATGGACCGCTGGCTCAACCTGTGGAAGCGCGCGCGGGCCAGCGAAGAGGGCCCACAGAACTTTGCCACCGATTGCCGGCGTGCAGATGGCAGCATCCTGCCGACCAACGTGTCCTTGAGCTTTCTGCGCTTTGCCGAGGCCGAATACTTGGTGGTCTACCTCAACGACGTCACCGAGTTGCGCCGAACGCTGGCGGCCTTGCTGCAAAGTGAAGCGCAACTGCGCGAGCTGTCCGCCCACCTGGAAACCGTGCGCGAAGAAGAAAAAGCCCGTATCGCCCGTGAGGTGCACGACGAACTCGGGCAAATGCTCACCGTGCTCAAGCTCGAAACTTCCATGTGCGAGCTGGCCTATGCGCAACTCGACCCCGGTTTGCACGAGCGTTTGAACAGCATGAAACGCCTGATCGCCCAGCTGTTCCAGCTGGTGCGGGATGTGGCGACGGCACTGCGCCCGCCGATTCTGGATGCCGGCATTGCCTCGGCCATCGAATGGCAGGCGCGACGCTTTGAAGCGCGCACACACATTCCTTGCCTGGTGCAGGTGCCGGATAACCTGCCGGCGCTGAGCGATGCCAAGGCGATCGGCCTGTTTCGCATCCTGCAGGAAGCGCTGACCAATGTGATGCGCCACGCCCAGGCGCATACTGTCGAGCTGACCCTGGCGGTGGAAGGGACGGATTTACGGCTGACCATCAGCGACGATGGCGTCGGTTTCATCCAGGCCCAGGGCCGACCGGTATCATTCGGCCTGGTGGGCATGCGTGAGCGGGTGCTGATCATGGGCGGGCAACTGCGCCTGGACAGCGAACGGGGGGAGGGCACCACCCTGAGTGTGACGGTGCCGTTGGATGCATAACACCAAGAGGAAGTCCTTGTGATCCGCGTACTGGTAGCCGAAGACCACACCATTGTTCGTGAAGGTATCAAGCAATTGATCGGCCTGGCCAAAGACCTGCTGGTGGTTGGGGAAGCGAGCAATGGCGAGCAACTGCTCGAGACCTTGCGCCATGTGCCGTGCGAGGTGGTGTTGCTGGACATCTCGATGCCCGGCGTCAATGGCCTGGAAGCGATTGCGCGCATTCGTGCGTTGAACAATCCGCCGGCGATCCTGGTGCTGTCGATGCACGATGAAGCGCAAATGGCCGCCCGAGCCTTGAAAGTGGGGGCGGCGGGTTATGCGACCAAGGACAGCGACCCGGCGCTGTTGCTCACGGCGATCCGCAAGGTCGCGGCCGGCGGGCGTTACATCGACCCGGACCTGGCCGACCGCATGGTCTTCGAAGTCGGCCTTACCGATACCCGGCCGCTGCATTCATTGCTCTCGGAGCGCGAGTTCTCGGTGTTCGAGCGTCTGGCCCAGGGCGCCAACGTCAACGATATCGCCCAGCAACTGGCGCTGAGCAGCAAGACCATCAGCACGCACAAGGCGCGGTTGATGCAAAAGCTCAATATCACCTCCCTGGCTGAACTGGTGAAGTACGCGATGGAGCACAAGCTGCTTTAACCACATGCCTGTTTACGACGCCCTTTGAGCGGCGCTGAGCTGATGGCTGGCGCAGGGCGCTGCGGCACTGTTCTATCCCCGCCATGCGTGTAGGGCGATCCCTACCCCGAACCTTCCATCCGGCTGATGCCATTCTCTCCTGGCCCCCGATTTCCGGGGGCTCGTGCCTGGACTACGCTTGTTCCACAGCAGTCCAAAATACAAAGGTGCGGGTATGAGCGAGGTGGATACAAATGATGTGCTGGTCAGCTTTCGTGGCGTGCAGAAGAGCTACGACGGCGAGAACCTGATCGTCAAAGACCTCAACCTGGAGATTCGCAAGGGCGAGTTCCTTACCCTGCTCGGCCCTTCCGGTTCGGGCAAGACCACCAGCCTGATGATGCTCGCCGGCTTTGAAACGCCGACCGCCGGTGAAATCCAGCTGGCCGGGCGCTCCATCAACAACGTACCGCCGCACAAGCGCGACATCGGCATGGTGTTCCAGAACTACGCGCTGTTCCCGCACATGACCGTGGCCGAAAACCTGGGGTTTCCCCTCTCTGTGCGTGGCCTGAGCAAGACCGATATCAGCGAGCGGGTCAAACGCGTGCTGAGCATGGTCCAGCTCGACGCGTTCGCCCAACGCTACCCGGCGCAACTGTCCGGCGGCCAGCAACAGCGTGTGGCGCTGGCCCGAGCGTTGGTGTTCGAACCGCAACTGGTGCTGATGGACGAACCCCTCGGCGCCCTCGACAAGCAACTGCGCGAACACATGCAGATGGAGATCAAGCACCTGCATCAGCGCCTCGGCGTGACCGTGGTGTACGTGACCCACGACCAGGGCGAAGCGTTGACCATGTCCGACCGGGTGGCAGTGTTCCACCAGGGCGAGATCCAACAGATCGCCGCACCGCGCACGTTGTACGAAGAACCCAAGAACACCTTCGTCGCCAACTTCATCGGTGAAAACAACCGTCTCAATGGCCGCCTGCACAGCCACACTGGCGACCGCTGTGTCGTCGAGCTGGCGCGCGGCGAGAAAGTCGAGGCGCTGGCCGTGAACGTCGGCCAGGTCGGTGGCCCGGTAACGCTTTCGGTGCGTCCGGAACGTGTGAGCCTCAATGGCTCCAGCGAAAGCTGCGTCAACCGCTTCTCTGGGCGGGTGGCGGAATTCATCTACCTGGGCGACCACGTGCGCGTGCGCCTGGAAGTCTGCGGCAAGGCCGATTTTTTTGTGAAACAACCGATTGCCGAGCTGGACCCAGCCCTGGCGGTCGGCGACGTGGTACCGATTGGCTGGCAAGTCGAGCACGTTCGCGCACTCGACCCACTTCTAGAGGCGAATTGATCGCCCCATGGCTTCACCAACCCTGCACGTGGAGAGAACAACAATGTTGAGTTCCTTGAAGTATTCCGTCCTGGCATTGAGTTTGATGGGCGCGACACAGGCCATGGCCGGCCCGGACCTGACCGTCGTGTCCTTTGGTGGCGCGAACAAGGCGGCTCAGGTCAAAGCCTTCTACGCACCGTGGGAAAGTGCGGGCAACGGCAAGATCGTCGCCGGCGAGTACAACGGCGAAATGGCCAAGGTGAAAGCCATGGTCGACACCAAGAGCGTGTCCTGGGACCTGGTGGAGGTGGAGTCGCCGGAACTGTCCCGTGGCTGCGACGAAGACATGTTCGAGCCGCTGGACCCGAAACTGTTCGGCAACGCTGCCGATTACGTGAAGGGGGCGATCCAGCCGTGCGGCGTGGGCTTCTTCGTATGGTCGACGGTGCTGGCCTACAACGCCGATAAGTTGGCGTCCGCGCCGACCAGCTGGGCGGATTTCTGGGACACCAAGAAATTCCCGGGCAAGCGCGGTTTGCGCAAAGGCGCCAAGTACACCCTGGAATTCGCCTTGATGGCCGACGGCGTAGCGCCGAAGGACGTATACAAAGTGCTGGCCGGCAAAGATGGCCAGGACCGCGCATTCAAGAAACTCGATGAACTCAAGCCGTCGATCCAGTGGTGGGAAGCCGGCGCACAACCGCCGCAGTACCTGGCCTCGGGTGACGTGGTGATGAGCTCGGCCTACAACGGCCGCATTGCCGCCGTGCAGAAAGAAAGCAACCTGAAAGTGGTATGGAACGGCGGTATCTACGACTTCGACGCGTGGGCCATTCCTAAAGGCCTGGCCAAGGATCGTGCGGAAGCGGCGAAGAAATTCATCGCCTTCTCAGTGCAGCCGCAGCAGCAGAAGACCTACTCGGAAAACATCGCCTACGGCCCAGCCAATACCCAAGCCGTCCCGTTGCTGGCCAAGGACATCCTCAAGGACATGCCGACCACCCCGGAAAACATCGCCAACCAGGTGCAGATCGATGTGAGCTTCTGGGCGGACAACGGTGAGCAGCTGGAGCAGCGCTTCAATTCCTGGGCTGCCAAGTAACCCTTCTGGATCGGACTTTGTAGTGAGCGGGCTTGCCCCGCGCTGGGTGGCGAAGCCGCCCCAAGCTAGGCGCCGCATTCTTCCAGACAGAATCCAGGTGCCTGGTTTCAGGGCGGCTTCGCCACCCAGCGCGGGGCAAGCCCGCTCACTACGGGTTAGAGCCCAGCCATAGATGTGTCGTCATTTTCAAGATCCGGAGTCAGCCATGGCCATCGCCGTTCCCTCGAACGAGGTCAACAGCCCCACCCTCAAGCAGCGCCTGGCGCGCGCCGAGCGGCTTAATCGCTGGAAGGCCCAGGCCTTGATTGCGCCGCTGGTGCTGTTTTTGCTGCTGGTGTTCCTGGTGCCGATCGTTGCGCTGCTCTACAAAAGCGTGGGCAACCCGGAAGTGGTGGGCGGTCTGCCGCGCACCGTGGTGGCGGTGACGGCCTGGGACGGTCGTGGCTTGCCGGGCGAGCCGGTGTACCAGGCCCTCAGTGAAGACCTGGGCGAAGCGCGCAAAAACCAGACCCTGGGCGATCTGTCCAAGCGCCTGAACATGGAACTGGCCGGCTACCGCAGCCTGCTGACCAAAACCGCGCGGGCGCTGCCGTTCAGTGAAGCGCCTGCCTCTTATAAGGAAGCGTTGGAAAACCTCGACGAACGCTGGGGCGACCCGGCCTACTGGCAGGCGATCCGGCGCAATACCAGCAGCCTGACACCGTTCTACCTGCTGGCGGCTGTCGATCACCGCATCGACGACCTCGGCGAAGTAGCGCCGGCCACGCCAGACCAGGCGATCTACCTGGACATTTTTGCCCGCACTTTCTGGATGGGCTTGGTGATCACGGCTATCTGCCTGCTGCTGGCCTATCCCCTGGCGTACCTGCTGGCCAACCTGCCGGCGCGCAAAAGCAATCTGTTGATGATTCTAGTGTTGCTGCCGTTCTGGACCTCGATCCTGGTGCGGGTAGCCGCATGGATTGTGTTGCTGCAGTCCGGCGGCCTGATCAACAGCGCAATGATGAGCTTGGGACTGATCGACAAACCGGTGGAACTGGTGTTCAACCGTACCGGTGTCTACATCTCCATGGTGCACATCCTGCTGCCGTTCATGATTCTGCCGATCTACAGCGTGATGAAAGGCATCTCGCCGACCTACATGCGCGCCGCGATTTCCCTGGGTTGTCACCCGTTCGCCAGCTTCTGGCGCGTGTATTTTCCGCAGACCTACGCCGGAGTGGGCGCCGGTTGCCTGCTGGTGTTCATCCTGGCAATTGGTTACTACATCACCCCGGCCCTGCTGGGCAGCCCGAACGACCAGATGGTCAGCTACTTCGTGGCGTTCTACACCAACACCAGTATCAACTGGGGCATGGCGACGGCGTTGGGCGGCTTGCTGCTGCTGGCGACCGTGGTGCTGTACCTGATCTACAACCGTCTGGTGGGCGCCAGCCGCCTGCGCCTGAGCTAAGGAGACCCTGCGATGCTGAGCCCTTATATGTCGCCCGTTGAGCGGGTGTGGTTCTACAGCTTGCGGATCCTCTGCGGCTTGATCCTGTTGTTCCTGATATTGCCCGTGCTGGTGATCATTCCGCTGTCGTTCAACAGCGGCAGTTTCCTGGTGTACCCGCTGCAAGGTTTTTCGCTGCACTGGTACCAGGACTTCTTCGCCTCCGCCGAATGGATGCGTGCGCTGAAGAACAGCATCATCGTCGCCCCGGCGGCCACGGTGCTGGCCATGGTGTTCGGCACCCTGGCGGCGATCGGCCTGACGCGCGGTAATTTCCCCGGTAAGGCGTTGGTCATGGCGCTGGTGATTTCGCCGATGGTGGTGCCGGTGGTGATCATTGGCGTGGCCAGTTACCTGTTCTTTGCACCGCTGGGCCTGGGCAACAGCTTTTTCTCCTTGATCGTGGTGCATGCGGTGCTGGGCGTGCCGTTTGTGATCATCACCGTGTCGGCGACCTTGCAGGGCTTCAACCACAATCTGGTGCGGGCGGCGGCCAGTCTTGGCGCATCGCCGTTGACTGCGTTTCGCCGGGTGACCTTGCCGTTGATTGCGCCAGGCGTGATTTCCGGGGCGTTGTTTGCCTTCGCCACGTCGTTCGATGAAGTGGTGGTGACGCTGTTCCTCGCCGGCCCGGAGCAAGCGACCCTGCCGCGCCAGATGTTCAGCGGCATCCGCGAAAACCTCAGCCCGACGATTGCGGCGGCGGCAACGCTGTTGATTGCCTTCTCGGTGTTGCTGTTGCTGACCCTGGAATGGTTGCGTGGCCGCAGTGAGAAGCTGCGAACCGCGGCGGTCTAACGGCCTGCTGGATATTCAAGTGTGGGAGGGGGCTTGCCCCCGATAGCGGTGGGTCAGCCAGCATTGGTGTAGCTTGACACTCAGCCATCGGGAGCAAGCCCCCTCCCACATTGGTTTCGTGTTGTCTTGGAAATAACCATTCAGGCCCTGAATGCTGGGCAACCCCATTTTCCGAGCTACTCTTGTGCCAGCCCATCCCTGATAAGAGGCCGCGCACATGAGTACCTCCTCATTCAAGATCGCCCACAAACTGCTCACCGGCGCTGGCGCCATCGAACAACTGGCCTTTGAGCTCACCCGCCTGGATGTGGACAACCCGCTGATCGTCACCGACGCCGCGCTGGTCAAGTCCGGCACCGTGGCGCTGGCACTCGAGCACCTGGGCGAACGCAGCTACGAGATTTTCGACCGCGTCCTGCCCGACCCGGAAATCGCCATCGTCGAGGACTGCATGCGTGTCTACCGCGAGGGTGGTCATGACGGCTTGATCGGCCTGGGCGGCGGCAGCGCCATCGATATCGCCAAAAGCGTTGCCGCCTATGCCGGATACCACGGCGCGCTGGCGGACTTGTTTGGCGTCGACCAAGTGCCGCGCAAGGGCCCGCCGCTGATTGCCATCCCGACCACGGCGGGCACCGGCTCGGAAGTGACCAATGTGGCGATCCTCTCCGACAAGGCCGCGCAGCTGAAAAAAGGCATTGTCAGCGACTACCTGCTGCCGGACGTCGCGCTGATCAGCCCGCAAATGACCCTGACCTGCCCGCGCAGCGTCACCGCCGCCAGCGGCGTGGATGCGCTGGTGCATGCCATCGAATCCTACCTGTCGCTGAATGCTTCGCCGATCACCGACGCGCTGGCCATCGGCGCCATCAAGCTGATCGCCAAGGCGTTGCCCAAGGCCTACGCGAACCCCGCGAACCTGCAGGCGCGAGACGATATGGCCACCGCCAGCCTGATGGCCGGTATGGCGTTCGGGAATGCCGGGGTGGGCGCGGTGCATGCGTTGGCGTACCCGCTGGGTGGGCGTTTCAATATTGCCCATGGTGTGAGCAACGCGCTGTTGCTGCCCTATGTGATGCACTGGAACAAGCTGGCCTGTGTGGAGCGTATGCAGGACGTTGCGCAGGCCATGGGCGTGAATGTCGCCGGCTTGAGCGTCAATGATGCCGCCGACCAAGCTGTCGAGGCCATGACGCGACTGTGTGCCGCAGTAGATATCCCGGCGGGCCTGCGCAGTTTCGGGGTGCCCGAGGACGCGATCCCCGCCATGGCCGTGGAGGCGGCGGGCATTGAACGGTTGATGCGCAACAATCCGCGCAAGCTCAGCGCGGCGGATATCGAGAAAATCTATCGGGCTGCGTACTAGCCATTGAGCCAGGTCACGGTGCGCGCGGCAAAGCATGAGGTATACAATGCGCGCCATCGTGATTTAGCTCAAAAAAGGTGCGTCATGCAGCCCTTCGTCATTGCTCCATCGATTCTCTCCGCCGACTTCGCCCGCCTGGGTGAGGAAGTGGACAAGGTGTTGGCCGCCGGTGCCGACTTCGTGCACTTCGATGTCATGGACAACCACTACGTACCCAACCTGACCATCGGCCCGATGGTTTGCGCCGCGTTGCGCAAGTACGGCATCACTGCGCCGATCGATGCGCACCTGATGGTCAGCCCGGTGGATCGCATCATCGGCGACTTCGTTGACGCCGGCGCGACCTACATCACCTTCCACCCGGAAGCCTCGCTGCACGTCGACCGCACCCTGCAACTGATCCGCGAAGGCGGCTGCAAGGCGGGCCTGGTGTTCAACCCGGCCACTCCACTGAGCGTGCTTGAGTACGTGATGGACAAGGTCGACATGATCCTGCTGATGAGCGTCAACCCGGGCTTCGGCGGGCAGAAGTTCATCCCCGGTACGCTGAACAAGCTGCGCGAAGCCCGCGCGCTGATCGACGCCTCGGGTCGTGACATCCGCCTGGAAATCGACGGCGGGGTCAACGTTAAAAACATCCGCGAAATCGCTGCGGCGGGCGCCGACACCTTCGTGGCCGGCTCGGCGATCTTCAACGCGCCGGACTACCAGGAGGTCATCGATAAGATGCGCGCCGAACTGGCGCTGGCGCGTCCATGAGCGGCTTTGAGCAGCTGTTCCCCGGCAAATTGCCACGGCTGGTGATGTTCGATCTTGACGGTACCTTGATCGACTCGGTGCCCGACCTGGCGGCGGCGGTGGACGAGATGCTGCTCAAGCTGGGGCGCAAGCCGGCCGGGGTCGACTCGGTGCGCGAATGGGTTGGCAACGGCGTGCAGATGCTGGTGCGCCGGGCCTTGGCCGACCACATCGATGCCGAAGGCGTGGATGAGGTGGAGGCTGAGCACGCCCTGGAACTGTTCAACGCCGCCTACGAAGACGGCCACGAACTGACCGTGGTCTACCCGGGCGTGCGCGACACCCTCAAGTGGCTGAGCAAGCAAGGAGTGGAAATGGCCCTGATCACCAACAAGCCGGAACGCTTCGTCGCACCGCTGTTGGATCAGATGAAAATCGGCCGTTATTTCCGCTGGATCATCGGTGGCGATACCCTGCCGCAGAAAAAGCCGGACCCGGCGGCGCTTTTTTTCGTGATGAAAATGGCCAATATTCCGGCCTCGCAGTCGTTGTTTGTCGGCGATTCGCGCAGTGATGTGCAGGCGGCAAAGGCCGCGGGTGTGCAGTGTGTAGCCCTCAGTTACGGCTATAACCATGGCCGGCCGATTGCCGAAGAGTCGCCGGCAATGGTCATTGATGACCTGCGCCTGCTAATCCCCGGTTGCTTGGGAGCTGGCGCTGAGATAACGTTGCCCGACACCGATCCGTCCCCTTCTGGAAATTCCATCGTGGTGGTCACTCGCAAACTCTGGATGAAAGTTATCAAGGCCTTGGCCCGCTGGCGTTGGCGCGCCTGACTGATCCTGGCCGCGCTCTGCGGCACGTTTGCATACCTGACTGTTAGATCCTCAAGCCACGAGGCATATCATGACCCGCGAAGAATTCCTGCGTTTGGCCGCTGCCGGCTATAACCGTATCCCCCTGGCCTGTGAAACCCTGGCCGACTTCGACACCCCGTTGTCGATCTACCTGAAACTGGCCGACGAGCCCAACTCCTACCTGCTCGAGTCGGTCCAGGGCGGCGAGAAGTGGGGCCGTTACTCGATCATCGGCCTGCCGTGCCGCACGGTGCTGCGGGTACATGACCATCATGTGAGCATTAGCCATGATGGCGTCGAGATCGAAAGCCACGATGTCGAAGACCCGTTGGCGTTCGTCGAGGCGTTCAAGGCGCGCTACAACGTGCCGACCATTGCTGGGCTGCCACGCTTCAACGGCGGCCTGGTGGGTTACTTCGGCTACGACTGCGTGCGCTACGTGGAAAAACGCCTGGGCAAATGCCCGAACCCGGATCCGCTGGGGGTGCCGGACATTCTGTTGATGGTCTCCGATGCGGTGGTGGTGTTCGACAACCTCGCCGGGAAGATGCACGCGATTGTGCTCGCTGACCCGTCCCAGGTCGACGCGTTCGAGCAAGGCCTGGCCAGCCTCGAAGCCCTCATGGAAAAACTGCGCCAGCCGATCACCCCGCGTCGCGGCCTGGACCTCAGCCGTCCGCCGGCGGCCGACCCGGTGTTCCGCTCCAGCTTTACCCAGGATGACTACGAGCGTGCGGTCGACACCATCAAGGAATACATCCTCGCCGGTGACTGCATGCAGGTGGTGCCGTCGCAACGCATGTCCATCGACTTCAAGGCCGCGCCGATCGATCTGTATCGCGCATTGCGCTGCTTCAACCCGACGCCGTACATGTACTTCTTCAACTTTGGTGACTTCCACGTGGTGGGCAGTTCGCCGGAAGTGCTGGTGCGCGTCGAAGACAACCTGATCACCGTGCGCCCGATCGCCGGTACTCGCCCACGGGGTGCGACCGAAGAGGCCGACCTGGCGCTGGAAAAGGACCTGTTGAGCGACGACAAGGAAATCGCCGAGCACCTGATGCTCATCGACCTGGGTCGTAACGATACCGGGCGTGTCTCGGAAATCGGTTCGGTGAAACTCACCGAAAAGATGGTGATCGAGCGGTATTCCAACGTGATGCACATTGTGTCCAACGTCACCGGCGAGCTGAAAGCCGGCTTGACGGCGATGGACGCGCTGCGCGCGATTCTGCCGGCGGGCACCTTGTCGGGTGCGCCGAAGATCCGTGCGATGGAAATCATCGACGAGCTGGAGCCGGTCAAGCGCGGTGTCTACGGCGGTGCCGTGGGCTATTTCGCCTGGAACGGCAACATGGACACGGCCATTGCGATCCGCACGGCCGTGATCAAGGACGGGGAGCTGCATGTGCAGGCCGGTGGCGGGATTGTCGCCGACTCGGTGCCGGCCCTCGAATGGGAAGAAACCCTGAACAAGCGCCGCGCGATGTTCCGCGCCGTTGCGCTGGCTGAACAGACCCCCAATTCTTGAGGTTTCCCCCATGTTGCTGATGATTGATAACTACGATTCCTTTACTTACAACGTTGTGCAGTACCTGGGCGAGTTGGGTGCCGAGGTCAAGGTGGTGCGCAACGATGAACTGACCGTGGCCGAGATCGCTGCCCTGAACCCGGAGCGCATCGTGGTTTCGCCAGGCCCGTGCACGCCGACCGAGGCGGGTGTCTCGCTGGAGGCGATCAAGTATTTCGCCGGCAAGCTGCCGATCCTGGGCGTATGCCTGGGCCACCAGTCCATCGGCCAGGCCTTTGGCGGTGACGTGGTGCGGGCGCGCCAGGTGATGCACGGCAAGACCAGCCCGGTGTTCCATCATGATCTAGGCGTGTTTCATGGCCTCAACTTGCCGGTGACGGTGACCCGCTACCACTCGCTGGTGGTCAAGCGCGAAACCTTGCCGGAGTGCCTGGAACTTACCGCTTGGACACAGCTGGAAGACGGCTCGGTCGATGAGATCATGGGCCTGCGCCACAAGACACTGAATATCGAAGGGGTGCAATTTCACCCTGAGTCGATCCTGACCGAGCAGGGCTACGAGCTGTTCGCCAACTTTCTCAAGCAGAGCGGCGGCACGCGCTAAGGACTTTCCATGGATATCAAGACTGCCCTGAGCCGTATCGTCGGCCATCTGGACCTGAGCACCGCTGAAATGAGCGATGTGATGCGCGAAATCATGACCGGTCAGTGCACCGATGCGCAGATCGGCGCGTTCATGATGGCGATGCGCATGAAGAGCGAGAGCATCGACGAGATCGTCGGCGCGGTATCGGTCATGCGCGAGCTGGCGGACAAGGTTGAGCTCAAGACCCTCGACGGCGTGGTCGACGTGGTCGGCACCGGCGGTGACGGTGCGAACATCTTCAACGTCTCGACGGCGTCGTCTTTTGTTGTTGCGGCGGCGGGTTGCACCGTGGCCAAGCACGGTAACCGTGCGGTGTCTGGCAAGAGCGGCAGTGCCGATTTGCTCGAAGCGGCGGGCATCTACCTGAACCTGACCCCGGTTCAAGTGGCGCGTTGTATTGATAACGTCGGCATCGGCTTCATGTTTGCCCAATCCCATCATGGTGCAATGAAGCATGCTGCCGGCCCGCGCAAAGACCTCGGCCTGCGCACCCTGTTCAACATGCTCGGCCCGCTTACGAATCCGGCCGGTGTGAAGCACCAGGTGGTGGGCGTGTTCAGCCAGGCGCTGTGCCGGCCTTTGGCCGAAGTGCTGCAGCGCATGGGCAGCAAGCATGTGCTGGTGGTGCATTCCAAAGACGGCTTGGACGAGTTCAGCCTGGCGGCACCGACGTTCGTGGCGGAACTGAAGAACGACCAAATCACCGAATACTGGGTCGAGCCGGAAGATTTGGGTATGAAGAGCCAGAGCCTGCATGGCTTGGCGGTGGAAAGCCCGGCGGCGTCCCTGGAGTTGATTCGCGATGCGTTGGGGCGTCGCAAGACCGAGAACGGCCAAAAAGCTGCTGAGATGATTGTTCTGAATGCTGGCGCGGCACTTTATGCGGCGGACCATGCCTATAGTCTTAAGGAAGGTGTCGCCTTGGCCCACGATGCACTGCACACCGGTCTGGCTCGCGAGAAGCTCGAAGAACTCGGGGCATTCACCGCAGTATTCAAGATGGAGAATGAAGGATGAGTGTGCCGACCGTTCTGGAAAAAATCCTGGCCCGCAAAGCTGAAGAAGTCGCCGAGCGTCGCGCCCGTGTCAGCCTGGCCGAGCTTGAAGCCCAGGCGAAGGTCGCTGATGCACCGCGTGGCTTTGCCAATGCCTTGATCGCCCAGGCCAAGCTCAAGCAGCCTGCGGTCATTGCCGAGGTCAAGAAAGCTTCTCCGAGCAAAGGTGTGATTCGCGAGATCTTCATTCCTGAAGACATTGCCAAGAGCTATGAGAAGGGCGGGGCGACCTGCCTCTCGGTGCTGACCGATATCGACTACTTCCAGGGTTCCGACCTGTTCCTGCAGCAAGCCCGCGCTGCGTGCAAGTTGCCGGTGATCCGCAAGGATTTCATGGTTGACCCCTACCAGATCGTCGAAGCCCGTGCCCTGGGCGCCGACTGCGTGCTGTTGATCGTTTCCGCGTTGGATGACGTGAAGATGGCCGAACTGGCTGCCGTCGCCAAAAGCGTCGGCCTGGACGTACTGGTGGAGGTGCACGATGGCGATGAGCTGGAACGCGCCCTGAAAACCCTCGACACACCGCTGGTGGGGGTCAACAACCGTAACCTGCACACCTTCGAAGTCAGCCTGGAAAACACCCTCGACCTGCTGCCGCGTATTCCGCGTGACCGTCTGGTGATTACCGAGAGTGGCATCGTCAACCGTGCCGATGTGGAACTGATGGAAATCAGCGGCGTGTATTCGTTCCTGGTGGGCGAGACCTTCATGCGCGCTGAAAACCCGGGGGCGGAGCTGCAGCGCTTGTTCTTCCCGGAGCGTGGCGTGGCGGTCAGTGGTTCGACATTAGACTGACTTGAACACGGTCAAGATTTGAAATGCAATCGAGCATGTGAGAGGGGGCTTGCTCCCGATAGCGGGGTGTCAGTCAATACCTGTACTGACTGATCTAAAGCTATCGGGGGCAAGCCCCCTTCACATTGGGTTTTGTGTTTATTCAGATAGGTAAGTGTTTGATGGTTAAGCCGGTGTCGATGACGGTTGAAGCGGGCCTGGCTGCCGAGCAGGCGCTGCTGGCGGCTGTGTGCGCCGGCGAGCAGGAATTCGGCCTGCTGTTCTGGCAACCCAGTGATCAAGCGTTGGTGATGCCGCGTCGTCTGAGTCGGCTGCCGGCGTTCGAAACCGCCAGCCAGGTATCATCCGACGCCGGCTGGCCGGTATTGCTGCGTGAAACCGGCGGTGAGCCAGTGCCGCAATCGAGTGCCACGGTCAACATCGCCCTGGTCTACGCCCCGCCGCGCAGCGAAGGCGATCAGGGGCGCATCGAAACCGGTTACCAGCGGCTGTGTCAGCCCATCTGCGATTTTTTGATTGAGCTGGGGGGCGATGCCTCCGTCGGCGAGATCGATGGCGCGTTTTGCGACGGTCGCTACAACGTCAACCTCGATGGCCGCAAAATGGTCGGTACGGCTCAACGTTGGCGACAAAGTGGTGGCCGCCCGGTGGGGCTGGTGCACGGGGCTTTGTTGTTGGATAACGATCGCGAAGCGCTGATTGCGGCGGTCAACCGCTTCAATGAGGCCTGCGGTCTCGACCAGCGGGTGCGTGCCGACAGCCATATCGCCCTGCACGAAGCCTTCCCGGCGCCGGATGCGATCAGCCGGCTGGATACCTTGTACCGTCAAATGTTGGCCAGCTTCCTGCCGGTTTAACGGGTACCGAACACCACCATCGTCTTGCCTTTGACGTGCACCAGGTTGCGTTCTTCCAAGTCTTTGAGCACGCGGCCGACCATCTCCCGTGAACAGCCGACAATGCGCCCGATTTCCTGGCGTGTGACCTTGATCTGCATGCCATCGGGGTGGGTCATGGCGTCAGGTTGCTTGCACAAGTCCAAGAGGCAGCGGGCGACGCGGCCGGTGACGTCAAAGAATGCCAGGTCGCCGACCTTGCGCGTGGTGTCGCGCAGCCGCTGGGCAATCTGGCCGCTGAGGGCGTAGAGGATGTCGGGATCCTGCTGGGCCAGCTCGCGGAATTTGGCATAGCTGATCTCGGCCACTTCGCACTCGACCTTGGCCCGCACCCAGGCGCTGCGTTCCTGTTCCTTGCCGGCTTGTTCGAACAGCCCCAGTTCCCCAAAGAAGTCCCCGGTGTTCAGGTAGGCGATGATCATTTCACGGCCGTCTTCATCCTCAATCAGGATGGTGACCGAGCCTTTGATAATGAAGTACAGCGTATCGGAACGTTCGCCGGCGCAGATGATGTTATGCTTGGCCGGGTGGCGACGGCGCTGGCAATGCATCAGCAGTTTGTCGAGATTCTTGATCTTGGGTATGGGAGTAAGAGCAACCATGGTTGTATCCCGAAAAGACTGCGCGAGGTAGTTGGAGTTGTTGTATTCATCGGTATCGGCATTGATACACGCTGTATAAAGGGTGGCAATACGCCATCGATTTGGCGCCAGCTTAACAGACACATTCTGTCTCGATTAGGCAATTTTTCCGCGTAGCCCCTGCAATTGATCACTTTTGTCGCAAACGCTGACGCCAGCGAGCGCTGTGCTAAGCTGGCGACCCTTTTTTAGCAGTGGAGTCTGGGCGATGAAGGCACGCATCCAATGGGCGGGCGAAGCCATGTTCCTCGGTGAGTCGGGCAGTGGCCATGTGGTGGTCATGGATGGCCCGCCGGAAGCCGGTGGCCGTAACCTGGGCGTACGCCCGATGGAAATGCTCCTGCTTGGCGTGGGCGGTTGCAGCAATTTCGACGTGGTCAGCATCCTGAAAAAATCCCGTCAGGCCGTGGAAAGCTGCGAAGCCTTCCTGGAAGCCGAGCGTGCCACTGAAGATCCCAAGGTGTTTACCAAGATCCACATGCATTTCGTGGTGAAGGGCCGGGCGCTGAAAGAAGCCCAGGTCAAGCGTGCCATCGAGTTGTCCGCTGAGAAGTACTGCTCGGCGTCCATCATGCTCGGCGCGGCCGGTGTGGCCATCACCCATGATTACGAAATCATCGAGGTCGGTTGATCGCTCAATCGGCGGGCAAAAAGAAAGGGCGCTTTGGAGGCGCCCTTTTTTTGTGGCTCGGATTTGATGCGTTTAGATGCGGTAGGTGCTCTTGGTCATGACCTTGGCCAATAAGCTCATGCCAAACCTGACCGGCGCGGGGAAGCGGAAACCGCCTGCATCCAGCGCGCTTTCGGCGTGATGTTCTTCATCGATGCGCATCTGCTCAAGAATCGCCCGGGACTTTTCGTCTTCGGCGGGCAGTTGTTCCAGATGCTCATCCAAGTGCTTGCACACTTGATGTTCGGTGGCTGCGACAAAACCGAGGCTGACTTTGTCACTGATCAGGCCGGCAGCGGCACCGATCCCAAACGACAGGCCATAAAACAGCGGGTTCAGCACGCTCGGGTGGCTGCCGAGTTGGCGAATGCGTTGCTCGCACCAGGCTAGGTGATCGATTTCTTCCTCGGCGGCATGCTCCATGGCTGCGCGAACCTGCGGCAGCTTGGCGGTCAGGGCCTGGCCTTGATACAGCGCCTGGGCACAGACTTCGCCGGTATGGTTGATGCGCATCAGGCCGGCGACGTGGCGGGTCTCGGTCTCGCTCATCTGTGCGTCGGGCTGCACGATGGCGGGCGACGGGCGATACGGTTGGCCGCTGAAGGGCAGCAGCGTGCGCATGGCCATGTCGGCTTGCAGCAACAGACGGTCAATCGGCGAGTAGTGACGTTGGGTAGTCATGCTGACCTCCGGGAAGAATCTCGGCGGCCAGTTTACCGCAAGAGAGGGGGAAGCGTTTGCGCTGAGTCAGGGGCATGGGGTCGCAGCCTGAGGCCGTGACCCTTGTTCCGAGGGGAATCAGCCCGGCGGCCAGTTCATCTGGCGCTGACCCAGCACATGCATATGGATGTGATAAACGGTTTGCCCGCCGTCTTCATTGCAGTTCATCACCACACGAAACCCTTTTTCACAGCCTTGTTCAACGGCCAGGCGCTGGGCGGTGAACAGGATATGGCCGGCAAGGGCTTTATCGTCTTCCGTCAGGTCATTCAAGGTCCGGATCGGTTTCTTCGGAATGACCAGGAAATGCACGGGGGCCTGCGGCGCGATATCGTGGAAGGCCAGAACCTGGTCGTCTTCGTAGATAATCTTCGCGGGTATTTCTCTGTTGATGATCTTGGTGAACAGAGTATCCACAGCTGTTTCTCCATTATGAGTATGCAGGGTGAGTGTACCCAGCCGGTCAGCGCGGGCAATAGGCCTTGTTGATGGCGCCGGCGATCTTGCGGGTCAGCCAGCGAGGGCTGAAGCGCGGGCTGAAGGCTATCCAGCGGTTGCGTCGGCCGGGAATGATGATGGCTTTGTTCTTTTCCAGGGCGCGCACGGTGTAGAGCGCCACTTCTTCGGGGCTCATCAGTTGTTGGCTGCGGTCGAGCTTGGCGGTGTCCATTTGCGCGGTGCCGAAGAACGCGGTGCGGGTCGGGCCGGGGCAAAGGACCGAGACCTTGATGCCGCAGGTTTTCAACTCTTCGCGCAGGCCTTCGGAAAAGTGCAGTACGTAGGCCTTGCTGGCGTAGTAGGTGCTCATCCACGGGCCCGGCTGAAACGCCGCGATGGACGCCACATTGAGAATCTGCCCGCCACCGTGCAGCGCCATGGTGTTGCCAAGTGCGTGGCACATGCGGGTCAGAGCGAGGATGTTGACCTCCATGAGGTCTTGTTCGGTCATCCAGTCCTGGGCCAGGAACGGCCCGCTGGTACCAATGCCGGCACAGTTGACCAGCAGGTCGATCTGCCGCTCACCTTCTTCAAGCTCCAGCAGGAACCCGGACAAGCGCAGTGGCTCGCCCAGGTCGCAGGCCCGGAACAGCACCTCGACGCCAAACCGTTGGGTCAATTCGATAGCAATGCTTTCCAACTGATCACGCTGGCGGGCCACCAGAATCAAGCTGCGGCCGCGCCGGGCCAGTGCTTCGGCCAAGGCCAGGCCGATGCCGCTGGAGGCACCGGTGATCAGAGCGTAACGGGTCATGCCTTTCTCCATCGCAACACCGCCGAGCCTGCGACAGAGGCATCGCAGGCCGGTGGTGTTTCTTTACTGTTCTGGAGAGTCTACAGGTTCGCCCGCTTCGTCAGCACTCTGCGCTTCGTCTTCTTCTACGGTCGCGCTTTGGTCAGCGTCTTCATCGGAGGTGATGGAACTGCTTTCGTAGCCGCTGTCCATGTTGGCTTCGAGTTGGTTCAGGTAACCGTTCATGCCCAGGGTGACCACGATGGCCAGCATGATCGGAATAAACGCCAGCCACAGCGTGGCCAGGACTTTTACCGCCGTGGAGTTGCGGGGTGGTGGTGCGCCATATTGGTTGGCGCCCGCGTTCCCCGGCAATACCAGCAACAGGATCGGGAAAACGCTGTTCACCAGTGGGACGAGGTTGAGGAAGTACAGCCAGCCGGACCAACCCAGGTCGTGCAGGCGCTGCACACCGATCTGTACGCTGACCCAGACAAGCGCCACAAACAGCGCGAGACCCAGCAGTACCCCGAGGATAGTGCCTGCCGTCGGCGATGCGGTGGCCACGGCAAAGCTCACGGTACTGATGATGCCACCCGCAACCAGCATCGCCAGGGTCAACACCAGGGTCCAGGCCAGGTAGCGCAGACGGCCAATACGCCCGTGGATAGTGAAAACCTTGAGGGTGGCGTATTCCGGCAGGTGCTCACCTACCGCGGCACGCGGCGGTGCGTAGGGGGAGGCGGCCGGGCGGGAGAAGTCGGAAGCGCCGGAATCCGTTTCATGGGTTTCGGCGAGGCTGAAGGCCACGGGCTGTTCGGCTTCGATACGTGCATCGACCCCAGCGTTTTTCAGCGCAGTGAGGTAGGTTTCGGCGTCCGGTCGGGACAGGTCGCGTTTGAGCGCGACCGTGCGGCCGGTGAAGAGCTTCTCGATGGCTTCGACTTCGCTCTTGAACAGCTCGGCCAGGTTCAGTTTGGCCGTGGTGCTTTCGACACCCGGGAGCAAGGCTCCATCAAACACAATCTTGAAACGGTTGTCGCTCATGCGGGCTTCCTTGTCACTTATTCAGGGAGGAGGGCAGGCCTGTGTAATTGGCAGGCCTTGCGGTTGGGTCAGCGTGGCCAGCGCAGTTGAGCGGCTTGTTCGCGTGCCTTGCGGTATTCGGCATCCAGGCGAGCAACCAGTTCATCGACGCTGGGTAAATCATCAATCTCACCGACACCTTGGCCGGCAGACCATACAGTCTTCCACGCCTTGGCCTCGTCGCTCAACGGCTTGAGCTTGGAGCCAAAGTTGACCTCGCCCTTGCCTTGCAGGGCGGCGAGATCGAAACCGGCGTTTTCCAGGCTCTGGCGCATAAAGCTCGCGGGCACGCCGGAGACAGCAGGAGTGTGCACGATGTCGGCGGCGCGCGATGTGAGCAGCATCTCTTTATACGCATCCGGGGCGTGGCTTTCGGTGGTGCCGATGAACCGCGTGCCGAAATAGGCCAAGTCTGCGCCGAGCAACTGGGCGGCGAGAATCTCGTGCCCATGGTTGAGGCAGCCGGCCAGCAGCAGGGTTTTGTCGAAGAATTGGCGGATCTCGGCAATCAGCGAGAAAGGGCTCCAGGTGCCGGCGTGGCCACCGGCGCCGGCCGCAACGGCGATCAGGCCATCCACGCCGGCTTCGGCGGCCTTCTCGGCGTGGCGGCGGGTGGTGACGTCGTGGAACACCAGGCCACCGTAACTGTGCACGGCGTCCACCAACTCCTTCACGGCGCCCAGACTGGTAATGACGATCGGCACTTTGTGTTCGACGCAAATCGCCAGGTCCGCCTCCAGGCGCGGGTTGCTGTTGTGCACGATCAGGTTGACGGCGTAGGGCGCGGGATTATCCAGTTGTGCCAGGCCCGCTTCGATTTCTTCCAGCCAGGCCTTGAACCCGCTGCTTTCGCGTTGGTTAAGCGCCGGGAAACTCCCTACCACCCCGTTGCGGCAGCACGCCAGGACCAATTGCGGGTTGGAGATAAGGAACATCGGCGCAGCCACGACGGGCAGGCGCAGACGGTGTTCAAGCAGAGCGGGCAGCGACATTGGAGGTACCCCGAGTCATTGAAGTTAGAACGGTTTGACCACGACCAAAATTACGATAGCCAGCAATATCAGAACGGGCACTTCATTGAACCAGCGATAAAAGACATGGCTGCGGGTGTTTTCGCCACGGGCAAAACGTTTTACCTGTGCGCCGCACATATGGTGGTAGCCGATCAGGAACACCACCAGGGTCAACTTGGCGTGGATCCAGGCGCCCGATTGAAAGATGCCGGGGTTGAGTGCGATCAGCCAGATACCGAATACCAGCGAAGCCAGCATCGCCGGGCCCATGATGCCGCGGTACAGCTTACGCTCCATGACACTGAAACGCTCCTTGCTGACGGCGTCCTCGCTCTGGGCGTGGTAAACGAACAGGCGCGGCAGGTAGAACAGCCCGGCAAACCAGCAGACGATGCTGACGATGTGGAAGGCTTTGACCCATAGATAAAGCATTTTTAGTTATTCCCAGGTTCACGGTAACTGAAGATAGTAGTGGCTCATGCGCCCGTACGTCACGTTGACGGTTGTCGCAGGACGATGCGGCCCCTATTATCGACGGCTTTCCAGTGGGTTCGTTGAGGGCAGGTTTATGGTCAAGGTCGGTATCGTCGGCGGCACGGGTTACACCGGTGTCGAATTCCTGCGTCTGTTGGCTCAGCATCCGCAAGCTGAGGTGGTGGTCATCACCTCCCGATCCGAGGCCGGCCTGGCCGTGGCCGACATGTACCCGAACCTGCGAGGCCATTACGACGGCCTGGCGTTCAGTGTCCCTGACATCAGCACCCTGGGTGCATGCGACGTGGTGTTCTTTGCCACGCCTCATGGTGTGGCTCATGCATTGGCAGGTGAACTGCTGGCTGCTGGTACCAAGGTGATCGACCTGTCGGCGGATTTCCGTTTGCAGGATGCTGATGAGTGGGCCAAGTGGTATGGCCAGCCTCACGGTGCGCCAGAGCTGTTGGAAGAAGCGGTGTATGGCCTGCCGGAGGTCAATCGTGAGCAGATCAAGCAGGCGCGCCTGATCGCGGTGCCGGGTTGCTATCCAACGGCCACACAGCTGGGCTTCCTGCCGTTGCTCGAAGCCGGGTTGGCAGATGTCTCGCGCTTGATCGCGGACTGCAAGTCCGGTGTGAGCGGCGCCGGTCGTGGTGCAGCGGTGGGTTCGCTGTACTCCGAGACGTCGGAAAGCATGAAAGCCTATGCGGTAAAAGGGCATCGCCACTTGCCGGAAATCCGCCAGGGGCTGCGGCGTGCCGCCGGTCAGGACGTGGGCCTGACGTTCGTGCCGCACCTGACGCCGATGATCCGTGGCATTCATTCCACGTTGTACGCCACAGTGGTTGATCGCTCGGTAGACCTGCAGGCGCTGTTCGAAAAGCGTTATGCCAACGAACCGTTCGTCGACGTAATGCCTGCCGGCAGCCATCCGGAAACCCGCAGCGTGCGCGGCGCCAACGTGTGCCGGATTGCGGTGCACCGTCCACAGGATGGCGACTTGGTCGTGGTGTTGTCGGTGATTGATAACTTGGTCAAGGGCGCGTCGGGCCAGGCGGTGCAGAACATGAACATCCTGTTTGGCCTGGACGAGAAGCTGGGCCTGTCCCACGCGGGCATGCTGCCTTAAGGTTTTCAGGTGGTTGCGCAAAAGGCCCGATGATCGGGCCTTTTGTGTTTTTGATGGCGGCTAGGCAGATTGATATACCGTAACAATAGTTGACCGCTTTTCTAGGAGAAGCGGATAATGCCCGTCATTACGCATATGGCGGCGCTACGCCGGGAGATTATCAGCATGAGCGTTGAATCCTTCACCCCCACGGCTTTGCAATTCACCCACGGTGCTGCGCACAAGGTGAAGAGCCTGGTCGATGAAGAGGGTAATGATCGCTTGAAGCTGCGCGTATTCGTTACGGGCGGCGGTTGTTCAGGGTTTCAGTACGGTTTTACCTTCGATGAAGATGTGGCCGATGATGACACCATCGTTGAGCGCGAGGGCGTAAGCCTGGTCGTGGACCCAATGAGTTTCCAGTACTTGGCAGGTGCCGAGGTGGATTACCAGGAAGGTCTGGAGGGTTCACGTTTCGTGATCAAGAACCCTAATGCTACGACCACCTGTGGTTGTGGGTCTTCGTTCTCGATCTGATCTATAGCAGTACAGAAACGCCGCTTGGCTTTGATAGGCCAAGCGGCGTTTTGCTGTCTACGGATTATGGGGGCGGTCAGGCGGGATATATCGCGCCCAGCACCCGAAGCCCGCGTGAGCCGGTGACGCTCGGGCGGTTGGCCGCGATGCCTTCGAGGCAGCAATGGGCCAGCCACGCGAAGGCCATTGCCTCGACCCAGTCGGGGTCTACGCCATAGGTGGCGGTGCTGCTGACGTGGGTTGACGGTAGCAGGGCTGCCAGGCGATTCATCAGCGTGGCGTTGTGAGCGCCACCGCCACACACCAGCAGTGTTTCTGTCTGGGGTTGGGCGGACTGCAACGACTCGACGATGGTGAGCGCGGTCAGCTCCAGCAGCGTGGCCTGCACATCTTGAGGTTCGAATGCGGGGAGACGGCCAAGGTGTTGATGCAGCCATTCCAGGTTGAACACTTCGCGCCCAGTGCTCTTGGGGCCCTTGGCCACGAAGAATGGATCGCTGAGCAGGGCATTGAGCAGTTGGGGCTCAACCTTGCCGCTGGCAGCCCACTGACCATCGCGATCAAAGTGCTCGCTGCGTTGTTGGTGAATCCAGGCATCCAACAGCACATTGCCTGGGCCGCAATCGAATCCGGCTACAGGTTTACCGGTCTCGATCAGGCTGAGATTGCTGAAACCGCCCACATTCAATACGGCACGGTTGCCGGTGCGTTCACCAAACAGTGCTTCATGGAATGCCGGGACCAGCGGGGCGCCCTGGCCGCCGGCGGCGACATCGCGGCTGCGGAAGTCGCTGACCACGGTGATGTTGGTCAGCTCGGTGAGCAAGGCCGGATTGCCGATCTGCACGGTAAAGCCCCGGGCGGGTTCATGGCGGATGGTCTGGCCATGGCTGCCGATCGCGCGGATGTCCTGGGGCTTGAGGTGTTGCTGAACGAGTAATGCGTGAATGCCCTGTGCTGCCAGGTTCACCCATTTCTGTTGGGCGATTGCTGAGCGGGCGATCTCATCCGGGCCGCTGGCGCACAGGGCGAGCAGCTCGGTGCGCAGGGTATCCGGCATGGGGAGGTAGTGCGTGGCGATCAGTTTGATCGCCGGGGCCTGTTCGATCAAAGCGATGTCCAGGCCATCGAGACTGGTCCCGGACATCACGCCTATATAGAGCGACATACCTTAACGCTTCGCCGAAGCCAGCAGGGTGGAGCGCTCTTGGTCCATGCGCGCCATCAACGGCTGGCTCTGTTGCATGAATCGAGCGCGCTCGGCCTTGGCGATCGGATCGGCCATTGGCAGTTTTTGGCCCAGCGGGTCGACGTGCACCCCATTAACCTGGAATTCGTAGTGCAAGTGCGGGCCGGTGGACAGGCCGGTAGTGCCGATGTAGCCGATCACCTGGCCTTGCTTGACGGTGCCGCCGGTTTGCACGCCCTTGGCGAAGCCTTGCATGTGGCCATACAGGGTGCGGTAGGTGTTCCCGTGCTGGATGATCACGGTATTACCGTAACCACCACGGCGTCCGGCCAATAGCACTTTACCGTCGCCGGCCGCCTTGATTGGCGTGCCGCGCGGGGCAGCGTAGTCGACGCCTTTGTGGGCGCGGATTTTGTTCAGAATTGGATGCTTGCGACCCATGGAGAAACGCGAGCTAATGCGAGCGAAGTCTACCGGCGTGCGGATGAAGGCTTTGCGCATGCTATTGCCGTCGGCGGTGTAGTAGCTGCTGTTGCCTTGTTTGTTGGTGTAGCGCACGGCGGTGTAGGTCTTGCCACGGTTGGTAAAGCGTGCGGAGAGAATATTACCGGTGCCGACCACTTTGCCATTCGCGACTTTCTGCTCATAGATCACATCGAATTCGTCGCCTTGGCGGATGTCCTGGGCGAAGTCGATGTCGTAGCCGAACACGCTGGCCATGTCCATGGTCATACTGTGGGACAGGCCGGCGCGGGCCGCGGATTGCGACAGCGAGCTGTTGATTACGCCGTGTACATAGGCGGAGCGCATCACCGGCTTGGTGGTGACGCGGTTGAAGGCAAAGCCTTTGGCGCCTTTAGTCAGAGTGATGCTTTCGAGGTCGCTGACATTGCTGTGCAGGTTGTTGAGCTGTCCGTCGGGTGTCAGTTCGAATTCCAGCTTTTGACCGCGTTTGAGCTGGGTGAACTGCTTGGCTTGTTTGTCGCTGGCGAGTACTTCGTTGACGGTGGCTGCGGGGAGGCCGACTTTCTCGAATAGCGTCGAGAGCGTATCGCCCTTGCCAACGATGACTTCGCGGTGCTGGGGATTCTTGGCTGTGTCTACAGTCAGCGCGGCCTTAGTCTGAGCGGCTTGCTGTGTGTCTTCCGGGCTATTTTCTATCTGGGCGAACGGTGAGTCCACTTGAGCATTTGTGGCTTGTTGTGCGTCGGAAGCGTCTTGATCTTGTGTCAGTTGTTCAACCGGACTTTCCAAGTCAAGGCTCAGGGATGTTCGTTTGGCTTCTACTTCACTGGAAGGGAATACCAGGAGTGCCAGGCTGAGAAGGGCGGCGATACCACTTGCGGCGAGCAGGTGGGTCTTCGGGTAAAGCGGCGGCGCTTTAGACGGTTCAGTGGTCATAGGTAATTTGACTTTGAAGATGAAATGGAAAAGATGAATGACATGATGAAGATGAAATAACTGTATAAAATATAACCAAATCATCTGTGGCGCAAGCTCGCGAACGCTGGGCTTGCTGAACGGTGTCCGTTCGCAGGGCAAAACTTGTAATTAGTCCCTGATCTTGTATGGTTGGTTCCCTTTTGAATCTGAGCCTTGCGGGTCTGTTATGAAGTCGGTTGAAGAGCAGCTAGCGCTGATAAAACGTGGTGCGGAAGAACTGTTGGTCGAGGCCGAGCTGATCGAAAAGCTCAAGCGTGGCCAACCCCTGCGTATTAAGGCTGGCTTTGATCCGACTGCGCCGGATTTGCACCTGGGCCATACCGTGCTTATTAATAAGCTGCGCCAGTTCCAGGAGCTGGGGCATCAGGTCATCTTCCTTATAGGTGATTTCACCGGGATGATCGGCGATCCGAGCGGCAAGAGTGCCACGCGCCCTCCGCTGACTCGCGAGCAGGTTCTCGATAACGCCGAGACCTACAAGACGCAGGTATTCAAGATCCTTGATCCGGCCAAGACCGAGGTGGCGTTCAACTCCACTTGGATGGATCAGATGGGGCCGGCGGATTTTATTCGCCTGACCTCCCAGTACACCGTCGCACGCATGCTTGAGCGTGATGACTTCGACAAGCGCTACTCTACCAATCAGCCGATCGCCATTCATGAGTTCCTCTATCCGCTGGTTCAGGGCTACGACTCGGTGGCGTTGCGTGCGGATGTTGAGCTCGGCGGCACCGATCAGAAGTTCAACCTGCTGATGGGGCGTGAGCTGCAGCGTGCGTATGGACAGGAGGCCCAGTGCATTCTGACTATGCCGTTGCTGGAGGGGTTGGATGGCGTCAAGAAGATGTCCAAGTCTCTGGGTAACTATGTTGGTATCCAGGAAGCCCCGGGCGTCATGTACGGCAAGCTGGTTTCGATTCCTGATGCGTTGATGTGGCGTTACTTCGAGTTGCTGAGTTTCCGCTCGATGGATGAGATCAATGCGCTGCGTGCTGATGTAGAGGCAGGCGCCAATCCGCGTGACGTGAAGATCAAGCTGGCGGAAGAGATTGTTGCGCGCTTCCATGGTGACGAAGCAGCGGCTAATGCTCATCGTGCTGCGGGCAATCGCATGAAGGACGGCGAGCTGCCGGATGATCTGCCGGAGATCGAGCTGTCTGCTGCCGAAGCGATGCCAATCGCTGCCGTCCTTAATAAAGCAGGTTTGGTGAAGAACTCGGCGGTTGCGCGTGACCTGTTGGGTTCGGGTGGTGTGCGTGTAGATGGTGAGGTCGTAGATCGTACCTTTATATGCGAGCTGGGTAGCACCCACGTATGCCAGGCGGGGAAGAAGGCATTTGCGCGTATTACGCTCAAATCCGAATAAACCTGAAATTAAGTGTTGACGGCGAATTATATCTGTCTATAATTCGCCCCACTTCCGGCGCAGTCGAAACGGAAAACTCCTTGGTAAACAAAGAGTTACGCAGAGTTCGACAGCGAGTTGCTTCAGTTCATCGAAGCCCAGAAGGAGTTGGTAGAGCAGTGTTGTTTGGCTCTATTAACGTTTCGATCCTCTCGGTCGAAAGCGGAGAAAAAGAGGTGTTGACAGCAGCGTGTAACGCTGTAGAATTCGCCTCCCGCTAACGAGAGATCGGAAGCGCAAGTG